>DAONLM010000107.1:0-10280 GCA_035406685.1 Spirochaetota bacterium
TAGATGGGGATGCAAGAATTCATGTATATCTGTCAAAACAGGACTATCGTTTTTTAAAGAAGATCCATGCTGATCTTAATTTTTTCAGCATGGGTTGTTTATTGAGGAGAATTATCCTACTTTTTTTGGAAGAGTATGATAAACTTGGGATTACCGGGGTTGAGATGAAATGTAGTATAATAACATTGAGGTTATTTTTGAGACTAACAAAGATAAAGAAATGGAGAAAGAAAAAAGAATTGTCGCACTTTAAAGGCAATACCACCCCATTTTACAAGGCAATCTACAACGATTGCTATCAGGTAGTGGGCTTTGAGACCTATTATTGACTAAATTTATGACACTTTCTTAAAATCGCTGAAGAATAAAGTTATTCCAGTCTTTTTGCTGGAATTATTTCAAGCATCCATACTGGAAAAAATAAGAAGTAATATTGTTTTAATCATTTTCAGCGATTATGAAGTTTTCTCAAATTTATTAAAAATTCTACCAAAAAAATAAATAATCCTCATTATAATCTTTTCTCAACTAAAATTAACCTCAGGCAAACTCTGCACTTTAAATTTTATAAAAAAAGATTTGAACCACATTTAATTTTTTAAATTTATTTTTAAATACTAATTAATTTTTAACAATTACTCTACAAACCTTTTTTTTACCACTTCTCAATATAATTCCATTTTCTGTAACATAACTTTCTTCAATTATTACTTTTTCATCATTAATTTTTTTATCATTTACCTTGCAGCCATTCTGTTGAATAAGCCTTCTAACTTCCCCTTTTGACTCACATAAACCGGCTTTAACAAAAAGATCAAGAACTCCTATGCCATTTTTTATTATATCCTTTGAAATTTCTACTGTAGGCATTGCATCAAAATCTTCTCCCTTACCAAAGGCAGCCTTTGCCCCTTTTCTTGCTTCAATAGCTGCCTCTTCGCCATGAACAAGCTTTGTCACTTCAAAAGCAAGAACTTCTTTTGCCTCTCTTAATTCTTCATATTTAAGTTTTTCATATTTTGCAATTTCTTCAAGTGGTAAAAATGTATATAATTTCAAAAATCTTATTACATCATCATCTGTGACATTAATCCAGTATTGATAAAAATCAAATACTGTGGTTAACTCTTTTGATAAGAATATGGCTCCTTTTTCAGTTTTTCCCATTTTCTTACCATCAGAAGTAAGAATCAATGGGAAAGTCAGACATTCTACTTCTGTCGATTTTTCAACTCTTCTTATTAATTCAACACCAGAAAGCATATTTGCCCATTGATCATCTCCGCCTATCTGTAAAACACAATCATATCTTTTAAAAAGTTGTAAGAAATCATAAGATTGAAGAAGAATGTAATTAAACTCAAGAAAAGAGAGCCCATATTTCATTTTTTCTTTGTATGTCTCAAAAGAAAGCATTCTATTAACGCTAAAATGTTTACCAATGTCTCTTAAAAATTCAATATAGTTTATATTTCTTAACCATTCGGCATTATTTACAAGTATCCCCTCTTTATTATCCAATTTTAAAAATTTTTCCAGTTGTTCTTTTATTTTTTCTGTGTTATTATCAATCTCTTCAACAGATAAAATCTTTCTTGCCTCTGTTTTACCTGTAGGATCCCCGATCATCGCCGTGCCACCGCCAACAAGGGCTATTGCTCTGTGTCCCATTCTTTGAAGGTGTGCCATACCCATTATTGGGACAAGATGACCTAAATGTAAGCTTATATTTGTTGGATCAAAACCAGCATAAAATGTAATTGATTTTGATTTTAATAGTTTCTCTAAATTATTTTCATCAGTACATTGTTGAAAAAAGCCTCTTAATTTTAATTCTCTTAATGCATCAGTCATAATCTTATTATCCTTGAAATTTAAAAATATTCTGTTTTATAAGGGATTTTTTTATAAAAGTCAAGGTTTAGATATTTATCTTTTCTCTGCATAAATTTCAAAAGTGTCTCCTAATCTAAAAATCTTTGCAATAATTTCTATTGTTTTTCTAATAATTTTATTTTGCAATAACTTCGGGTTTTTCAAAAATCTTTCTGGATGAATTCCGGTTGAGATCACTTTTATTTTCTTAAAATTATATTTTTTTAAAAGATTTGTTAAAAATTTAGGTGAGAATATCCTGTAATGATCCTTTGGGTGTTTTTTTATATATTCATTAAAATTTTTTATTATTGAAATCCCATGCGCATTTGGCGTAGATAAAGCAAGACAGCCTCCCTGTTTCAGATGACAATAAAATAGAAAAATCAATTTCTCAAAATCTTTTATATGCTCTATAACATAAAAACTGGTAATTACATCAAATAATTCTGTACTTTTCTCAAGATAAGTATGATCAGAACATATAGCATTAAGACCTAATTTTTCTTTTATATATTGTACAGCAAACTCAGAAATATCAATAGATAAAGTCTTGAAGCCATTCTCTTCACAATATTCTGCAAAAAAACCAAGTCCAGCACCAAAATCAAGTAGAGTCCCATTTGTTTTGTATTTTTTTATATTTTTTAGCCTTCTTTTTCCAAAATTCCTTATTGTCTCTCTATCTTCTTCATAGGTTTTACCATAAAGATTTTTATATTCTTCAAAGAAGTAATTGTTATTATAAATGTTATTTGAATCAAACAGACTAATGGTAAATATAAGAGAACATTTATTACACTTAAACATATTCCATTCTTGACTTCTATAAATCAAAACCGGATTAATGTTACAACAATAAGGACATAGAACAAACGAGGGTTTATATTCTTTAATTATACTATCTATATTAAAAATAGAACTATTTATTAAATTATTATAATAATTTAAAATTTTACTCTGATCCTTAAAAATGTTATCTTCTTTAAGTTTTTCTATTATTGAGGTTATGGTAGGCTTAAGAGTTTCGATATTAGAAGAATAATCTTTAAAAAGTATTTTATAATCATAATTAAAAAGATCTATAATCTCATCAATATATAATGAAGAACTTGTTAAGATGGTAGGTATCTTTTCTTTTAAGCAATCAAAAAAGAAATAAGAAAATGTTGTTACGACAAAATCAGATTTCTTTGCAATATCACTAATATTTTTACTATCCTCTATTATTTCTATTCCTTCAAAATTTATTCTCTCTTTATAATTTTTGCTAACAAAAACTTTTACTTTATAACCCAGATCTCTTAAAATTAACGAAATTTCTCTTGCCTGATTGGAAGAATCGAATTCTCCCATATAAACAAATACTTCTTTATTTTCTTTTTTCTTCACTATATTGGATGACCTTAACTCTTTTTTTGTAAGATTTTCAAGATAATAATTAAATTTTGAATAATCTCTTTCTATCTCTTTGGTTGTTATATTTAAAAGATTATTCTCTCCTCCATTTCCGTAATCATTTATACTAATTACAGGTCCTAATTTATTGTATAGATTCATGTTTTCAATATCTGTATTTTCTACATCAACAATCACCCTCTCAAAAAGGCCTGTTTCTTTTACAAAACTTAACATTTTTTCATGTTCTAAGAATCTTGCATCAAATTCTTTAAATATATCTAAGATATCATAATCATTTCCTCTAAAAGAAAAATAAATTTCAAAAATATCTCGTAATTCTTCACAAAAAAGAATTGTCCTTTTTAAAATTTCTTTATTTTTATCATTGAAAATAATTAATAGTCTTTTATATTTCTCAAATTTTAATTTATCCCATATTTCTACAACTGATTTTATATTAAAAGAAGATGCTCTATTTCTTAATTCTCTAAATAAAAAATTAGCCTTTTCATAATCCTCTCTTGTATCAACTGTTATTCTTATATCCTCCCTTGCTATAAGTTCATCATGAAATTTTGCTGTTACTACTTTAAATTTATCTCTATTCTCATAAATATAAGGGGTAACATGCTCAAGATGATATGGGACAATTGTATTTTGTAAAGCAGTAATCAATGCCTTTGTTGAGACAACTTCGACTCCACTTCCATACGGAATACTTGAAAGATATGCCAAATCAGCCTTTGTCTTATGGAGTAACTCAATTGTCTCCAGAGCAATTTCAGAAGAGAGTAAAGGATTATCTCCAGTTGCTCTTATTATTGTGTCTACTTTATAAAAAATAGCGGCATCAACAAACCTTTTTAAAACATTTTGAGTTGATCCTACAAAAATTTCCCAACCAGAATCAATAACAAATGGCTTTAATAAAGGGGCACTCTCCTCTGATGTAAGAATTACCTTATAATCTGCTGGGACAACAAGTAATCTCTCCATTACCTGTGAAATAAGTGGCTTATTATGAAGTTCTATCAATGCCTTACCCGGCATTCTACTTGAATTGAGTCTTACCTGAAGAAATAGGCCTGTTTTTTTTAATTCCATAAGGAGTCCTAAAAATTAAATATATAATAATCGTCACATTTTTTACAGCATTCTCTATAATTTTTGTTTGCATTTTCTATATATTCTAACTCTAATTTTTTTATAGCCTCGGTTATGGTACTATCTTCAAGATCAAGAAGTTTTTGAATTATACAATAATAGCATAACATTAAATTTTTATTTGAATTTATAAAAATTTCTCTTCTTAAATGAAAACATGGGATTCTCTCAAGAGGAGTTAAATCAACTACCTTTCTATCCTGTATAGTATTACAAAAAGTAGAATATTTTCTTATAATTAAATCGTCAGCCTCTTTATTTTTTATAAACATTTCAATTTCAGTCTCATTTTCAAGCATTCTTGTTACCTGTTTATATACTTTTAAAGAGCTATTTTTTAAAAGAGAATAAGATTTTTTAACTCTATTAAAATCTCCACCATAATTTATTTTGTTATAAGTTGCCTCTGTATATGCATCCAATTTTACAACTATTATAACATTGCTGTTTGCTTCTATAATATCATTAATAAATTTTTCATCTATTGTGTATCCAAATGTCTCGACAATTGTCGTAATATTGAGTTTGTAGGTAAATTTTAAAATTTCAAAGATCTCTTTATAATTAAAAGGTTCACTAAAACCACCAAGAACTAAATTTATCTTTGGATTAATATTTTTAATCTCTTCTAAAATCTTTTTAACAAAATCTATATTAAGTTCATTATCTGAATAGATATTCTCTGGATAATATATTGGTTTAACCGGCAATTTATTGTTTAACTCTAATTCAATCATATAAGGAATAGTATAAATTTTATCAAGATTGTTAATTAAATATTGAGTTATCTCTTCTACCTTTTTATTTTTTAAACTATTAAAAATTTTTTCTGTTAATAATCTCTCACCTCTATCATTTTCTCCAAATTTTATTCTGTATATTCTTAAATCTATATCACTGAGAAAAGTTTCTATATCAAAAGAATTTATATCTTTTGATAAAATGTCAAAAAGATAATTAGGTGTTAAAACATCAACAGAATCTGCTAATGATAAAAATTCTTTTAATGCATCCTTTTTAATAATTGTAGGAACAAGCCCTTCTGGATAACCAATACAATAAGTATAGTCAGCAAAATATTTAGTATGCCTCTCAATCATTTTATTGATAAATTCATAATCATAAAAAGGAGAACCAGCATCAAAAAATAGTATATCATCGCTATTTTTCGCCTCTCTAATGATTGTTTCAATAATATTGGCTGGTGTTAGGTCTGATATAACAACATTTTTTATCCCTTCTGGAACATCTGTAATAGAGCCATTCTGTAATAAGACAAATCTATCAAATTTATTCTTTTTCGCCTCTTCAAATATAATATCAATAGATCTTTTAGAGTCATATCTATTCTGTAAGTCATTTTCTATAAATAGGCCATCAATAAAAATAGAGAACATATATCTCCTCTTAAGATTTTACTCATTTAAACATATACTTAATTTTTTTCGGTTTGTCAAAAAAATTTATTTAATATGCAAGAATTTATAGTAAGAATTGTCTTTTGATCGATATTATTAAATAGAAAATCTTATGTTATATTCTATGCCATTTGAACTATTTATAGATAAAACCCCATTTATCTGGCTAATTAATAAAGAGATCAATTTCGAGCCAAAACCAGGGCTATTTTCGATATTAAATTCTGCTGGCATGCCGATACCATCATCTTTAAAAATCATGACAATATTTCCATTAGATTTTGATAATATAAAAGTGATTGTTCCTTTCTTTCTACCACAAAAGGCATGTTTAATAGAATTTGTTATCAATTCATTTAATATAATACCAATAATAGATAAAATTTTTTCATTTAACATAAAATCTTGAATCTCTTTTTTCACTGTTAATTCTATCTTTTTAGGAAAAATCTCTACTATACCATCTATAAGAGAAGATAAATAATCTTTTGTCGATATTTCTGTCTTTTTTTTAGATAAATATAGGGTATCATATAATATCATCATGCTTTTTATTCTTGAAGATGCATCATTTAAAATATTTTCTATCTCTTTATTCTCTTTATATTGTTCTATTTGAAGTCTTAATAGACTCAATATTATATTCATGTTATTCTTAATACGATGATGCACCTCTTTTAAAATAGTCTCTTTTTCAGTTATTAATAAAGAAAGTTTATCCATATTTTTTTTTTCTTCTGTTATATCTATTTCTATACCATTCCATAAAACTTCTGTTTCAGAAATTTTAAATGGTGTAGAGATTATTCTTGACCATCTTATAGAATTATCAGGATTATAGAGTCTTATCTCTATTTTTAAAGGGGTATTGTTTAAAAGACATTTTTCTTCCTCGGCTCTTAATTTCTCTCTATCCTCTTCAATAACCCTATTGTATATTAAAGAAGAATCTTTTTTTGCCTCCTCTTCTGTAACATTATATAAATTCTTTACAGACTCTGTTAAAAATATAAATTCTCTCCTCTCTTTATCATTAATATCTGTTAATATTTGATAAAGCATAATATTAGGATTACTATTTAAAATAGAACTAATAAAAGCATCTTTTGTTTTTAATTGTTTAGTAAGATTATATCTTTCTGTTATATTGGAAAATACAATTATAAATCCCATTATATTTTCTTCACTGTCTTTAATAACGCCAATACTGTCTGCTATAATATATCTATTACCATTTTTATCCACTAATAGAGTATTATCTAAAAGATCGTACCTCTCTTTTGAACTCGTCATTAAACCAAAAGGGATTTTTATAGGAGTCATAGTTTCTGAATCATAAAGTTTTAATATTTCTAAAAGATTTTTACCCTTTGCTTCATTAAAATTCCAACCGGTTATCTCTTCTGCTGTTTTATTCATTAATGTTATATTACAATCAATATCTGTGGCAATAACAGCATCGCCTATTGATTGTAAGGTGATTGAAAGCATTTCCCCTTTTTCTTCTATTGCTTTTGTTATTTTTTTTGCCTCTGTTATATCTCTTATATGTTCTACAAAATTGATAATTTCTCCATTATCTTCTATTATTGGATACAACATAACATCAAAGTATCTATTCAAATCTTTTTTATAAATCTGTTGCTTGAATATTCCTTTCGTGTTTATAAATTCTTCAAAAAAAGACTCTTTTTGTTCCTTTTTTTCTTTTTCGAACAGTTCAAAATAGTGATTCCCTTTTGATATATTTTTATCCAAGCCTAAGAATTCATAGAGAGATTTATTGGATTTTATTATCTGGAATTCTGGATCTAAAATACCTATAAAATCCGGGATAGCATTAAATATACTATTCAATATTTTTTCTTTCTCATTAGAAATTTTTAAAGCATTTTCTATCTTTTTATTGGATTCAAATAATTTAAAAGCCATTTTGATTATTGTAAAAATAGCAGTTTCAAAAGAATTTTTCACTATATAACCGTAAGAATTAATACTTTCTGTTTTTTCTATTATATCTCTTTCTGTATGTGAAGAGATAAAAACAATCGGGATATTATTATCTTTTAATATTATTTCTGCTGTCTCAACCCCATTTATCCCTTTGCCAAGATCTATATCCATTAAAATAATATCAAAATTATCTAATTTAATTTGTTGTAGGGCTCTTTCTCCAGAAAGGCAATGTGTTACATTATATCCTTCTTTTTCAAGTAAAGATTTTTCATACATTCCAATGATTGCATCATCCTCAACAAGAAGGATATTCTTTTTATTCATTTTATTTCCTTAAAAGTTAATATATTAATTATAATACCAATATTAATAAAAAGCAAGATAAATAAATAAAAAAATTACAAAAGAATGAAAATTTTTATTTTTTTAAAAAAAATAAAAAATATTATATCAAAGAAATCTCTAATCTTTTAAAATAATCAAAATCAGTAATATATTCATAAGGATCATAAAAAGAATCCGTTAAAATTAGTAAAACACAATCATTAGAAAAATCATACATCTCTTTCCATACCATTCTATCTGTAAATAATCCTTGATCTTTTGAATTGAGTCTAAAAATTTCTTCTTTATTTTGATAATAGGTTTTTATTGTGCAACTACCATTTATTGCAATTATCACCATTTTTGAATTTTTATTTGCGTGTTTTCCTCTTATTGTTCCCTCTCTTGCACCATATATATAGAAAATTCTCTTTATTTCAAATGGGATATCCCTGTTGTTTTCTATTGCTATTAATGAGCCATTTTCATTCGTATTTGATTTAAAACTGATCAATCTTACCCTATTTTCCATAACTTAACTATCTTTAAAACTATTTATTGCCTCGCATACCTTTTTTATATCTTCCTCTGTGTGAAAATATGCTATAGGAAGACTCAATGTAGTAGCATGTATCTCTTCAGAAATAGGACAACTAAAATGATCAATTATTCCTTTCATTGCCTTTTGTTTGTTTGGTGATATAGGATAGTGGATATCTGTCTTTATACCTTTTTCAAGAAGGTATTCTTTAAGATTATTTCTATTCTTTGTTCGTATATTATATACATGAAAAACATCATAGCATTCATTTATCCTTACTGGTTTTATGAACCTATCATCCAATTCTTTATCATAAATTTCTGCCAATTTTCTCTTATGATTGTTTATATCGTCTAAATATTTTAATTTTACTGTTAAAAATGCAGCCTGAACCTCATCCAATCTTGAATTATAACCAACCATTTCATTATAATATTTTACCTTTGAGCCATAATTTCTAATTGTTCTGATCTTATCGGCAATTTCATCATCATTTGTTACTACTGCACCGGCATCTCCGAGGGCACCCAGATTTTTTGTTGGATAAAAACTAAAACATCCAGCATCTCCAAAAGTGCCGGTCATCTTGCCTTTATAAGTAGCGCCATGAGATTGAGCACAATCTTCGATCAACTTCAAATTATATTTTTTACAGATGGCCACTATTGGATCCATATCACACGGTTTACCATATAGATGAACAACCATAATTGCCTTTGTCTTTTCTGTTATGGCTTTTTCAATTAAATAAGGATCTATATTGTATGTCCTTATATCTGGCTCAACAAGAACTGGTTTTAATCCTGCATTAACTATAGAAAGTATTGTTGCTATATAGGTATTTGAAGGAACTATTACCTCACTATTCTTAGGAAAATCAAATATTTTTAAGGATAAATGTAGAGCATCAAGACAATTTGCAACGCCTATACAATGTTTTACACCAAGATATTCTGCAAACTTTTTCTCAAACTCTAATACATTTACACCGAGTATATACCAGCCGCTCTCCATTACTTTTTTGAATGAAGATAAAAATTCATCAAAAAATTTTTTATTTGTTTTTGCTAAATTTTCATATTCTATCATACAGATAAATTCCTTATTTTTTTGATATAATTTTATGATAACATATAAACATAAAATATAATTAATTTCAATATTTTCGCAATAAAAAATTATATAGATTTATTCTGGTAAAAAGAAATCGCTATTTTATTTTCAGGCAATTCAAAAAATATAGATATACTTAGGGTAGATTCAATAACCATCTGCATATTTTATAACCTCATAAGGCATGATAAGAAAAAGGAGAAAAATTATCTTAAATTTTCTTCTGGCATAAAAAATGCTAAAGAAAAATTTATACCATCCGAATATATAATTGTGGTTGAAAAATAGTTTCCTTCATAAACAATGTTAAATCTTACCCCCCAAAATGATTTACATTAAATTATGAAGAATCCTGTGAAAAGCTAAGCAATACTTGCTTGGCTTTTTTTATTTTATATGTTTTTATTTATAGGAAAAAAATTTTTTAAATAGTAATTTTTATCTCATATCAAAAATTCGAGTAATAGAGGCAATCTATCAAGAAATTC
>DAONLM010000108.1:0-10267 GCA_035406685.1 Spirochaetota bacterium
TGATCCTATCAGAGAATTTTTGTAATACATAACAGATAAGTTTAGAAAGAGAGATTTTTTCTTTTTTAGCAATCTTTGCAATTTTTTTCTTCATCTCTGAAGTAGTTACAAAATGTAGCTCATGATCTTTTTTGTAATTTAATTTTGTGTTCATAAAAACCCTCCATAAAAAATATTTCTATATATTAATCACAAATTTTTTGAAAAAATCCTTTACAATTTTTGTCAAAAAAATTAAAAAAAGTTGCCTAGAAATAAAATTGCACCCCATCGAATTTGCAAAATTAGATTTTTGTTGCTGAAGAAAACAGATTTTGTTAAGGTATCAGAATAAGAATTATTAAGAATTTAAAATATTATAAACAATAGGTCATTAAAATGTCTTAATTTTATGACGCCTTATGAGGCTTATAAAATATGCACTTCGTTATTGAATCTGTGTTATAAAAAAAATATAAATTATTTGTAATAAATTCTTGAAATTTATAATAAAATGTTTAATATATATATAAATACATTTTTTAAGGATAAAACTATGAAGAAAAAAAAGATAATATTAGTAGTAATAATTTTTATTCTTTTTTCCTGTTCAAGTCTTACAAATAATTTAATAGATGGATTAAGTAAGTCTTTATACAGGCAAAAAGATATTAAATTGATTGAAGACGGAGCACCAGCATTTTTACTTCTTATAGAAGGAATCATTACAACTTATCCAGATAATAAAGATATGCTTATGGCTGGAATTCAAACATTTTCAGCATATTCGCAAGCATTTGTAAATGACAAAGTAAGACAAAAAATTTTTCAGAATAAGACAAAGGAATGGGCTATTCAATTATTAAGGACATATCCCTTATATAGAGCCTATGAAAAAACAATCGATAAAGAAAAAAGAGAGATCGCATTTAAAAGATTTTTAAATAGTCTTGGTAAAAGAGATGTAAAGTATGTTTTCTGGGCTGCAAATGCCTGGATAATGTGGATCATAGGGAATCTTGATGATATGATGGCTTTATTAGAACTGGCTGAGGTAAAGGAGATCATCGGAAGAATAAAGGATATTGATGGCAGTTTTTATTATGGGGCGCCTCATCTTTTCTATGGTGTATATTACAGTGCTTTCCCAGAAGATTTTGGTGGGAATCTAAAAAAGGCAAAAGAGGAGTTTGATATAGCATTATCTTTGAGTAAAGAGGATTTTTTAACAACAAGATTTTTTTATGCAATATTCTATTTAAAGACAGTAAAAGATAGAGATAATTTCGTCAAAATATTAGAGGAAATTATAGCAGTTGATATTGATAAATATCCTGATACAAGATTATTAAATCTTGTAATACAGAATCAGGCAAAAAATATTTTAGAAAATATAGATAATTTTATAAGAGAATGATTTTTTAATAAAATATATTTACGAGTTAAAAACTTTTTGATATATTCAATAGATAAAGATAAAAGTGAGGTAATTATGTGTAAAAAAAATTTAATTTTTATAATCTTGTTTCTTGCTCTCAATATTTTAAATCCACAGGCTAAATATATATTTCAGATAGCAACTGATGCTCCAGAGGGTAGTAGCTGGGTAAAGACATTACTTGATATAAATGAAGATATAAAAAAATATAGTAAGGGGCAGGTTGAGATTAAGGTATTTGCTGGAAGTACAATGGGGGATCAGAGTTCTGTTATAAAAAAGATAAAAATGGGACAATTGTCTGGCGCTGGTTTGTCCAGTGGAGGAGCACAGCTAATTTATAAGGATTTTGGGATATTAGGTTTCCCAATGATTTTTAAAAATTATGACGAATATGATTATATTGTTAAAGAATTTGGTTATCTTTTTGAACAGGAATTTGAAAAGAATGGTTTTATTCTTGCAGCATGGAGTGAGGTTGGGCTTATATATATTTTTTCTAAAAAAAAGGTAGATACACTGGATGCATTAAGAAATGCTAAACCATTCATAATGGAAGGTGATCAGGTAAGTATAGTTCTTTTTGAAGAGGCTAAGATAAAACCAGTTCAGACAAAAATGTCTGATATTATCACAGATTTAAATACTGGAAGAATAGAGACTGTTTTTTCAAGTACTTATGCCTTAATTGCAACTCAATGGTTTACAAAGGTATATTATATGGCAGATTTCCCGATAACCCTTATGATTGGGGCTGTTGTATTGGATAAAAAGCTATTTGATAGTATGCCAAAAAATTATCAGGTAGAGTTAAGGCGTCTTTTTAAAGAACATTTTGCCAGACTTACTCAAAAGGTAAGAAAAGATAATGAAGATGCAAGAGAAATTTTAGTAAGAAAAGCGGGCATAAAAATTTTGCCAATAGATCAGAAACAAAAAGAAATTTTTTATAGGCTTGCTGAGAAAGCTTCAGATAGATTAACTCAGGTAGATTATTCACGAGATCTATATTTAAAAATAAAGGAAAAGCTTGAAGAATATAGAAAGAATAAAAATTCTAATTAAATCTAAAAATATTATTGTATTTTGATAAAATTTTTAGTATAAAATATGATAAGAGATTTGATAAAAATTAAAAGTATGGAAATAATATTATGGCAGATATTCAAAAGAAAATGCCTTTTATAGAAAGGGTGAAGATATTTTTAAAAAGTATAGTAAATATTATTACTAAAATAGAGGAGATAATTTTAATTCTTTTACTATGTTTGATTATTTTTATCTCTTTTTCTCAACTGATTCTTTCTTTTTTTGATTCTTTCTTAAAAAGTGGTTTTCTTGTAAAATTTGTATGGTTTGATTCACTATTAAAATATTCTGTATTATGGATAGCAATGGTTGCAGCAAGTATAGCAACATCAGAAAATAAACACATAAATATAGATCTAATTGGGAAATTAACAAAAGGGAGATTCAAATCTTTTGTAAAAATAATAAATAACTTTTTTGCTGGTATAATTACTACTATTTTAACAGTAATTTCTATTATATATATCATAAAAATAGAATATACTTCAAATGATCCAGCACCATTCTTAAATATACGAAGATGGATTTTACTTATACCAATTCCGGTCGGCTTTTTATTAATGTCTTTTAAATTTATTTTAAAAGGGATTAAATACATATATAATTTTATTCATAAAATAGAAGAATAGGATAAAAGAATGTTGGTCTTAATACTATTTTTAATAATTATAATAGTTACTATATTTGGTGCTCCTTTGTTCAGTATAATTGGGGCAAGTTCAATGGTAAATTTTTTAAAGACAAATATACTTATTGTCCCTCAAGAAATTTCTGGAATTGCAAATACACCATTATTACACAGTATTCCATTATTCACATTTGCAGGTTATATTCTTGCTCATAGTAATGCATCAAAAAGACTTGTTAGATTTACCAACGCAGCCTTAGGATGGTTGCCCGGAGGTCTTGCTATAGTAACACTTCTTACATGTGCTTTTTTTACCTCATTTACCGGTGCATCAGGAGTAACAATTGTCGCACTTGGCGGCTTATTACTTCCAGCATTAATTTCAGAAAAATATAATGAAAAATTTTCTCTTGGGCTTGTCACAACTTCTGGAAGTGTTGGGTTACTTTTCCCACCCAGTCTACCAATAATACTCTTTGGGGTAATTGCAGCAACAAGCATTGATAAACTATTTGTCGCTGGGATTCTTCCTGGTATCATAATATTGTTAGTGTTAGCGTTATATTCTATGTATATGGCAAGTTTTAAATTTAAAATAGAAACCATAAAATTCTCTTTTAAAGAATTTGCTCTTGCCTTAAAAGATATGTTATGGGAATTGCCCCTGCCTATTCTTTTATTTGGCGGGATATATTCTGGTAAAATGGCAATATCTGATACTGCCGCCTTTACTGTATTATATGTTCTTGTGGTAGAAGTCTTTATTAAAAAGGATATTAAAATAAAAGAAATTCCAAAGATAATGAAAGAAAGTATGGTTTTAGTAGGTGCCATACTTGTAATTCTTGCGGTCTCTCTTGCTGCCACTAATTATATGATATATCAGGAAGTTCCTCAAAAGTTATTTAATCTACTGAAAAATATAAT
Organism: Spirochaetota bacterium; assembly: GCA_035406685.1. Classification (GTDB taxonomy): domain Bacteria; phylum Spirochaetota; class GWE2-31-10; order GWE2-31-10; family MWDO01; genus DAONLM01. Next base: position 4,062 of record DAONLM010000108.1, read on the forward strand.
TGCGAGTAAATTTCTTTTTCTTCTTGCTTTAAATATATTTTTATTAATAGTTGGCTGTTTAATGGATATATTTTCTGCTCTTGTTATTGTTGTTCCATTAATACTTCCTCTTGCCGAGGCTTACAATATAGATCCAGTACATTTGGGAATTATATTTCTTGCAAATTTAGAGATAGGTTATCTAACTCCACCAGTAGGAATGAATCTTTTTATCTCTTCGATAAGATTTGAAAAATCTATAATTGAGATTTATAGATCTGTTGTAGTCTTTATTTTATTAAGATTTGTTACTCTTGCTATCATAACATATATCCCTTTTTTGAGTCTCTGGTTTATAGAATCTCCATCCATTGTAGGTGAATGGGAATATATTCATAAAGATGGCAAAATAGAAAAAATTATCTTAAAGTCTAATGGTAAGTGTCTAAAGATAAAAGGTGATCCAATGGAAATTTTATTTAATGAACCAGTACTCGCAAGATATGAAATTAATAAAGACAAATTGATGATATATGAAAATGAAAATAAAGAAGAATATTTCTTTGAGATATACAATCAGGGTAAAAGACTCTTACTTAAAGATGGAAATAGTGAGAGATTTTTTATAAATAAAGTTTCTCCACCATTGGGTTTAAAGGCTGGGAAGATAATAGGAAAGTGGGCGTTTGATGAAAATAATTATTTTGAATTTTTATTAAATAATGAGCTAATTATTTTTAATGGTGGAGTTGAAAAAAGGTATAGATATAAAGTAATTAATAACAAAATCATCTATCTTTACGAAAAAAAAGAGGATGGATATGATGATAAGAAGATTATTGTTACATATACTATCAATAATGATGTAATGACTATCAGTGGTAAATCTTATAAGATAGTGGACTCTACTCTCTACTAAAATTTTTAAATTTTTATAAAATTTTTAAAATCTCTCTTTTAAAAAAAATAAAAATGTATTATAATAATATTATATGCCTTTAATTTTCTAAAAAAGAGAGAAAGAATGGCTAAAAATTATATATTATTAATTTCTGAGAATAAAGAAAATATTAATGAAATTTTAAATTTGTTTAAGAATAATAAAAGTATTAATTTTTATGTCTGTTCTAACAAAGATGAGTTATTTAATAAAAATAGAATAAAAATAGATTTTGTCATAATAGATAGTGATTCAATAAGCTATAATTATTTTAAATTAATAAAAAAAATTAAAAAGATTAATAATAAGATAGGAATTTTAATATTAGCAGAAAATATAGATGATTCTTTAAAGGCTTATATTTCTAAGTATAATTCAATAAGTATATCCTCTTTAAAAAAGTCAAAAGATGAAATAAAGTATAATACACTAAACTATTTTATTTCATTAAGAAGTGCAAGATTAAATATAGAGGTTTCAAAATTTTTAACACTTGAAAAAAAGATCTATAGACTCCCAAATTCATTAAAATATGTAGGTCCTATATCAGAGCAATTAACAAGAAATCTTGTAGAGATCGGTATTGTGGATAAGGATTATATATATAATATAAAATTTGGTATTCAGGAGATGCTAATAAATGCTATTGAACATGGCAATCTTGAAATAACTTATGAACAGAAAAGCGAGTTACTTAAACAGGGTTTTGATATTAATAAAATAATAGAAAAATATGCGTTAAAAGAAGAATTTAAAAAAAGAAAGGTTATAATTAAATACTATTTAACAAAGAATAAGGTAATATATGTCATAAAAGATCAGGGGAAAGGATTTGATTGGCGTAAAATACCGAATTGCATAGATGGTGCTAATTCTCTACTTGAACATGGAAGAGGTATAATAATGACAAAAAATTATTTTGATGAATTTTATTACAATGAAAAAGGTAATCAGGTAACAATGGTTATATATAGAAAAAAATAGTAAAAATTTTTAAAATTGTGGCAATATCTGTTTAATCAAATAAAGGTATGAGATGAAAAAAACGTATGGAGCACATGCGGTTATTTAAGTTGTGCTATAAATATTTGAATAATCGTTGAAATAGATTTTTGGCCTATTATTCTTAAAAATAGCCTGATTTTCTATATTTTCTTTTCTATGCCAGTAATTTTTCTAAGGCGGGCGTAAAATTTTTCAAGATTAAGAATAACCATTTCTCCCATACTAAATTTTATATTATCGTCATTAAGAAAATCGTATATCACCTTATCATTTATTTCCATAAGATCTGTCATTCTTTTTAACTCTTCAAGAGAAAAATAAAAATTAAAATTATTGTTCCCTTTAACGCCATGTCCTATATCGATTAAGTAGTCAAGAGAATCATATAACCTTGCAACTGGATTATTTATACATAAATTTAATACTCTTCTATAAGTATGATATATCCTTATTGCAAGACTAATAAATATTTTTTGTAATATTTTATTACCTAATTTGTCCATAAAGTTATCTTGATTCAAGACAAGAAGAGAAGAATCCTCAAAGGCAACAGCAGTTGCCATTCTTGTCATCTGATTTAATATTGACATTTCTCCAAAAAACTCGCCATTGCCTAAAATTGACATAATGTACTCTTTGTCTTCGCTAATATGAGATATCTTAATCTTTCCTTTTTCTATATAGTAAAAATTTTTACCATATTCTCCTTCACAAAAAACAACATCATCTTTTTTTAATTCTAATTTAGTTCCTGCTTCAGGTTCATTATAATTTATATATGCAGAATTATAATTACTTGAATAGATTTTATATCTTTCGTTAGCATATTTAGCCTGTTGTAGCATGCCATTTTTCTCAAAAAATTTCGCAGCCAATAAGATTGAATCCCAGCTTGAGACAACGGATGAAGATTTTAAAATTGTTTTATGATAAATGGAGTCAAGTTCTCTTAATTTATTTGAATATTCTTTAATTATTTTTAAAAAAATATCTCTTTTTTGAGATAAAAATTCAATAACATTATTTCTCTTTATTGTAATTATAGAACACTCTGTCAATGCCGTAATTCTATCAATGTTATTTAACCCAGTTAAACAGGAGACAAAGCCGAATGTATCGCCATCTTTTAAAATTTCATTTTCAGTTTTGTCTGGAAAAAATATTGATTGTAGCACTTTCCCATTTTTAATCAAAAAAAGATAAGGGAGGGCTTTTGATTTTTCAAGATATATAATAGAATCTTTATTATAATTTTTAATAGTAAATAATTCGTTATCCATTTGATATTCCTTAAAATAAATTCTTTATTTAATTCTGACTTTTTATTCTCTCCTCTAGAAAATTAAGTTTTAATGCCTCAATTAATTCATCCATTTCCCCCATCATAAACCTATCAAGTTTGTATAGAGTCATATTAATCCTATGATCTGTTACTCTGTTTTGTGGAAAGTTGTAAGTTCTTATCTTATCAGATCTATCTCCACTTCCAATTTGTCCTTTTCTCATCTCTGCAATTTCATTCTGTTTTTTTGTCTGCTCTAAATCAAAAAGTCTTGCTCTTAATATTTTTAAAGCAGTTGCCTTATTTTTATGCTGACTCCTATCATCCTGACATTTTACGACAATTCCAGTAGGAATATGTGTAATTCTAACAGCAGATTCTGTTTTGTTAACATGTTGCCCACCAGCGCCACCTGCTCTTAAAACATCTATTTTTATATCTTCTGGTTTTATTTCAATGTCTATCTCTTCAACCTCTGGCAATACAGCCACAGTAACGGCAGAGGTATGCACTCTTCCGCTTGCCTCTGTTATTGGTATTCTCTGTACCCTATGTCCCCCGGATTCAAATCTTAAATTTTCATAAACATTTTTGCCAGATATTGAAAATATTATCTCTTTATACCCACCAAGTTCATTTTGATTATAGTCCATTACCTCTAATTTCCAATTTTTCATTTCACAATATCTTGAATACATCTTAAAAAGATCTGCACAGAATAAAGCAGCCTCTTCTCCGCCAGTTCCAGCCCTTATTTCCATGATAATGTTTCTACTCGCAAGTGGGTCTGGTGGTATTAATAATATCTTTATTTTTTCTTTTATTTTTTTTAAATTTATGACGAGTGCCTCTTTTTCCTCTTTTGCCAACGATATTAATTCTAGGTCCTTCTCATTTTTTATTATCTCTTCTGTATCATTATATTGTTTTAAAAAATTTTTATAATTATTGTATTCTACAACAATCTCTTCAAGTTGGGATGCCTCTTTTGAAAGATCTCTAAATTTTTTGTTATCATTTATAATAGATGGATCTGCTAACTCTTGAGAAATATTATTATATTTTTTTACTATATTTTCTAATTTTTCTTCTGTTTTTGAATCAAAAATCAAATCCTCATTCATTTATAACATCCTATTTTTAAATTATAATGAAAAATTTTTAATTTGTCAAAAGTAAATTTAAAATAATTTTATAAAAACACGAATAATTATTAAAACCCAAGAATAATGAAAAATATTGTTATTTTATCATATAAGGAGAATAATTATTCCTTTTTAGATTTTTCTCTCTCTTTTTCCTCTTTTTTTCTTATTTTTTCTTCTAATTTTTTGTGTTTTTCTTCAATTTTTTGTTTTCTTATTCTTTCTTTTAGAAGAAGATTATCTTCTAATTTTTTATCAATTTTATAACTAAACAATGTACCATTCTTTAGTTTAATAAAAAGATTTAATTTGTAAATTTCATCAGGATGTTGAAGAATCATATTAAATAGATCTTTTACTTCGTCCTGAATTGTCATAAAGACCTCCTAACTCCAAAATTTATTTATTTTTAAGTCATAGACTAATTCTTCTATTTTCTTTTTTACCTCTTCTGTAATAAGTTCATTTGCTCTGTTTTTGTCTTCTATTTTTTCATAATCTGGAAATGTTATTGGTTTACCTATATTTGCATAATATTTTCCAGACAAAACTGTTAATGTTTTATGTTCTGTTTCGCCAACTTTTATATTTATACTCTTTTCTTTTACATATCTTATAGGAGATACTATTCCAATTGGAATTATAGGAACCGGATATTCTAAATATATTCTTGAAAGGCCAGTATAAAATTTCAGAAAACTTCTTTGATCATTGAGATCTCCTTCAGGAAATATATAAATTGATTCCCCTTTTTTTAAATACTCTACTGCTGTTGGTATAACATTTTTTCTATTTTCTGGTAAGGCATTTATCTGCTCTGCAATTTTTAAAAATGTCCTAAAAAAAGGAACATGAAATCCAGGACCTATCACCATGTGAACTGGCTCTCTCATTAATGTTATTACAAAAAAAGGATCTGTTGAAGAGAAATGATTTGAGCAATATATTTTAGGCCCATCTATAAAATTCTCCTGTCCCCAAACTTTAAACTCCAAAAAGTTATGAATATAAAAATGGATAAAGAATCTTACTATCTTATAGCCTATTTTACCTACAAGATTCAAGTTTTTCCTCTTTTTAGATGAGTATTATTCACTATGATAATTAATTAAGGTCTTTATGTCATAACCTTCTAAAAGTTTTTCATAATTAAGAAATGGCAGTCCTATTACCGCGAAAAAGCCAGTAACATTAGATCCTAATTTTTTTACAAGATTTGCACAGGCTTTAAGAGTGCCACCGGTTGCAATAAGATCATCTATTATTAAAATATTTTTTCCAGATGGAATATCCTCTTTATGAACTTCAAGAGTTGCTGTGCCATACTCTAATGCATAGTTCTCTTTTATAGTAGCTCCTGGTAATTTACCTGCTTTTCTTGCAAGAACTAAAGGAATCTTCATTTTATAAGCAAGAGGGGAGGCAAAGATAAATCCTCTTGATTCTACTGCGAGTAACATATCAATTTTTTTATCTTTATACATCTCAAATGCCTTTTCTATAATCCAACTAAATGCTTCTGGTTGAGTAAATATTGAAGTAATATCATAAAAGAGTATTCCTGGTTTTGGAAAATCTTTTACTTTTCTTATAAAATTATCAAGATTTATATCTTTCATAAAAACCTCCTGATTTTATATATATCAGAAAATCATATTATTGTCAAAAATTTTATATTCATATAATAGATAAGAGAGATTTTATTTTTAGACAGTTAAAAAGATAGAATTATCCTAAGGGTAAGTTTTGAGTAATAAAGATAGAATGGTCAAATTTTAGGCATTTCATTAATTTTATAAAAATTTTATCTCTTTCAGGCAGAAATTTAAGTTAAATTTGAGTAAAAAGTAGTCGT
>DAONLM010000109.1:0-10223 GCA_035406685.1 Spirochaetota bacterium
TAAATACTTTTAGTATCGCTGTATTGGTAAGGGAAATATTGGAATTATATTTTGATATTATAGAAAAGTATGGGGTTGATGGGTTTGAAAAGAGGCTTGAGAAAGTGAAGAATAAGATAGAGGATATGAGGGCAAGAAAGGTAAAATGGTATAAGGATAAGGATGAGAGGATTCATCCAGATATCCCCTTTTATATCGACCAAGAAGTATATTATTACCTTGTTTTTGGCACAGATTTTTGCTTAAAACAGATTCAATTTCTATAAAGACTGGCATTCTTTTAAATGCATTCTTTTTTTATTACTCTTCACTAAAACCTCTCTTAGCATAACTATGCTTTTAACAAGCCAAGATAGTTTAATTTTTTGAAATAAAATTCTTTATAGTATAAATCTGATAATTTGGTAAAAGAGTTTATAACAATAACTAATAATATAAAATAAGGGTAGTAAAATCCGTTATAAAAAAATAGAAAAGGGAACAAAACAAAGATTTTTATGGTATAATTAATTTTATGGATTATTTTCAAGAGCATAATTCTCTGAAACTAATTAGACGAATATAAAAAATGTAAATAAAAAGTAAAAATTTAAAAAATAAATAACAATTACACTAAAATGAATTATATATTAAAATATAAAAGGAGATGTTATGATTTTTATTATTATTATTGCCGGTGCAATTTTATTTTTTATTCTTTTTATTGTGATTTGTGTAAATACGTTAATTGGGAAAAAGAATCAGGTTATAAATATTTTTGGAAGTATGGATGCAATGTTAAAGAAGAGATATGATTTAATCCCAAATCTTATTACGAGTGTTCAGAACTATATGAAGTATGAAAGTCAGCTATTAAAAGAAATTACAGAATTAAGAACAAAGGCTCTTTCCAGTAATATAAGTGATGAAGAAAAGGTGGATATTAATAACAAATTAACAAAGTCTCTGGGGGGTATAATGGTTGCAGTGGAAAATTACCCAGATTTAAAGGCTAATCAGAATTTTTTACAATTACAGGCAGCTTTAAATGAAGTTGAGGAGCAAATAGCGGCTGCAAGAAGAGCATATAATGCTGCTGTTACAGATTATAATAATGCCATTGAAATGTTTCCTACTAATATTTTTGCTGGTATGATGGGATTGAAAAGAAAGAATGTTTTTGAAATAAGTGAGGCAGAGAGACAGAATATAAATGTAAAAGATTTATTTAATAAATAGTATTTTTAAAGTGAGGAAATAAATGAAAACAATTGAAGAATTAAAAGAATTTTATAATTCAGATTTAATGGGAGATCTTAAAGTTCTTGAAGAAGCAAGAACAAAAATTGCTAAAAAGTTAATTTTAATAAATATATTATGTGGGATAGGGCTTATTTTACCAATAATACTTTTTTTTATAATACCTCTATTGGGTATAATATTAGGAATTGGCATTATTGTATTGTGGATATTTTTAGCAATAAAAGCATCAAAAGGATATAAATCAGATTTTAAAAGTAAAATTATTCATAGAATAATAAAATTTATAGATAAAAATCTTGAATATTTTCCAGAAGATAAAATTACAGAAGTTCAGTATATGGCAAGTAGACTTTTTCCAAGGACACCAGATAGATATAATGGGGATGACTATGTAAGAGGAAAAATTGGAGAGACAGAGATAGAGTTTTCAGAGATTCATTCTGAATATAAAACAGAAAGTAAAAACGGGACTCAATGGCATACGATTTTTAAGGGACTTTTTTTTATTGCTAATTTTAATAAAAAATTTAAGAGTGAGACTATGGTGTTGCCAGATGTAGCACAAAAAATGTTTGGTAATTTAATAGGTAATTTTTTACAGGGTATGAATAAATTTAGAGGTGAACTTATAAAGATGGATGATCCGGAATTTGAGAAGCTATTTGTTGTGTATGGAAAGGACCAGATTGAAGCAAGATACATCTTGACCCCATCTTTAATGAAGAGAATAACAGAGTTTCAAAAAAAGAGCAAAAAGAGTATATATCTTTCTTTCATTAATAATAAAATCTATGTTGCTATTTCGTATTATAAAAATTTATTTGAGCCCAAAATTTTTTCTACTTTAATTAATTTTGATCTTATTAAAGAATATTATGAGGATATGTCTCTTGCTATAGGCATTGTTGAAGAACTAAATTTAAATACAAGAATATGGGGATAATTTAGGTTAATAATTAATTATTTTTTTCAAAATACACAGGGGATATGTAGAAGATATTTCCCTTTTTTTAAAATAAAGTATTAAAATTTTTGTAAATTAGATCAAATTTTTCTTGATTTTATTTAAAAAATTTAGTATATTTAACTTTACTCTTTTTTTATTATCTAAATGCTAACAGGGGTATTAATTGCGTTTTTCTAAGGAGATTATTCAGGAAATAAAAAGAAAGACAGATATTGTTTCTATTGTTAGCATGTATGTTAAAAATTTTAAAAAGAGTGGCAAGAATTGGCTTGGTTTGTGTCCTTTTCATAATGATAGGCATCCATCTTTTTATGTTTCTGAAGAGTATGGTATATATAAATGTTTTTCCTGTGGGGAAAAAGGCGATGTTATCGAATTCTTACAAAAAATAGAGGGCATTACTTTTAACGAGGCGGTCGAATCTCTTGCCAAAAAATGCGGTATAGAACTTATAAACAACAAAAACGGGGAGGATTATCAGGAAAATTATAAAAGAAAAGATGAAATTATTCAGTTTAATGCAAGATTGATTAAATTGTTTAATTTTTTTTTAATAAAAAGAAAAGAAGGTGAGGATGCTTTAAAATATTTATTTAATAGAAATATTGATAAAAATATTATTGATCTTTTTAAAATAGGTTATGCACCAAGAGGATATAGAAGGCTTGAAAATTTTCTAAAGAAAAAGGGATTTAAAGAGGATTTCTTAATAGAGACTGGGCTTTTTACAAAAGTCGAAAATAGTTTAAAATGTTTGTTCTTTGATAGAATAATGTTTCCAATAATAAATTATAAAGGTGAATGTGTTGGGTTTGGCGGAAGAGTTATTAATCCAGACGCAAAACCCAAATACATTAATTCACCAGAAACAATGGTGTATAAAAAAAGTCTAAATCTCTATGGTATAAATCTTTCAAAAGAGCATATTCAAAAAGAAAAAAGAGCATATATAGTTGAAGGTTATGTAGATGTTATAAGTTGTTATAAAAGTGGACTTAAAAATGTAGTTGCTCCGTGTGGGACTGCTGTTACAAAGGAGCAGATAAAGATATTATCAAGATATGCTGATGAGATAGTTCTTCTTTTAGATGGGGATGAGGCTGGCTTAAAGGGGGCTGTTAAGGCTCTTTTTGAAATGGCAGATATAGAGAATATAAAGAGTATGGTATTGGTTTTACCGGATGGAATGGATCCAGATGATTATTTTAAAAATAATTCAATAGAAGATTTTAATATTTTTGCAACACAGAGAATTTCTGCAATAGATTTTTTATTTTTTTATAAGACAAGAAATGTTAATTTAAAAGAGTACGATAAATTAATCGATTGTCTTAATTTTTTATTTGATTATGTAAAATTATGGAATAGCGAAGTAATAAGAGAGACTCTTCTTTCTATTATAGCAGAAAAATTTAAGATTGAAAAAAATATTGTTATTAGAGAATACAATAGTTATTTGAATAATAAATTAAGATTTAAAAAAGAAACAGTAGAATATAAGAAAGAAGAAAATATTAAAAAAATAAGTAAAAGAGATATTAGAGAGATAGAATTAATACTTTTTTTATCTAATTACGGTAAAAGTAAGGAAATAATAAAAAAATTTGATTTGAAAAGTTATTTTTTTACAAATAATACCATTAAAGATATATTTGAAAAAATTTTTGAAAAAGATTTATGCGATGTAAAGAATTTAATGGATATTATTGACGATGATAATATAAAAGATTTTGTAAAAAACAGGATTTTTTCTCCTGATTTTGTTAATATAAAAAATGAGGATCATAAGTTTAATAATATAGTAGATAGAATAATTGATTTGAAGAAAAATTTTTATCTAATGAAAAACGAAAACATAAAAGAGAAAATAAGGTTAGCAGAACTATATAATGATGATGAACTTTTAAAAGAATTGCAGGAGGAAAAAACTGTTTTAATAAATGAAATCTTAAAACTTGAAAAATTACAGGAGATTAAAAGATAATGGAAAGAGATATAACTGATTATCCTGAAATTAAAAAATTATTAGAAATCGCAGAACAAAAAAAAGAGATAACAATTGACGAAATCAATAAAAATTTGCCAGAGGATATTATTAATTCTGGAAATATTGATGCAGTATTTGATCTTTTACAACAGAGAAAAATTAATATTCTTGATGAAGAATTAAGTAGCATTTCTGAAATCGAAAAAGATTTAAAAAATTTGAAAAAAGAGTTAGAAGATTCTACACAGAAAAAGAAGTATTTAACGGCAAGTAGCTTTAGTTCAACTGATGATCCTATAAGAATATATTTAAAAGAGATAGGTAAGATAGAATTGCTAGAACCAGAAGAGGAGATAGAACTGGCTAAAAAGATTGAAGAGGGGGAAAGGATAATTAGAAATTCTATAAGGAAAATAGGAATTACTCTGATAGAATTTTATAAAATTTTGGAACAAATAAGTGCCGAACCAATAGAACTTGAAAAGGCAATTGTTACAGTTAGGTCTGATTCAAGAGACTATTCTTCTGAAAAGAAGAGAATAAAAAGCAGATATAAAGAGATTATTCAGACCTTTATGAAAAAGGTGTTGTATTTTGAAAAACTTTTAGTTAAATATAAGATGTCAAGAAGTCAATCTGAAAGAGAAGAATTAGCAAAAGAGATAGCACAGGTAAAAGAAGAGGCTTTCGAGATTATGTTTAATCATGAGTTAGATAATCAGGATGTGTTAAAGATTGCAGAAGAGATAGTAAAGATAGTAAAAAAAATAATTGATATAGAAAATATAAATTTAAAAATTTTAAAAAAATTAAAAATGACAGATGGCAAACAGGTTAAGGCTCTTATAAAGGCTATAGAAAAAGATAGGGATAAGAAGTGTATTGAAAAAGAATTTAATATGTCAATAGATAAGATAAAAGAAATTGTAATGAAATATAAGAATAATAAATTGACATTAAGATCTTATGAGAATAAATATAATAATTCCATAGAACAGATGAAAGAAGTTGGTAAAGAAGTGGAAAGGGGATTATTTCTTGTAAATAACGCAAAGAATAGGCTTGTTAAATCTAATTTAAGACTTGTTGTAAGTATTGCAAAAAAATATACAAATAGAGGTCTTCATTTTTTTGATCTTATACAGGAAGGGAATATTGGTTTAATAAAGGCAGTTGATAAATTCGAATATAGAAAGGGGTATAAGTTTTCAACTTATGCAACATGGTGGATAAGGCAGGCAATAACAAGATCCATAAGTGATCAGGCAAGAACTATTAGAGTGCCAGTTCATATGATAGAGCAGATTAATAAAATTTTTAAAACAACAAGGATTTTAACTCAAAAATATGGAAGAGAGCCAACAGATGAAGAACTGGCAATAGAACTTGATTGGCCAGAAGAGAAAGTTAAGGCTGTAAAAAATGTTGCAAAAGAGCCGGTCAGTCTTGAAACTCCTATTGGAGAAGAAGATGATTCTATTCTTGGTGAATTTATTGAGGATAAAGGTTTTGAAAATCCAGCAAATTTTGCGGCATTTAAAAATTTGCAAGAGCAGTTAAATGATGTTATTAGAAGTTTAACTAAAAAAGAACAGGATGTATTAAAAATGAGATATGGCCTTGAAGACGGCTATTCTTTGACATTAGAGCAAGTTGGAGCTATATTTAATGTAACAAGAGAAAGAATAAGGCAGATTGAAGCAAAGGCTTTAAGAAAATTAAGACATCCATCCAGATTAAGAAAATTAAAAGATCATTTAGATAATTATAATTAAAAAAAAGGAGAATTTTAATGAATGTAAATGAAAAATACGATGTTTTATTAGAATATCAGTCTATATTGACTGAGAAATTTAAACTTTTACAAAAAAAGAAAGAATTACCAGAAATACTTTCTTCAAGAATGGAAATTTTAAATAAATTGAAAAAATCATATTTAGCAAAATATAATCAATTTAAAAATTTAGAAGAAAATATTATGGAAAATCAAAGGAAGATGAATGAACTTTTATTGCAGAAAAAAAATATAGAAGAAAAAACCAAGGTTATAAAATCTTCACGAGAATATAAGGCATTAGACAAGGAATTAATTTATTCACAGGAGAAAGAAGAGGAATATAGATTTCAATTATTACAGGATCAGAGAATTATCGAAGATTTAAGAAATGCATTAGAAAAAGATAAGATTAGCATAAAACAACAGGAGGAAGATATTGTAAAAGAGCAGGAGAGAATAAATGTTGAATTAGAAAAAATAGAAGATGAGTTAAAGGTAATAGAAGAGAAAGAGAAGGCAATAATTTCAGAGATAGATGAGAATATTAAGTATAAATTTGAGAAGATAGTAAAATATAAAGAAGGCAAAGGTATAGTGCCAGTATCAAAAGGATATTGTAATGGGTGCTATCTTGTCCTACCCCCAGAATTTATAAACAATGTTAGAAAGGGTGATAAAATCTATTTTTGCCCTAATTGTTCAAGAATTTTGTATTTTACTGGAGAGGAGGAGAGTATCTTCAATTTTGAAGAGGAAGAAGAGGAAAATTTCTTTGATTCTGAAGAATAAGTATTTGTATGATAGAAAAAATTTTAGAATTGATATATAAGGATCAGGAGTGTTTTAATATTTTGGTAAGGAAGTTGAATATAGAAGAAAAGAGTTTAAAAGAGTTTTTGGATGGGTATTTTAGTGACTATACAATAATAAACATAGATGGTGGATCAAGAGGAAATCCAGGGGAAAGTGGCATTGGAATAGTAATAAATAATAGTCTTAAAAAAAAGGGATACTATTTTTATACTGGTTTTTTGACAAATAATGAGGCTGAATATAATGCTTTAATAAAGGCACTCGAATTAGCCAATAATAAAAATATTGAGAAAATAAAGATTAATTCAGATTCTGAATTGCTGGTTAATCAGATAATAGGCAGTTATAAAATAAAAAAAGAGAATTTGATTGAATTATATAATAGAGCACAAGAACTCATAAAAAAATTTAAAGATGTTAAGATAAATTATATTGATAGAAACAAAAATAGAGATGCTGATTATCTTGCAAATCTTGCTATGGATTTGAAAAAAGATGGAGAGATAGAATTTACAGTCGCTGAATAGTTATTTTATTCAGAGGAAAGTCCGGACTCCATAGGGCATGATGCTGAATAACATTCAGTTTTAGGTATTATTACCTAAAAAGGATAGCGCCACAGAAAACATACCGCCTTTTTTAAGGTAAGGGTGAAAAGGTGAGGTAAGAGCTCACCGGTTGAATGGCGACATTCAACGCATGGCAAGCCCCATCAGGAGCAATATCAAGCAGAGCGTATGAGTTGCCCGCTCTTTAACACGCTCGGGTAGATAGCAAAAGGGATATAGTAATATATCTCTCAGATAGATGACTGTTTAAAACAGAATCCGGCTTATATATTCTATCTCTCCTTAATTTTATTCTTCTATGCCGGCACATCTTATTACTTCTGCTTTTGTCTCTTTTTTTAGTTTTTCTATTGCTTCATTTTCTTTTAAAGAAAGATCTGGGAAAAGAGGTTTCCCAATAGTTAATGTAAAGTATACCTTTTCTTTTGGACCCTGCCTATAAGAAAAAGCCATTGGTAAAATAGGCACCCTGTTTCTCACTGCAAAAAAAAATGCCCCATTTTCAAACTCTCTTATTGGTTGATAATACCACCATAAGGCTGATTCTGGATAGAAATGAATTATTTTCTTTTTCTTTAATAGATTATCTATTGTTTTAATAAAGACCTTCATTCCCTGAAAACTTGTATCTGGTATAGGGATCATGTTGCATAGTCTCATTAAAATTCTTTCTTTACTCTCTATATTCTCTTTTACTACCGGACAATAGAGTTTTTTAGGAAATACTGCTTTAAGACAGCATAGATAATCCCATTCATGGATATGATTTGAAACTGTTATTATACCCCCTTTATACTCTTTTTTTAATTTTTTTAAATTATTCTTCCCCTTTATTTTAAGATTAAATTTAAAATATACCATTGAAAATACTATGAGAAATATTATAATATGTATTATATTACTTAATAATTTAAAAAATGGATTTTTGTTAACATAAGGATATTTTTCGTCAAACTTAATATTTACTACCCTTTCTGTCTCTCTTATGTGGATATTCCCTTTTTCTGGTGGAATATAATTTAACTTAGGGACAAATGGCCTTGTTTTTTGATTTTTTCCCATCATTACTGGATGTTTAATTTTATAATCATTAATTACCTCTTTATACATCTCTTCTGTTTTTTGAATTATATGATGCATTTTATATTTTTCTGATTCTTCTGCATACCTTTTTTCCATTAAGAGTCTCTCTTCTTCATGCTCAATCCAGTAATCAATCTTTTTAGCAAGATCTTTATAATCACCAGCATTAAAAAGAGATCTTTCATCTAAAGCAAACTGAGGAGTTGCAGATTTTTTTGAATTTGCTATTACTGGAACCCTGCCACAAGCCATTGCCTCAAGACAGGATATAGATTCAATTTCTATATCAGAGGTATGAACATATAGATCTGCATCCTGAATTATTTTTATCAATTCATCTTCTGAATAGAAACCAAATATGGGTTTATTTGGTAATTTTTCCCCTAATTTTTTATAATATTTTTCTTTTGGTCCTTTGCCTGCAAATATCAACTGGATCTTATCTTTATATTTACTATAAGGAATAGCCTTTAATAAAACATCCTGCCTTTTTTCTGCAACAAGTCTTCCGGTCATCAAGATTTTAAAAATAGAACGATCTTTTTTTTCAGAACTGGATGGTATAAATTTTTCAGAGACACCATTTGAAAATATGTGAAGTTTTGATTTATAATTATGCTTTATTAATTCATTTCCAATAAAGGCTGAAGGGGTATGGATATGATCAAAATATTGATAAAATTTTTTATTAAATCTATTATAAATATAATTGGCAAAAGGCTCACACCACCCAAGCCCAAGACTGTAAGTAACATTTTCTGGTTGACAATGAAATGCTATTAAATGAGGAATGCCCATTCTTTCTGCTACTCTATGACCAACATAAGCAAGTTTGTAAGGTAAAAAAAAATGAATAATATCAGCATCTTTAAATGCAAGCTCTAAAACCTTTTCATCTGGTTTAGCAAATACCATTGATTGTTTTCTTGTAACATCAGAGGCAATGGGAAGATATCTCTCTTTTAGAGAGTACATATCTTCCCCTTCTACTCCAACAGAAACCACTCTTACTTTATGACCCCTTTTTATTAATTCATTTCTGAATCTAATAGCGGTCATTGATGTGCCATTTATTGGGGTAAAAAAATCTATTACAAATACAATTGTCATAAATTTATATTATTTTCTTTCTCCTAACTCTTTATCAATAATAAAAAGAGCCCCTATATTATCACCTATTAATTTTAATCTCTCTACTATAAAATTTGCATTAGCCTCTTCTTCAACCTGCTCCTTTATAAACCATTGTAAAAAGTTTTCTGTTGCATAATCCTCTTCTTTTTTAGCTAATGCTAAAAGATTTATAATCATTTCAGAGACCTTTTGTTCATGTGAATATACCTCTTCAAATACATTCAACGGTGATTTCCATTCTGTTTTTGGACCATCGATTGTTTTTAATTCTACTTTTGCCCCTCTTTCAGAAAGGTAATGAAAAAATTTCATAGCATGTTCATACTCTTCTTTTGATTGTAAAAACATCCAGTTAGCAAATCCTTTAAGATTTTTATTATCAAAATATGCAGCCATTGATAGATAAAGATAAGAAGAATACAATTCTTTGTTAATTTGTTCATTAATTGCATCAATAAGTTTTTGTGATATTTTCATATTTTTCTCCTGATTTAAATATTTATTACTAATATAGTATAGTATATTTTTTCTTTAATGTCAAAAAAATATATTTTTTTTATATAGCAAAAATTTTTTAAATAGTAAATATTAATTTCCATTTCATATCAAAAATTCCAGTAATAGAGGTAATCTATCAAGAAATTCAAAATT
>DAONLM010000110.1:0-9963 GCA_035406685.1 Spirochaetota bacterium
CTATATATTAATCACAAATTTTTTAAGAAAATCCTTTACAATTTTTAGAAAAAAAAATTAAAAAAATTGAAAAAACTTCATAATCGCTGAAAATAATTAACATAATATTACTTCTTATTCTTTTCAGTATGGATACTTGAAATAATTTCAGCAAAAATACTGGAATAACTTTATTCTTCAGCGATTTTAAGAAAGTGTCAAAATTTTTACCTAAAAATAAAATCACGCTCCTTTTTCAAAAAAAGCAATTACTCTTTGACAAAGCCAAAATTTTTTTGTATATTGAGGAAAAATTATTATAAAAACTTTTAAAAAAGAGGTAATATATGAGTGATAAAAAATTTTCAAAAGAACATGAATGGATCACTGTGAATGGAGATACGGGAACAGTAGGAATTTCTGATTATGCACAGAAACAATTAGGGGATATTGTATATGTTAGTTTTACAAGAGAACTTGGCGAAAAGGTTAAACAGTTTGATGATGTTGCTGAGATCGAATCAGTAAAGAGCGTAAGTCAGGTTTTTACTCCTGTTTCCGGAGAAATAGTAGAATTCAATAAAATTTTTGAGGATGAGACAAAATCTGGCATCATAAATCAGGATCCTTATGGTGAAGGATGGCTTTTTAAGATAAAAATAGATAATAAGCAGGAGTTAAACTCTTTAATGACAGAAGAGGAGTATAATAATTTTATAAAAAATTTATAATATGCTTGAAAATCCTTTAGGTAAAAAAGTAGAATTCAAAAATCAATATGATCCATCGTTATTATTTGCTATAAAGAGAGAGGTAAACAGAAAGATAATTGGTCTACAGAGGATTCCCTTTTATGGCTATGATGTCTGGAATTGTTATGAATTTAGTTTTCTTAATAGTAATGGTATTCCACAAAATTATATTTTAAAGATAGTCTATCCTTCTTCCTCAGAAAATATTATTGAATCAAAATCCTTAAAACTTTATCTTGGATCATTTTCGATGACTAAATTTAAAGATATAGAAGAACCTCTCTATTTAATAAAAAATGATCTAAAAAAAAATTTAATAACAGAAGATATTATTATAAAATATTATCAATATGATTATAATTTTAAATATTCAAAAATTAATAAAATATATTTAATAGATAACCAGAATATCACAGTTGAAAAATATAATTTAGACTCAAATCTACTTGAAGTAAAAAAAATAAAAAGAAATAGAAAAGTTATACAGATTTCAAATTTATTAAAGTCAAATTGCCCTATAACAAACCAGCCAGATTGGGCAACAATCTATCTACAATATCTTTCAAAAAATATAATCACAGATGATTCTCTTTTAAAATACATTATCTCTTTTAGAGAACATAAAGATTATCATGAATCCTGCTGTGAAAAAATAATGTTTGATATAATAAATAAAATTGAACCAGAATATTTAATTGTAAAGACTTTCTTTACAAGAAGAGGGGGAATTGATATAAATCCCTGTAGATTTTACAAAATAGAGCCAGATTATGATTATGATTTTCATTACTGGAGACAATGATGCAAAAAATTTTAATTCTTTTTCTTATTTTTTTACCATTTTATAGTATTATAGCACAAAATTTGCTTGATATGGAAGTTTATTATACAGAAAATAGAGAATTAATCGCTAAAAAAAAATATCAGTATGATAATAACAATAATATTATCTCTACTTTAACTTATAACAAAGAAAATTTGTTAGAATCAAAAATAGAATATGAATATGAAAATAATTTATTAGTTAAGGCCAAAGAGTATTCTAATTATAATTTTCTTATAAAAATCTATATCTTTAAATATGAAAATAATATTTTAAAAGAGATACTCGAATTCGATACAAATAATAATCTCTTATTTAGGAAATTATTTGTATATGAAGAGGAGTCTTTAATAAGAATAGAAAATTTTTTAGCTGATCATACCTATATTGGTAAAAAAGATTTTGTATATAATAAAAGACTCATTGAGGAGAGAGATTTTGATGAAAATAATAAACTTCTTTTAGTTAAGAGATATAATTATGAAAAGAATAGTATAAAAAGCATTGATTTTTACATAAAATCCCAAAAAATAAGAACAATAGAAAGAATTTATTTAGAAAAAAATGAAGAATTAAACTTTTTAGGTTTTAAAAATAATTTTTATTTTATAAAATGAAAAAAATATTACTATTTTTGATATTAAACTTTAATCTTTTTTCTATTGAATATATTCCATATCAGGGGAAATTAAAAGAGATAGAGACAGAACATTTTAAAGTAATATTTTCAGAGGTTCATACTAAATTGGCAATTTTAATTTCAGAATATGCAGAAGATATTCACAATAAAATATCAAAATTTTTGGATTGGAAGCCAGAACAAAAGACAGTAATAATTCTTACAGATCATACGGATTTACCAAATGGACTTGCCTATACTTATAATAGAAATACAATTGTCGTATATCTTACCCAT
This sequence comes from Spirochaetota bacterium, assembly GCA_035406685.1. Taxonomy (GTDB): domain Bacteria; phylum Spirochaetota; class GWE2-31-10; order GWE2-31-10; family MWDO01; genus DAONLM01. Next base: position 2,471 of record DAONLM010000110.1, read on the forward strand.
AGCGATCTGGAGATTAGTTTAAAGTCTTATGAAAATCCTTTATATTCTCTTTTGTTGCATGAATATACTCATATTATTCATCTTGATAATGTAAGAAATGGGGCTCTTTTCTGGAGAATATTCTATGGAAGAAGCCTGTTCCCAAATTTACTGGCATTTTCTTTTTTTATAGAAGGCATTGCAGTTCTTTCTGAATCAATTTTTGCTGGTGGAGGGAGGCTTTCTTCAACCTATAATCATTCAATCATAAGAGAGGCAATTATAAATAATAAATTACCCTCTTTTGATAAACTTGTATATCCGGTCATTGATTGGCCTTATGGAGATGCTATATATCATTATGGAGCAAGGTTTGTTTTATATCTATACAATTTTTATGGAAGAGAAAAACTTATTGAATTTATAAATAGTATTGGTTCTGATTTTATCCCATTAATGTTTGTTATTAGATTTAAAAAAATATATGGTAAATCACTAAAAGATCTCTGGGATGAATGGCTTGAATATGAAAAGAGTAATTTTAAAATAGAAGATAAGAAAGATAAAAAACCAATTATTGATTTAGAGGGCTCTATTTTAGACTTTACCAAATACAATGAAAAAATTTATATTTCAACAAGTAGTTATAAGTATGACAATACAATTTATGAATATAAAGATAATAGTCTAAAAAAAATAAAAAATGTCTATTCAAATAATATTAAATGCATTGATAATATTCTATTTTATACCTCTTTTAATAGCTATAGGGATGATTTTTTTTATTCTGATCTATACTTTTATGATCTAAAGAAAAAGAGTGATAAAAGACTTACATTTAATAAAAGAGTAACATCTTTTGATTATTTTGATAAAAAGATTATTTTTGTCTCTCATTCTGCAAATGGCAGCATTCTTTATATGGGTGATTTTGTTAATAATAAAATTAAAAATATAAAAAAATTGCCTTTCGATGAAAAAATTTTTTTTATAGATCAAATAAATCTTGATTCTTCTCAAAAAAGATTGGTATTTGGTGCAAGAAAAATAGATAATGAAAGATCTATTTTTATTTATGACATTGAAAATAAAGAAACAAAAAGTCTAAGCATAGCTGGTTTAAATCCTAAATGGCTATCAGAAGATGAGATAGTTTTAATTTCAGAAGATATGAAGAAAATATATAAATACAGCATTTCAAAAGATCAGATTTTTAAAATATATGAAAGTAATAGTTGTATAACAAATCTATATGTTTACAATAATGAAATTTTTTACCTCGAATATGGTGTGAATGGAGAAAAATTATTTATCCTGAAAGAGTATGAAGAAAAATTAGCTATTATAAATAGAGATATTTTATCAGAGAAAGAGATTGAAGAGATAAGAATAGAGGATTATAAAATAAAAAACTATTGTGGTTTAAACTATTTAGAGCCATCTCTATGGTTTTATCTACCAACGACAATAAATTCTCAATTTTATATAGAAAATATTCCATTTTCATTCATAGCACCTCAATATTCAATAACAAATTTTACACCAGAAAATCGATTTTCTTATACAATCTCAATAACTTACGACTATATAAATCAATATCCTGAAAATTCTATAAGTTTATCCTTTAGATTTCCCTACTTTAATATTTACTATTACTGGTATAATTGGGTTAATTCATATAAAATTTTTTATAACAACAGATGGTATTCTAACAAAAATTTTTCAATTTCTTTATTAAATAGTGTAACTCTTTATTTCCCCATATCTCTTGCTTCCTATGGAGATATTAGCTTAAGTAGTAATGTAACGCATATCTTTCGTCAGAATAATATAACGAATTTAAATTTTTCAAATTCATTTACTTATTACTGGATAAAGAAAAGTTTTAGTTCTTCAAGATGGGATAAAGGAGTCTTATCTAATATAGATTTTTATTTTTCACCGGATATTCTTAATAATAAAGAATCTTATATATTAAATTTCTCTTTCATATTTAGAATGCCATTAAAAAGATCATTTTTTTATCTTAACTTAGACTCTGGAATTAATTTATTACAAGAGGATACTTTTTTTGTTGATTCAAATATTATAAATCTTGAAGGCCTATTAGATAACTCTTCCTCCTTTATTGATACCAAGGCTTTTTCTTATGCTATAAATAAACTTGATATAAGTGGCTTTTTTTATGTCTCAATGGATATTGGTTTTGATATTACGATTTATAAAAAAAGTCATTACTGGCATTTTTTGACAATGGGTTTTAAAGAGTTATATTTTAAAATTTATAATGAATTTGTGTATATATTACCTAACAATCTTAAGCATAATATTTTATTTGATACTGTATTTCAGTTAAATCTGGATCTTTTTTTAATATATGGTAATTTACCTCTTAATTTAGCAATAGGTGGTTCAATCGGTTATCTTGTGGGAGATGTTAAACCTTCATGGGGAATATTTTTTTATTTGAGTACAGGAATTAATCTATCAACTGGAAATAAAAAAAACTTAGATATTATAAAATATAAAGATTTTATTTAATATAGTTATATGAGTAAAGTTATATTTTTTCATGCTACTGATAACCTAATTTTGGGTGTGATTTTATTTTTATGCAGATAAAAAGATAGATTTATCCTATGATTAATTTTGTTTGAGAGAATTGTTATAAGTTTTATTTGTTTTTACTGATATTTTCAATAAATTTTTCACTAATAATAGGTCTCAAAGCCTATTACTTGATAGCAATCATTGTAAATTGCTTTATAGAAGGGCTTAATATTGCCTTGGAAGTGGGACAATTCTCTATCCTTCCACCACCTCTTTATCTCTGTCAGTTTCAGCCATAATCTCAATGTCACAAGACCGCATTTCTTTTCAAATCCAAGCATACCCATTTTCTCATATTCTTCAATAAATACTTCAAGAATCGCTCTCAATAATTTTGCCATGCTGAAAAAATTTAAATCAGCATGGATTTTCTTTAAGAATCTATATTCCTCTTTTGGAATATAAAAATGAATGGAGGCATCTGCATCTATTCTTTCATAAACATTCTCATCCTCATGACCAAAACAATATCTTTTTTTGATCCTATCAGAAAACTTTTGTAATACATAACAAATAAGTTTAGAAAGAGAGATATTCTCTTTTTTAGCAATCTTTGAAAGTTTTTCCTTCATAGTAGAAGTAACTACAAAATGGAGCTCGTGAGTATTGTTGTAATTTAAATCTTTTTTATCCATAAAAGTCCTCCTAAGTTTATAAAAATTATTTTCTATATATTAATCACAAAATTTCTTAGAAAATCCTTTACAAGTTTTTTAAAAAATTTAAAAAAAATTTTGTCAAAATAAAATCGTAAGCTTTATTTGTTATATCTTTTTTAAATTGACAAATTTTACTTTTTTGATTATATCTTTATAAAATTAAAATAGAGTAATAAAAATAAGGTAAATCCATGAACGAGATGCGGGTAGAAATTTCTTTTGGGACCATAGAAAAACCACCAATTCATTCAATCCAATCATTTATATATCAATGCCTTCATGAAGAGGACAAAGAGTATGCAACTTTCATACATAAAGAAGGTATAAAACATAAATGGAAAAGTATAAAACCATTCATATTTTCCCATCCTTATATTAAAAAGGATAATAAATGCTATATAAAAGTTTCAAGTCTTGATTCTTTCTTTAATTATAATTTTTTTAGTGGGTTGAATAAGATAATGTTTAAGAAAAACAATGCAATTATAAAACCAGAGTCAATTAGAATTATCAATATTCCAAAAATAAAATATGATAGTAATGGCAATACTCAACAGAATATGTTTTTTATTTCTCCTTTACTTGTTAAAAGTAATAGTGGCTATATAAAAGACCCAGATGATGAAAAATTCTTACAGATTTTAAAAAAAAACTTAATTGATAAATACCTTGCAATAAATAAAAAAGAGTGCACAAATGACACATTTTCTATTTTTTTAAAGGATAAAACTCCAAAATTAAAAATCTATAAAAAAGAAGAATTGCCGGTATTTCTATCAAAATTCGTATTAATCAGTTCAAAAGAACTTTTTAATATTGCTTATTATCTCGGACTCGGGTGTAAGAATGCACTCGGTTTTGGAATGATTGAGTTTGATAGGGAGGATTTATGATAAAATTTATTGGTGGAGCATCAAAAGTTACTGGTTCAGCATTTTTACTTGAAACTGGAAATGCAAAAATTTTAATTGATTGTGGTATTGAGCAGGAAAAAGGAATTGAAAAAGATAATAATGAAATAATTGAGAAAAAGATAAATGAAATAGGAAAAGCGGATATCTGTATTTTAACTCATGCTCATTTAGACCATTCTGGTTTGGTACCACTTCTTGTAAAAAAAAGAAAAGTTAATAAAATTATCTCAACTCCAGCGACAAAAGAGTTATGTAGATTGTTGTTTAATGATTTTCAAAGAATTCAGGAGGAAAACAATGATATTCCTTTATATTCTTATGATGATATTGAAAGTTCATTTGAAATATGGGATGAGATTGATGATAGAAATACAATAGAATTATTTGACACAAAAATTACATTCTATAATAACTCGCATATAATCGGCTCTGTCTCTGTTTTTATTGAGACTCATAATGGAAACTATCTTTTTTCAGGTGATATTGGGAGTAAATTACAACAACTTATGGACTATCCACCAGATATGCCAGATGGAAATGTTGATTATCTAATTCTTGAAAGCACTTATGGTAATAAGTCTCATGATAGTAGTGATAGGGATAGACTTTTAGAAATAGCAAAAACAACCTGTGAAAATGGTGGTAAGGTATTAATACCTTCTTTTGCGATCGGAAGACTTCAGGAGGTTTTATATACCTTTTCTAATTATAATTTTAATTTTCCAGTTTATATTGACTCTCCCATGGGTAGTAAGGTGACAAATCTTATTAAAGAATACAATATATATCTTAAAAAGAAGTTAAGAAGGCTTTCTATTACAGATGATCTATTTAACAATAAATACATTGCTATAAATACCAGTAATCAATCAAAGGAGTTAAGTAATTCTAAAGAGCCAGCAGTAATTATTTCAGCAAGCGGTATGCTTGAAGGAGGTAGAATTCTTAATCATCTTGAACAGATAAAGAACGATGAGAATAGCACACTTATTTTTGTAGGATATCAGGCACAAAATACAAGAGGGAGAAAAATTCTTGATGGAGAAGAAAAAGTAAGATGCAGAATTGAAAAATTAAACTCTTTTTCAGCGCATGCTGATCAGGATGAACTAATTGATTATATTGAAAGATTAAAATATACACCTTACAAAGTTTTTCTTGTCCATGGAGAAAAAGAACAGAGGGAGATTCTTGCTAAAAGAATAATTTCTAAAAAAATAAGGGTTGAGTTACCAGAAAATTATTCACAAGGTAAAGAGATTCTAATTGAAAAGAAGGTTGTTTTAAATATTAATACTGACAATATGTGTAATTTTGCATCATACAGATTAATGCCATTTTCTGGTTTTATTGTGGAAAAGGATGATAGAATAGAGATAAACGATAAAAACTGGTTTGATATGATATGGAATGAAGAGTATAATAAGATGAGAAGCCAGATTGTGGCTGAAGATTTTTCTACTGATCAAAATGAAGATTCTATGGCTTTACCAGATATGTCGCATGATAAAATTATTGAGAATATAGAATATTTATTTAATATTAAAATCCTATCAAAAAATAGGATAAAGGAGTTCTGGGAAGAGTTTTGTAAAGGTCAAAAGGCAGCGATTAAATATATCACACAGGTTCATAGAAAAAATCCTAATACTGGTAGAAGAAACTGGAATCCACCAGAAGGCGACTTTACAGATAATGAAATAGAAAAATTATATGAAACTGCATATAATACATTGCTTAGTTTAATAAAATATGATAAAAATAAAGTCTATAATATTTTAATAAATTTTAATCCAAAATTATAAAAATTATAAAAGGAGTTTTTATGGCAAAAACAATGAAAAAAATTTATGTAACAATGAAGACTTTATCACCTCTTTACACTGGTGAGGTAAGAAGAGAGGATAAGGAAGCTGCACAAAAAAGAGTCAATTTTCCTGTTAGAAAGACTGCAACAAACAAAGTTTTGATCCCATTTAAAGGGGCACTCAGATCTGCTCTTGAAATAATGCTTAAAGCCAAAGGTGAAAATGTCTGTGATACTGGAGAATCAAGGGCTCGACCATGTGGTAGGTGTGTTACCTGCTCTCTTTTTGGTTCAATGGGTAGGGCTGGTAGAGCATCAGTCGATTTCTTAATAAGCAATGACACAAAAGAACAGATTGTAAGGGAATCCACTCATCTTAGAATAGAAAGGCAGACAAAAAGTGCATCCGATACTTTTAAAGGTGAAGAAGTTATTGAAGGTGCTACTTTTACCGCTACAATAACAATCTCAAATCCACAGGAAAAAGATCTTTCTCTTATTCAGTCAGCATTAAAATTTATTGAGGAAAATGGAATAGGAGGCTGGCTTAATAAAGGTTATGGTAGAGTAAGTTTTGAAGTTAAATCAGAAGATGTGGCAACAGATAGATTCTTAAAATAGGAAGTATTAAAATGAAAGAGATAAAAGGAATTTTAGAATCTATTACTGGTTTTAGCATCCCTCTTGATAATGGTGAATATGCTCTTTATCCAGCAGGTAGACATTTAAGGGGTGCTATTGGATATATTGCCTTTAATTTAGACTTGCCGATCTCTTCAAAATTTTTAGATTTTGATTTTGATGATATTATTTTTAGAGATTTACTCCCAATTTCAAAGTGCGGTAAGATATTCTATCCAGAAAAAAATAGTAACTCTTTAAAATGTCCTTCCTGTAATGAAATATATGGCAGTAGTGTTTTAAGAAACATTATGGCAAGAGGTCTGAGTTATAAAGAAGTAATAGAAGGTAAAAAATACAGGTTAAGTATTATAGTTAAAGATGAAAAATATCTTAATGAGATGGAAGCAATAATAAGATATATATTGAGTTATGGGATATATCTTGGAAATAAGGTTTCAAAAGGATATGGTAAATTTAAAATAAAAGAATATTCTATAGTTGATATTCTTCCAGTTAAAGATAGTGAAGTTTTATTACTTTCTGATGCGATTATTGATAATGGTGAAAAAGATATTGTATTTTCTAAAAAAGAAATAAGCAGTTCTAAATTTGAGATTATAAGAAAAAGAGGCAAGGCTAAGGGGGATATAATAAGAGACAATAATCATAATGGTTTTTATATCGGTAAGTATGGTGGACTTGGCTTTGGAGAGATAATTTCCTTAAAATGATTTGTTTACTTATTTATATTTTTGTTCTTTGAAATTACTAATATTTATTTAATTAAAAAAAATTTATATTTTTACGATCTAATGTCCATATATATAGGGTTAAAAATCTTTTTCCCGCTTCATTTAGATTGTCAGAATAGTTTAAGTTCCATATGCTGGGGTTAAAACT
>DAONLM010000111.1:0-9627 GCA_035406685.1 Spirochaetota bacterium
CATCTTTTTGAGAAGAGACGAGATAAAGATTATAGATTTATAGATGCAACTCAAAGGATTAGAATCTATATTCCAGAAGAAGTCTATAATGAGTTAAAGTTGGTTCATGATCATATTAACACATTTAGCATTGCCATTCTTATACGAGAACTTTTGGAATTATATTTTACTGGCATTGAAATAGAGGGGGAACAAGAGTTTGCAAAAAGAATGGAGGAATGGCAAAAGGAAATAGAAAGTTTAAGGGAGGCTAAGGCAGTGGTGGTGAAGATTGGTGCCCCAGATATCCCAGCCTCAGATGAACATAACGACTATTTTTTACTCAAATTCAACGTCAAATTTTGCCTGAAAGAAATAAAATTCTTATAAAACTTTAAATTTAAACTACATTTTTATACTTCTTTATCTCTCTTTTAAACTTTACCTTAAAATAACTCTATTCTTTTACCTAGTTAAAAATAAAATTATATTTTTTATTTTTTTAAAAAATTAATTTGCTTTTTTAAATTTTTGTAGTATAATTAAATAAAGAGTTAAATAATATGAAAATTAAAAATTTATACTATTATTTGATATTAATTCTAACTTATTCTTTTATAATAACCTTAAGTTGTGAGAATATTATAACTTTAAAAAAATATTCTGTAATCTTTGACAATAGTCAGAATGATAATACAGATGATAATACAAATGACTCTCTTTCAAATGCAAATACAATTGCGGCTTTCTGGGGCCTTCCTGGTATTACATTTAAAAACTGGAGGCCAAATATTCATATTAAAGCATCAACTGATAATGGCAATCTTGAAAATCGAGTATGGGAGCCAGATGCAAGTTCTGAACCAGATCCTCAAAGTCTTTTTGAATATTCTCAAATAGTTTTTTATGAATCTAATTATAAGGATATTGACCCAGAAAAGGATGCAACGGTTGATAATAATGTGTTGATGAATCTTGCATTTGAACAGAAGCTATACAAAAGATCCTGGTATGAATTAAATAAATATGATGTCTCATACGATTTTACCGAAAAAGCAGTAGTAATTACTTTAAATACAGAAAATTCAAACTATTTTGTCTTAAAGAAGGGGGCAAGAATTGCTGTTATTGCTACACAAAGACCGGCCCAATGGGGAGAAAATAATGACTACACAATAATAGATTCTATTCCAGCCTGCAATTCATTACAGAAATCCCCTCTTAGTGCTAACATAAAAGATAATACGGCTGATAGATCTATAACAAGAGTTATTGACTATATTACTTATGATGGTGGAACCCAAACAATCACGGATACAACATGGGATAACCACTGGTTTAAAGGGCTTAAACTCGAAGAAGAAAAAATTACAATCTATATGCCAAAATTAACAGATGGAAATACTGCAAAGACATATTGGGATAGTATTGATAAGGTGCCAATAAAGCCATTTATGCTTTTCTGGATAACTATTCAACAATAACTATTTTGTTTTAAATATATTTTCGAGTGTTACAAGATTAAAATTATCTTCATAGGTAGAATTTATCTTAAAATTGTATATTTTTGAATTTATAGCATAATACTTTTTAAAACTAAAAAAAAGGTTAAGTTTATTTTTTCTTTCGAGTAAGTCAAAAATTTTAGAAATTTCTTTTTTATGCTTGGTATTATCATATTCTTTTAATATATAATCAAAAGATTTAATAATCTCTTCCTCTTCAAAAAATCTATTTAAGCCGTAATTTTCATCAAGAAAGAAAGAGTAGTAAGAGTAAATATCTGGTTTGAAATTATAAGATAAAATTGTAAAATCAAATTGATTCTCTTTAAAAAATATTTTTTCAAGATATTTATAAAAAGGTGAATAATCGCAGGTAAGGTCTAAAAAATTATTTTTTAGTAAAGAATATATATCCTCAATTATTTTTTTTTCTAAACAGTTTTCCTCATAAGACAAAATTCTTAATTTTTTATTTGTAGAAATTGTATTTCTCTCTCTAAAATTTTTCTTTTCCATATTTAAATTGGATGAAATATTATATTTTTCTTTTAAATTAAAGTATATAAAAGAATTAATATCTTTATAACTCTCTTTATTCCATAAGAGAAAACATTTCTTTATGCTTTCGTTTGTTTCAATAAATTTTATGCTTTGAATTTTATTACTGCTCGCATAGTGATACAAATTATTAAAATCTTCATATTCTGTAAATTCAATTATATCAATCTCGCCATTTATAAATGCCATTACCATATCATTTATAGAAGAGTAAAATTTTATATAAATCTCTTCTGTTTCTGGCTTATCTTTTTTGAAGTAAGACTCATTTTTGATTAAAATAAGATTTTTTTCATCAAAGTATTTTATCTTATAAGGTCCGGTTGATGTAGATGGCAACCATTTTATAATAAAATACTCAAAATCTTTTATATTATCTATATCAGATTTTGATAAAATAGGATAAGTGGCAAGAGCATAAAGAATATTACTATTAGGAACATCTAAAATAATCTTGAAGTTAAAATCATCTATTTTTTCCAGTTGAAGTTTACTATTTTTAATAAAAAATTGCTTGTAATAATATGAATTTTTTAAATGACTGTTTAACAAAGATAAACTTGCAATAACATCATCGCTTTTAATTATCTCTTTTAATTTTAATTTTATCTCGGTTCCATTGTTGCCAATGGAATATGAGTCAACAAGATTATTTTTAATACTCCCATCCTGAGGATTAATATAAAAAAAGGTGGAATAGAGAGCATTTTTTAAGAAAAATTCTATCTTTGAATTTGCTCTATAAGGATTAAGAGTATTTATTTTTTCTAATGTTCCTAAAGAGAGACTTTTTTCTTTTTCATTTTTTTTAATTATTTTAGTATAATCAATAGTAAAGATATTACTTTGGGATGTTTTTAAATAGTCATTCTCCTCTATTATTTTTTTTTGACAGGAGATTATAAAAAAAGATAATATTAAAAAAAATAGCCTTTTTATATTCATAGTGATGTGTATAATAAAAATTTTAAAAATTGTCAAAAAATTAGATTTAATTTTAAATTGAATTTTTTTCAAAATTTTATTATAATATATAATGAAATTTTTATTTGACGATTTTGTTTTTTTTATTTATATTTTTATAATATGAGTGATTCAAGAGAAGATTTTGATTTTGAGATATTAGAAAAAGAGATAACTAAAACTCCATCCTTATATAAGGTAATAATGTTTAATGACAATTATACTACTATGGATTTTGTCGTTGATATTTTGATAGAAGTTTTTAATAAAAAAGAAGAAGATGCTATAAAGATCATGCTTGATATCCATAGGACCGGGTCTGGTATTTGTGGTGTTTTTCCTTATGAGATAGCAGAGACAAAAGTTAATATTGTTCATTCAAAGGCAAGAGAGAAAGGTTTCCCATTAAGATGCGGGATAGAAAAAGAATAACTTTTTTAAAGGATTTTAGCCATGATAGGTAAAAATTTAGAGATGGTTTTAAATAGTGCTTTTTTCGATGTAAGAAAAAGAAGAAATATTTTTTTAACAACAGAACATCTATTATATGCAATAATTAGATCAGATGAAGGTAGAGAGATAATAGTTAATTCTGGCGGTAATATAGAAAGTTTAAAGAAAAATCTTACTGAATATCTTGATACTCTTGAAAAATCAGAGAGTGACGATTATGAACCTCAACAGACATTAACATTTCAGAGAGTAATGCAGAGAGCCTTTATTTTAGCTCAGAGTGCTGAAAAGAAAGAGATAGAGATAGGTGATATAATTATATCAATGTTTGATGAAGAAGAGAGTTTTTCAAAATATTTTTTAGAAAAAAGTGGATTAACGAAATTAAGCATAATGGAATATGTCTCCCATGGTACAGTAAGTAATAATGAAGAGCCAGCCTTTGATTTTAGAGAAGAGGAGGAAGATATTGACGAGAGTAATGAATTAAATAATAATAGAGATAGAAATAATCAGAAACAACAAAATGATAAGGCTCTCAATAAATATTTAGAAAAATATACAATTAATATGACTGAAAATGCACGACTCGGTAAATATGATAAATTAATAGGAAGAGAGAATGAAATAAAAAGAACAATAGAGATTCTATGTAGGAGACAAAAAAATAATCCTGTTCATGTAGGTGAACCTGGGGTAGGTAAGACTGCAATTACTGAAGGTCTTGCTCAGTTAATTGTTCAAAATAAGGTTCCAGACAAATTAAAAGATTATAAGATATTTGCAATTGATATAGGTGCAATACTTGCAGGTACTAAATATAGAGGGGAGTTTGAAGAGAGATTTAAAGGAGTATTAAAGGCAATAAGTCAGTTAAAAAAATGCATTATTTTTATAGATGAGATTCATACAATAGTTGGTGCTGGTGCAGTCTCTGGTGGTAGTATGGATGCCTCTAATCTGATAAAACCGTTTCTTGTTTCATCTGATTTTAGATGTATTGGTGCTACTACTTATCAGGAGTATAAACAATATTTTGAAAAAGATAGGGCTCTTAGCAGAAGATTTCAAAAAATAGATATTAAAGAGCCATCGGTAGAAGATACAATAAAAATACTTGAGGGTATTAAAGATAGATATGAAGAATATCATCAGGTAAAATATTCTGAAAATGCTATAAAAGCATGTGCTGAACTTTCTGCCAAGTTTATAAATGATAGACATTTACCAGATAAAGCAATAGATCTTTTAGATGAGGCTGGTGCGTATGTGAGTCTCTACCATCCTGGTCAGAAAGTTGTCACAATCAAAGATATAGAGAATCTTGTATCAAGAATTGCCCAAATTCCAGTTAAGACAATCGATAAAGATGAACAGAATAATCTTAAAGATCTTGCCACAGAATTAAAGAAGTATATATATGGACAGGATAAAGCGATTAATAGTATTGTCAATGCTATTAAAAGACATAGGGTAGGGTTAGGTCATCCAGAAAAACCTATAGGATCTTTTCTTTTTATAGGGCCAACTGGGGTTGGTAAGACAGAATTGTGTAGAGTACTTGCAAGAGAATTGGGTATAAAATTGATAAGGTTTGATATGTCAGAATATATGGAGGAATATTCTATATCAAGATTATTAGGTTCGCCTCCTGGTTATGTTGGATATGAGCAGGGTGCTGCATTAACTGATGTAATTATTAAGAATCCTCATTCTGTTTTGTTATTGGATGAGATAGAAAAGGCTCATCCAAATATATTTAATGCTTTGCTACAAATAATGGATCATGCCTCAATAACAGATAGGACTGGAAGAACAGCAGATTTTAGAAATGTTATTTTAATAATGACTTCAAATGTAGGATCAAGAGAGATGAACAGTTTTAAAATAGGATTTAATAATAGTGTTGAAGGTAATCTGATAAAGGGGGATCCGATGACAGCAGTAAAAGATACATTCAGTCCAGAATTTAGAAACAGATTGGATGAGATAGTTGTATTTAATAGTCTTAGTCAGGATGCAATAAATAAGATAGTTTTGAAATTTATAAAGGAACTTGAGGATCAGCTAAAAGAAAAGAAGATAAAGATAAATATAACAGAAAAGGCAATTTCCTATATTGCTAAAAAGGGTTTTGATATTCTACTTGGTGCTCGACCAATGGCAAGAGTAATTCAGGAAGAGGTAAAAGATAAACTTACTGATTTAATTCTTGATGGCATAGTAAAAAAAGATAGTATTGTGACCATAGATTGTGAAGATGATAAGTTGAAATTTAGTACTTAGAAATAATAATAATTAAAATTTTTTTAATAGCAGAGAAAAATTTTAGTTTTAGATTAAAGTTTTAATTATAATAAAGAGGAAGGGGGATATCCCTATAAAATAACTATTATTTATTATATTATTACCTCAAGATAGAAGATATATTTTTTCTGGCATAGGTAGTTTGATATTTAAACTTCCCTAAAGAATGCCGTTAAAAACAGCATCTATTTTTTTTGACAAAATAAAGAAATTTCGATATATAAATAAAAAAAGATTTTTAGACAGGATGTAACAATGGGACTTTTTGGTAAAAAAAATGAGAATCTTACACTCGGCCAGAGATTAAGAAAATTATTTGGTGGTAAAATTTTATCTCAGGAAGATATTGATAAAATAGAGGAGATTTTAATAGGTGCAGATATAGGTGCTAATATAAGCTATCAATTAATTGAAAAATTAAAGAGCAAAAATATTGGCGATATTGAGAAGGCAATAGATTTCTTAAAAAATGAACTATCCAACTTTATAATAGATAAATACCCGATAATAGAGAGAGGCGAACTTAATGTTGTTATGGTTCTTGGAGCAAATGGTGTTGGTAAAACAACTTCTATTGCAAAACTTGCTAACTACTATCTTAAAAGAGAATTTAAGGTTTTGATAGCAGCAGCAGATACTTTCAGAGCAGCGGCAACAGAACAACTAACAAACTGGGCAAAAAGACTGGATATCCCCATTATAAAACAGGGTGAAGGGGCTGATCCTGCAAGTGTTGTATTTGACGCAATTGATTCTGCAAAGGCAAGGGGTGTTGATTTACTTCTCATTGATACAGCAGGTAGACTCCATACAAAAAGCAATCTTATGGAAGAATTAAAAAAGATAGAGAGAATTATTAAAAGCAAGGGAAATTTTATAAAAAATAACTGGCTTATCATTGATGGCACAACAGGTCAGAATGCATTTTTACAGGCAGAAGCATTTCATTCTGCAATTGGGGTGGATGGAATTATGATGACAAAGTATGACTCTCAATCAAAGGGTGGAATCATATTTACAATTCAACAGAAATTAAAAATACCTTTTTTCTTTCTTGGAACCGGTGAGAAAATAGATGCAATAGAAGTTTTTAAGAAAAATGAATTTATTGAAAAAATTTTTAGTTAGTCTTTTTATCCTTTTTGTTATCAAGATCAATTCTCAGGAGATAAAATTATTTCGTTCCAATGTTAATGGTCTTTCTCTTGTTGAGATAAATCCAAGTGAGATAAAAAATTATAAATATATTCTTAAAGAATTTTATAAAGAAGGTAAAATTACTAAAAAAATACTCTTAAAAGATGGCAAAGAGTTAAAAAGATGGGAATATTTTTATAATGATAATATTTTATATAATGAAAAATATTTTAAAGAAAATATTATAATGGAAGAATATTATTACAATCCTAATAGACATAAAATACGACAGTTAGAATATAAAAACGGTTCTTTAATAAAAGAGATAAATTATACATACAATAAAGATGGGCTTGTAGAATATGAAGAGATAATTAATATTTTGAATAAACAGAAGACTACAATAAAATATAGATATGATAATCAATTTAAGATAAAACAGATAGAAAGAAAATACCCGGATGGTAGAATTGTCTATTGGGAGGCTTTTCTTTCAGAAAAAGGGATAATGACAAAAGAGTATTATACATTAAAAGATGAAGTATATATTTTTTACTATAATAAAGATGGGCAGGAAGTAAAAGGGGAAATTTTAAATAAAACGAGTAATAAGATTTTAAAGGAATGGGAGAATTTTTATACAAAAGGGGGTAAAAGAGAGAAAAAAATAGAAAAAAATAATGAGACAGATGAAATTAAGATAGTATATTATAACTTAGAGGGACTTGAATCAAGGATTGAATATTACAAAGATGAAATTTTAGAAAAAATAGAGAAATTTGAATATGATGAAAATAAAAATATTATAAATTATCAGTTAGTTGAGGGATTAAATGTAACAGAGATTGTTTACGAATATGATAAAGAGAAAAATCTTATTAAAAAAGCAAGCTATGATAATAATTCATTAAAGAAAGTAGAAAATTTTAATAAAGATGGAAGTATTGATGAAATTCTTATTACCAACAAAGGTGTTAAAATATTAACAAGATATGATAAAGATAAAAAAGTCATTTTTCAAAAAGAATTAAAGTGAGAGTTTGCCACCTTTAATTATATAGCTTTTTCCACCTCTTTTTGTTATTTTATCAAAAGGTAAGCCGGTTTCTCTCATTATTATTTTTAATATTCTATATGTGCAAAAGCCTCCCTGACATCTTCCCATACCTGCTCGTGTAAAAAATTTTATACCATCCAGTGTGGTATGACCTCTTTTTATTGCTTCAACTATCTCTTCTTCTGATACCATTTCACATCTACATATAATATTGCCATAATTAGGATTTTTAGTAACAAGCTCATCTATCTCATTGTATGAAAGGTTTCTTACCCTTGGCACCTTTTCTAAATAAGGATCAAAGTCTTTTTTTTCTACAAGTTTTAATCCATTCATTTTTAATAGATCCTTTACATAAAGAGCAATTGCTGGTGCAGCAGTAAGACCCGGAGACTGAATACCAGCAACCTGAATGAAATTTTTTGCCTTTTTTGAAATATCGATATAAAAATCACCTGTTTCTAAGGCTGGTCTTAATCCCGCAAAAGAGGTTATTATATCTTTTTCTGTAATGGAAGGGATCAATCTTTTTGCAAATTGAAATATCAATTCAAGATTTTCAGAACTTGTCGATTTATCCTCTTTTGACTCAACCTCAATAGCAGTAGGACCTACCATCATTGTCCCTTCAACAGTTGGTATTACTAAAATTCCTTTCGAGACCTTTGAAGGAACTGGAAATATTACTTTTGAAGGAAAGCCAGGTGAGTTTTTGTCTAAAAGATACTCTTCTCCTTTTCTTGGGATTATCTTAAATTCTTCAGCATTGAATATTTTTGAAATCTCATCAGCATAAACACCACTGGCATTTATAATATATTTTGCTTTTATTACTCTTTCATCTTTTGAAATTATTTCATAATAATCACCTTTAAAATACCCTTTGACTACTTCAAAATTAAGAATAAGTTCAACTCCATTCTTAACTGCTGATTCCACGAGTGAAAAGACAAATCTATAAGGTTCAACTATTCCACCAATTGGAGCATAAAGAGATCCAATGACATCTTTATTTAATTTTGGCTCAAGTTCAAGAGTTCTATCTCTACCACATATCTCAATCCCAAGAGAACCATTTTCTACACCCTGATTGTAAAGAGTCTCGATTATTCTTAATTCCTCTTCTGTAAATGCCACAACAAGAACGCCAACTCTTTTAAAAGGAAATCCTAATTCCTCTTTTAGTTTATCAAACATAAGATTTCCCTGAATTTCCAGTCTTGACTTTAAATATTTCTTTGGAGAATGAAAACCAGCGTGAATAATGCCAGAATTAGCCTTTGAAGTTCCGAAAGAGACATCGCATTCTTTATCAATAAGGGCAATGTTTAATTCATAGGCACTTAGTGTTCTTGCAATGGCAGCACCAGTTACACCAGTTCCTATTATTGCTATATCATATATCAAGTTGTTATCCCTTTAATTATAATTATTTAAAAATTTATCATAATTTTAAAGATATATCAAGAATTTTTGTTTAAATAATATTATTAGGGGTGCGATTTTATTTTTAGGCAGATAAAAAGATAGAGTTAGCCTAAGGGTTAATTTTATTTTGAGAAAAACTTATAATAAAGGTATTTCTTTTTTGGTTAGAATTTTTAATAAAAACCATCAATAGTATGTCTCAAAGCCCACTACCTGATAGCAATCGTTGTAGATTGCCTT
>DAONLM010000112.1:0-9570 GCA_035406685.1 Spirochaetota bacterium
AAATATTAAATTTCCTTGCAACATTTTCAAGTCTTTTTTTCATTGACGAGTTAACTACTATGTGTAACTCGTGATCAAAATTATAGTTTTTTAAAATCTTACGAATATTATTCATAAAAACCTCCTTAACAAAAAATTATTTTCTATAATATTAATCACAAAATTTTTAAGAAAATCCTTTACAAGTTTTGAGAAAAAATTTAGTTTTCTTTGAAAAAAATTAAAGTTAGGGACAGACCTCTATAAATCTTTTTATAATTAAATTAAAAGAGGGACAGACCTACACTTATCATGCTGTAAAAATAATTTTCATATAGATACGGATAACTTACAAATTAAAATTTTGTTAGTATATATCGATTTATCTTAACTTTTTTTTAAAAAAATTTTGACTTTTTTAAATATTAATATATACTACAATAAAAAAATTAAATATTTTTATTTAAAATTATGATTAATTTATTTAATTTAAATATAAATAATATTTCTAACTCACATCTTACAAAAGAAAAGCAAAATTCTAAAAAGAAAAAATTTAAAATAAGATGGCTTTTTTTATCAATAATAATACCTCTTGCTATTCTTCCTATTCTGCTATTACTTATAATTTCTATAAATAGTATCTTTTCTTATTTAAAAAAGCAGAATTATGAATTTTATTCTTCATTAATTAATCAGGTTTCAAAAAATATAGATCTAATTTATAAGCAGCACTCAATGACATTAAGTGACATAACATTTATTCCAACATTTCATAACTTAATAAATCCGCCAGAATTTAAAAATCTTTCAGAAGAAAGAAATTTTTTTGAAAATTTAGAATATGGACCAAATCCATCAGGAGGAACAATAAGAAGATTTGCCTTAACAAAGATAGATGGGGCATTGAACATTTTTATACTAAATAAATTCTCTTATATAACCCAAAAAAATTATATACATTACAACTTCTCTGACATCCCTTTTGAAATAGATCCAGATAAACTAAAAGAAGAATTATTATATAAACAATTAATAAAGGTGAAAAAGACTGTTTTTGGAATGCTCTCAAAAGAATCTTTAAAAATTTATCAAGTAGAAAAAAGACCTATTTTTATCTTTCCTTATTATGAAGAAAATAAAGAATTACAAGCCTTTCTTATGATAGTATTAAATCCCAATGTAATATACAATAATTATAGTAATATATCAAAAATAAATTTAGGTACACTTTATATTCTTGATGCAGGAAATAGAATTATATCTACTAATCATCCTTCTCAGGATGATTATTATTATTACGATGAGGATAATAAAAAGTATATATTTAATAAAGGAGATTCGAATTATGATCCTTATAATAATATGAGTTATAATGACTATAAATTATTAATTACAGATCAGGATATTTTAAAAGATGAAAAAATTAAGAATCTGTTAACAAAAATTTCAAAGGAAGATTTTAATTTTAATCAGATATACTCGATTTCTTATAACAATAAAAAATATCTTGTTGTATTAAATTATTTAGAGTCAACTGAGACTAAATTTTTATTTTTTCTTCCGTTTAAACATATTTATACGCCTATCTACAATCTTATTTATCTTATAATAATAGTTGCAATAATAATAATAATCTTTTTGATTATTATATATATAATTTTAAGTAAGTATTTAACAGAACCAATAGTAACATTATCAAAAGTAGCATATAATAATGCTCAGGGGATTTATACTCTTGCAAACATAGATTCTAATAATGAAATTGGAGATCTTGCTGAAAATTTTAATTTTATGGTTACAGAATTAAACAATATTCATAATAATCTTGAAGCTATCATTGAAGAGAGAACAAGAGAATTGCTAATAGCAAAGAGAGAAGCAGAAGAGGCAAATAAACATAAATCGAAATTTTTAGCCAATATGAGTCATGAAATAAGAACTCCAATGAATGTTATTTGTGGAATTACAAGATTATTCGAATATGGAACATTTAATAAAGATGATCTTATGCTTATTGAAATAAAAAAAATAATAGATATTCTTGATGATTTTTTAAATAAGATAGAGATAGAAAATGAAGAGATTAAGATTTTAAAAAATATTAGAGAAGGATGTCATAAATTATACGATAGTTTATCCAATGGAAAAAACTGGAAAGATTTTGTTATTGATAGATTTAAAGAGTATTCTGAAAAGATTACGACATATATGGATATTAAAAGTAAAATCGAAGAAGCCATTATTGCACTTTATTCTTTAAAAAATGAAGAGGAAAAAGAGATTGCAAGGGCTTATAATCAGATAAAAAATTCGAGTACATATCTTTTAGATATTATTGAAAGGGTATTAAACATTGCAAAAGTAGAAGCCGGTAAAATAGAAGTAAAGAAAATAGAGGTTGATATAAGAAATTTTATTCAGAATATTGAGTTTGATATATATAACTATCTTATTGCTAAGAATAAAAAAGATCTTGTCTATCCAGTTATAAACATAAATCAAAATTTAAGACACAAAGTATTTTTTGATAAACATCTAACAAAACAGGTTTTATTAAATCTTATTACAAATGCTATAAAATTTACTGAAAAAGGGGAGGTTCATATTAAAATATACGAAGAAGATGAAAAGATATTTTTTTCTGTTGAGGATAATGGCATTGGTATAAAAGAAGAAGATAAAAATAAAATATTTAAAGAATTTGGCAGAGCTTCCACCACATCACATATAGAAGGTTCTGGGCTTGGTTTAATAATATGCAAATGGTTTGTTGAGATTCAAAATGGTAGAATAGGTTTTGATTCTGAATATGGTAAAGGAAGTAAATTCTGGTTTTATTTACCAGTAGAATAAGGTAATAAAAAGGGGTATTTTATGGAAAATAGACCAACATGGGATCAATATTTTTTAAACATAGCAAAAGCGGTTTCTACTCGTTCATCCTGTTTGAGAAACAAAGTAGGAGCAGTGATTGTCCGTGATAAGGATATAATAAGCACTGGTTATAATGGGGCACCTCAATATCAAAAGAATTGTCTTGAAATAGGATATTGTTATAGAAATAAAAAAAATATTTTGTCCGGGACACAACTGGAAAAATGTAGAGCAGTCGGAAGCCATGCTGAGGCAAATGCAATAACTCTTGCAGCAAGAAATGGACATTCGACAAAAGATGGGACAATCTATATTGTGGGTCATAATTTTGTATGTAATCAATGTAAAGCATTAATAGCAAATGCTAATATAAAAAGAGTGGTTTTATTAAAAGTAGATGGGACAATTGTCGAATTTTTCCCAGAAAAGGACTGGAATGTTCATCCAATTGATTCAGAATAGTAGTAAATCTCTTTAAATTTTGACAAGTTAAAAAATTTTAAGTAATATAAAAAAAGAGAATAAAATAAATAAAAAAATAGGAAAGTTAATGTATTTTAATACAATTAATGAGATAAAAGAATTAAAATTAGAAGAGTTTAACAATATCATAGTAGAAATTTTAAACAATAAAAATATACCAGAGATCAACTTTTTTAAAAGTGTGACAAAATTAGCAATTTTTACTCTTCAAAATGAAAATGAAAATATAAGGCCAAAAGATAAAAACAATCTACCCGGAGGAATAATAAATCTTACGGAATTTGATAAGGTGATAATACTTCCAGATCTTCATGCAAGAAGATTCTTTTTGAAAAAAGTCCTGAATTTTAAAAAAAGGTTGGAGAAAGTACTACTCGAAGAATTAGAATATAGTAATATATCCCTATTATGTCTTGGTGATGGAGTTCACGGAGAGGCAAATTTTGCATCAAGATGGCTTAAAGCGTATGAAGAATTTAAAAGAAATTTTGAGCCATCTCCCAATATGGATATGGAAATTGCGGACTCTTTTAATTTAATGCTTGCAGTAATGTTATTAAAAATAAGATATCCAGAAAAATTCCACTTTTTAAAAGGCAATCATGAGAATATTTATAATGAAACTGGCAATGGAAATTATGCATTTGCTAAGTATGCGAATGAAGGATTTATGGTCCTATTGTATTTTAAAAAAAAATATGATGATGAAATTTTATCATTGTACTCTCAGTTTGAAAAAAATTTACCTATATTTGTAGTTGGGAGGAATTTTCTGGCAAGTCATGCTGAACCGATGATGTTTGTCCCTTATGATAAGATAGTAAATTATAGAGAATATCCAGAAATAATAGAATCTTTCACATGGACAGATAACTACTCTTCAGTAAAAGGGACAATAGATTCATTTTTAGACTATTATATCCCACAGAATGATCAGTTTACATACTATTTTGGTGGACATAGACCAATAAAAGATAGATATTTTTTAATAAATGGGGATAGATATGTTCAGATTCATAATCCACAGAAAGAGATAATTGCCTTTATAGATCAAAATAAAAAAATAGATCTGGAGAGTGATATTATTGAAATTTAATTAAATAAAAAGTTACAAAATTTTATATAAAAATAAAGAATTTTATGATATTTTTTAAAAAAATATTTACCATTTAAAAAGTTTTTGTTATAATTTTAATATAATCTTAAAAGGGATTATTGTTATGAAAAAAGGCAAAGCCACAGTAAAGAACGAGAGAGGAATTCACGCAAGACCTTCTGGTGAAATAGCAAAAGAGGCACTTAAATATAAATCTAAAATTTCTATAAACTTTCAGGGAAAAACAGCAAACGCAAAAGATGTTATCCAATTAATAATTCTTGAGATGTTAAAGGGGGCTGTTGTAGAAATAGTAGCAGAAGGTGAGGATGAAGAGGCTGCCTTTAATGCGATAAAAGAACTCATTGAGAAAGAGTATATTTTTGATTAAATAAAGGCTTTAGGCAAATGAAAAAAATTCTTCTCTTAGTTTTATCTTTTTTACTAATAAGTAATTATACAGAGGCTGAAGTATTTAAATTTAAATTTGTTAAGGGGAGAAAGTTTAGAATAGAAGCAACAATTACTGGATCTCAATATCTTAATAATGAATTTTTATTAGATTATAAACAGAGTTATAAAACAATAAGTGTTATAAAAGATATAATAAAAGGAGATGAACTAAATGCTCTTATTGAAGATCAATTTTATTACTATCATATAAATTTATTTGCTAATAATGAGATTAAGGAATTGACTCAATCTGAGACTGTTAACTATATAAAAGACACTCTTGGAAGAATAATAGTAAAAAACAATAGTGTCTTACCAACTTTGAGAAATGTCCCATGTTTTTTAGAAAAGGATATTAAAATAGGAGATAAATGGAAATCACCTGGTTTTGAAGTGCAGGATTTTTATAATGACGGAACTATATCGATCTTTCCAATAGAGGTAGAATACACATTTCTTGGATACGAGAATGTCAATAATAAGAGTCTTGCAAAATTTCAATATGACTACAATATTGATATAACAAACAATTTTGATGGGACAATTGATAAAAGGATTTTAAGAATTGTTGGTAAGTCTTCCACAATTATGCTTTTTGATAGTAAAATAGGTGCAAGATATAAAGAGATTTATAAAAAAGAATATTCTATTTTAGTGCAGGAACCAAATAAAAATTATGTTTTAACATTTATTGATGAGGGTGAGAGAGTATGGTATGCTATTCAATTGATGGATAAAGATAGGATTCTGAAAGATCTACGAAAAGATCTTGATAAAAATAAGATTAAAGATACAGAAATAACGAAAGATGATAAAGGTATAAAGATTACACTTGAAAATATTCAATTTGATCCAGAATCTGCTGTATTAAGACCAGAAGAGATTGAGAGATTAAAAAGGATAGCAGAGATTTTAAAAAAATATAAAGATAGAGGTGTTTTAATAATAGGTCATACAACAGATAAAGGGACAGAAGAGGGTAGACAGAAACTATCATTGGAAAGAGCAAAGAGCGTGATTGATTTTTTGATTAAAGAGGATGCTATAAATATTAAAAAGAGTATGTATATGGGTAAAGGGGGTAAAGAACCAATTGCTCCAAATGATACAATTGAAGGAATGAAAAAAAACAGAAGGGTTGAAATTTATATTCTTGAAGAATAGATCAAAATAATAATTTAACTCAATTAAGTTTAAAAATCAAGGATGAGAGAAATGAATATTCTTCTTACAAATGATGATGGTTTTTATGCTGATGGAATTAATTTTTTAAAAGAGTATTTTGAAAAGAATAATCATAATGTCTTTGTGGTGGCACCAGACAGTGAAAAGAGTGGTTTTTCTCATTCAATTACTCTAAAAGACACAATAAGACTGGTCAAACATAAAGATAATCTCTGGGTATTAAAAGGGACTCCGGTTGATTGTATTACTCTTGCACTTTTAGGACTTATCCCCATAAGACCGGATATAATTGTCTCTGGTGTAAATCATGGTCCAAATATTGGTAAAGATACAATATATTCTGGCACAGTTGCTGCTGCAAGGCAGGGTGGATTGCATGATATTCCATCAATAGCATTGTCTGTTAATACATGGGGAGAACCAATATATTTTGAAAATGTTAATTATTTTATGGATAATTACTTTTTTAAACTTATGTCAAAGAAAATCTCTGGTTATTTCTATAATGTAAATTTCCCAAACATTAAATTCGAAAATCTAAAAGGGATAAAAAAGACAGTTCCCTGTCAATCTCATTATTATAAAGATGAACTCGTATCATTTGACTCGCCAAATCATGGAAAATACTTCTGGATTAAAGGGGATTATCCTATTTTTGAAAATGATGAAGGGACAGATGCTGGAGCGGTTAAAAATGGATATATTTCAATAAGCGCCATTAAATTTTTACCAGACACAGTAGATTTTGATCTTGAATAGCCTTTTTTAAGGATCTATTATTAGAGCAATTTTCCCATATTGTATAGCCTCTTTTGTCTCCTTTGAAGAGAGAAGAAGTTTTGCATCATTTTCGGATATGACAATAATACTTCCATTTCTATCGCCAGTCCCAAATGCGACAATTCTAACTGGATTATTACCGACTCTATCCGAAATGTCTTCGTTTATATCATAAGAATATCTTACCATACCCTTTTCTTTTAATACCTTTGCATAGATATTGTATTGATTGAATACAAGCCTCCCTTCATTATCAAGAACTGTTATAAATATTGTTGGATTTACTTTTACTTCATAACCATCAAAAGAGGTTAAAATTCCTCTTGCATCTATTACAACACCAGTATAATTTGTTCTATAATTAAAACCCTTATAACTTCTTAAATCCTCTGTATAAAAATCCTTTTCATTCATAAGTTTACTTATGAGTGAATTCTCACCATATATATTTATGTAATATAAAAGCCTTATTGTGTTTGGAGTAGGATATTCTATTTTTTTTAAATATGCATTATCTATTAAGGAGAATAATTCACTATTTTTGTTGGTCTCTTCAAAAAAATCAAGCACAGACTTTGATTCTGAAATATTTATGTTTTTTAGAATACCATAATAATTTATCTTTGCTAAATCTTTTGCCTTTTCTATTTCCATTAATCTTTTATGTGGAAAATTATAATCATTTTTTACATATATTGTTATTACAGAATATATTTTACCAGTCACCCAATCTATATATGAGTTTTTTTCCTTATTTTCCACTGAATAGAGAAGAATATTAACAACAATAATTAGAAAAATATATATTTTTTTCATAAAGATTCCTTTACTTTTCGGATTTTAGAAGTTAATTAAATTATCGACATAATTTGGATTTTTTTAAACTGAACTATTTTTCTTTATCTTTTATATTTATGCCGAGTTTATGAATTTTGAAATAAAGATTACTCGGGTATATACCTAAAGCCTTAGCTGTCTTTGTGATATTATAATCATTTTCTTTTAATTTTTTTTCAATAAAATCTTTTTCAAACTCATCTATTGCAGTATTTAACTTATAATCATCATATTTACTATTTTCGTTGTTTTTTAATAAGATAGTTTCACTATCAAGATGCTTTTTTACCTCTGATAGATCGATCTCTTTTTTGTCTACAATAACCATGATTCTTTCTACAATATTTCTTAATTGTCTTATATTACCTGGCCATGGATATTGCTTAAGATATTCTAAGGCATCTTTTGCCCAGATTTTTTTCTCTATATTGCTTTCTCTTGATATTTTTTCTGTATAATAATCCACTAAAAGGGGGATATCCTCTTTTCTTTCTCTTAATGGTGGAATATAAAAAGGGATAACATTCAACCTATAAAATAGATCCTCTCTAAAATTGCCCTTTTTTATCTCTTCTTTAATATCTTTGTTTGTTGCTGCTATAATTCTTACATCAATATCTTTTACCTTTGTATCGCCAAGTTTTGTTATCTTCATCTCCTGTAATACTCTTAATACCTTTGCCTGAGTTGCAAGAGACATATCAGCAATCTCATCAAGAAAAAGCGTTCCACTGTTTGCTAGTTCAAATTTGCCTATTCTATCAGATATAGCACCAGTAAAAGCCCCTTTTACATATCCAAATAATTCTGCTTCTATTAAATTCTCTGGAATTGCTGCACAATTAACACACACAAAAGGATTATTTTTACGGAATGATTTATTATGAATCTCCCTTGCCACAAGTTCTTTACCAGTTCCATTTTCTCCAAGAATTAAAATACGAGCATCACTCATGCTTGCATTTTCTATTAATTCCCTTATAGCCTGCATTTGCGGCGAGTTACCTATCATTTTCTCCTGTTCAAGATTTCTATTGTATCTGGATTCTTTTTTGCTATTTTCTATTGTCTTGACAAGGCCAATTATTTTTTCCATGGTGAGAGGCTTTTCTAAAAAATCATAAGCCCCTAATTTTGTGGCATTAACTGCCAGATCTATTTTTGCATGACCTGATATCATTACAACTTCAATTTCTGGATAATTTTCTTTTATCTTTTTTAAGACATCTATACCACCCATATTTGGCATCCAGACATCTAAAAAACAGATATCTATCTTTTCTTTAGAAATAATATCCAGCCCTTTTATCCCATCTTCTGCCTTAAAGACATTATGCTTTTCATCTATGAGTATATCACTTATTATTTCTCTAATATTATCTTCATCATCAATTATCAAGATATTCATACTATTAATTTATAGTAAAAAAAAGAAAAAATGTCAAAATTTTAGACAAAATTTTAAAAATTATAATTGTGAAAATAATACCTAAAATTAATCAATTCTTTTTCTTCTAATTTTGTTTCTAATTTTATAATGTGTTTTCTGTTTTTTTCTAAACTTTCTATTAGTTAGTTCTGTCTGATTGGTAGTTCTAATTTTTATTAATAGACATTTAGCAAAAAGCAGTTAATATACTAAAATAATTTTATTTTGTAGAAAATTAAACTATCGTAGCTTGTTAAAAATAGAGTTATGCTAAAAGTGGTTTTAGTGAAGAGTAATAAAAAAAGAATACGTTTAAAAAATGCCAATCTTTATAGAAATTGAATCTGTTTTAGACAAAAGTCTGTCCCGAAAACAAGGTAATAATATACCTCTTGATCTATATAAAAGGGGATATCTGGATGAATCCTCTCATCCTTATCCTTATACCATT
>DAONLM010000113.1:0-9282 GCA_035406685.1 Spirochaetota bacterium
ACAATTTTTATTTCAAGGAGCTAAAAACTATGATAAAATATGATTTTGTTCTTAATAAAGTTTTATTAGATAAAATTAAAAATTTGGCAAAAAAGAGATCTCTTTCACTTTCTTTTTTAATGAGAGAGATCTTTGAAAAGGTTATTCCTATTCTTGAAAAAAAGCATCTTAAAGAAAAAAGAAGGGAAAAAGAATACCCAATAGTTTGTGCTACACACAGAGTAAGGGTATATCTTTCCAAAAAATTGTATAATCAGTTAAAGTTAATTCATAGCCATCTGAATACATTCAGTATGGCTGTGCTTGTAAGAGAAATACTGGAGGAATACTTTGTTGGTGTGGAGACATTGGGAGAAAAAGAGTTTAAAGATAAAATTGAGAGGCTAAAAAAGAAACTTGAGGAGTTAAGAGGAAAGAAGGCTGTGGTTGTGAAAAAAGATAAGGGGAAGGTGATGCCGCCTGATATCCCCCGCACTCTCCACCCAGACCAGTACTTCATGCTTACTTTTGACTCGAAATTTCGGCTAGTGGAGATAAAATTCCTTTAAAAATTACTTCTTTATTTAAATTGCACTCATTATATCTTTCTTATTCAAAAATTATCTTAGGATAACTATATCGTCTTTAATGCGGATTTTAGAAATAAAATGTAGTACAAGTCTGTCCCTTATCTTTTCTAAAAGGTAATTTTTGTTTGTCAAAAATAATAAATTATGATATTCTTACAAAAAGATAGTAGGAGGTAAATATGTCAAAATTAAGATTGATAAAAGAATTTTTTCAATATATTGGAGAGAATAAAAAGTTATGGCTTATACCTTTAATCATAATTCTTGCTCTTATTGGAATAGTGGTATTAGTTTCACAGTCTCAGGCAATAGCACCATTTATTTACTCTCTGTTTTAGGTTATATAAATGAGTGATGTTTATATCCTGGGTATTTCTGCTTTTTATCACGACTCAGCCGCATCTCTTATAAAGAATGGTGAAATTATTGCGGCAATTCAGGAGGAGAGGTTTACCCGTAAGAAAGGAGATGCTGATTTTCCTATTAATGCTATAAGAGAATGTTTAAAAATTGGTAATATAGATATTTCTAATCTTGATTATATAGTATTTTATGACAAACCAATTCTTAAATTTGATAGAATTTTAGCCTCATATATTCACACAGCGCCAAAAGGTTTGCTATCTTTTTTAAAGGCAGTTCCACTTTGGCTTAAGAGTAAACTATGGACAGAAGATGAGATTAAGAAAAAGTTAAAATATAAAAAGAATGTCTTATTCACAGAACATCATCAATCACATGCTGCAAGTGCCTTTTTCCCTTCACCTTTTAATGAGGCTGCAATTATCACAGTGGATGGGGCTGGAGAATGGACTACCACAACAATAGGCATTGGTAAAGAAAATAAAATAAAATTATTAAAAAAGATAAATTTCCCTCATAGTCTTGGTTTATTGTATTCGGCATTTACATATTATTGCGGTTTTAGAGTTAACTCTGGCGAATATAAATTAATGGGACTTGCCCCTTATGGAGAACCTAAGTATCTTGATATTATTAAAAAGGAGTTAATCACAATAAACGAGGATGGTTCATATCTGTTAAATGAAAAATATTTTGATTATATTTCTGGTTTGCGAATGATTAATAAGAAATTTGAAAAACTCTTTGGAAGAGAGGCTTTGCCTCCGGATAAAAAGCCCGATCAATTTTATATGGATATAGCAGCCTCAATTCAGGCTGTTTTTGATGAAATACTGGTAAAGATAGCAAGAGAAGCAAAAAAAATTATTGGTTTAGATAATTTATGCCTTGCAGGTGGGGTAGCATTAAATTGTGTGTCTAATTCTAAAATATTATTTGAAAAAATTTTTAAGAAAATATGGATTCAACCAGCATCAGGGGATGCCGGGGGTGCTTTAGGCTCTGCCCTATATGTTTATTATCATTATCTTAATAACAGGAGAGTTGCTGATAATATAAACGATTTTCAAAAAGGCTCCTATTTAGGAAATGAGTACTCAAATGAAGAGATTGAAAATTCCTTAAAAAGATTTGGTGCAAAGTATAAAAAAGTTACAGAAGAAGAATTAATAGAGATAATTTCGAGTGAAATAGCAAACAAAAAAGTAATTGGCTGGTTTCAAGGTAGAATGGAATTTGGACCAAGGGCATTGGGAGCTAGATCAATTTTAGGTGATGCAAGAGATCCGGATATGCAATCAGTAATGAATCTTAAAATAAAATTTAGAGAGTCATTTAGACCTTTTGCACCATCTGTTTTAGAGGATTATGCAAAAGAATATTTTGAGATAGATATCCCCTCTCCTTATATGCTTCTTGTAGCACAGGTCAAAAAGGATAAATTAATAGAGGTGGATAAGAGTGGCAAAAAAGGTCTGGATCTATTAAAACTAAAAAGATCTATTATTCCTGCTATTACTCATGTTGATAACAGTGCAAGATTACAGACTGTGAATCAAAAAACAAATCCATTGTATTACAAATTAATTAAAAGATTTTACGAAAAGACCGGATGCCCTGTAATTATTAATACCTCTTTTAATGTAAGAGGAGAGCCCATAGTTTGTTCTCCTGTTGATGCATATTACTGTTTTATGGGGACAAATATAGATATTCTTGCCATTGGTAATTTTATTTTATATAAAGAAGAGCAGCCAGAAATAAAGGATTTAAAAAAATGGAAAAAGACTTTAATAAAAGATTAAGAAATTTTGGTTTTTCTTTTGCTTGTGGGATGGTAATTTTATTTATTATTGGATATTTTAAAAATTTCAATAAAATTTTTCTTATTATAGTGATAACTCTTGCTATTTATAATCTATTCTTTGCCATTATTTATCCTAAAATGTTAGTTATAATTTTTTATCCGATTGATTTTATTGCTAAAATAATAGGCAATTTTATTACTTTTTTGATTTTTACAGTTGTCTTTTTTGTATTTTTTACTCCAATATCTTTTATTTTAAGAATATCTGGAAAAGATCAAATAAAAAAACTCTCTTTTTCGCCTAAATGGATTAATGTAAAAGAAGAAGAGAATAACCCAGAAAGAGTAGAAAAACTTTACTAAAAAATATTGATTTTTTTAAAAAAATAGTTTAAGTCTTATTTTTTATTAAAATATAACATATTAAGAGAAGGAGTTTTTATGAAAAAAATAGTTATTCTTTTTATTGTCTTTTTGTTGTTTATCTCATGTAAAAAGGAAAATATTTCTAACAATCAACCACAAAAAGCTAATCAGGAAATTCTTGGCTCTTATTATTCGGATGATAATAATTATTCATTAGAAATCTCTTTTGGTAAAGATGATTATTCAGGAGATAATTTAAGGTATCAATTTAAAATCAAAAGTAATAAAGGTAAAGAGTTTTACGAGAATGATGAGGATTCTGATTATCTAATGCTTTATTCTGAGTCTTATGAAAATGCTTCTCAATTCTGGGATGGTACAATTTTTGGAGGTTCTGCTAATATTAAATTTGAAAATGGAATGTATATCTTTAATTATGAATTTAAAAAAGAAATTTATAATGAATCTGATGAACTTATTGATACCAAAACAACAACAATAAATACAACATTTAAAAAGAAATAATTTTTTAGTTTATTATTTTACTACTTTTAGTTATAGAAAAGATATATTCTCATCCAGGGTAAAAAAAAGAGAGCCTTTTGTTATTTGGAATTGGTGCTTTGTCGTGGGGATATTACTTTCTCAATCAAAGCAAATATCTATTTTTTTTATTGTATGGGGCTCTTACGAATAGAGTTTAGCAAATTATAAATAGGAGGCATAAATTTCACTTTGCCGTAAACTCAAAAATAAAAAAGAGTTTAAGATATTGCAAAATAGTTAAAGATGCCTCTTTCTGGATTTGTTTATATTTTACTACTTAAGGTAATCAAACGCAAAAGAGATACTTTAAGTTGAAAATAACAATAAGTATGAAAGAATTGAGGTTGATTATGATATTCATGGATATATCTAAATTTTTTAGCACAGGTTCACTTTTGAGAAGAATTGTCGTATAATTTTTGTAAGGGTATGGGCAAACAAGGATAAAGAAGACCTAAAAAAGTACAGAAAATAACAGTAAGACTGTTTTTAAAAGTTATATTCTTTATATCTCTCTAAAAAAAATTGCTCTAATGATAGATTCGCTCATTTTAATTGATTGAAAAAACAATCGCCCCCAAAAATATTTTTTACTCTCTTTGACAAATTTTAATTTTTTAGATATAATTTAAGAAAGAGATAAAAATATGAGAGTAACAAATCTAAATGAGAATATTATAGACGAAATTACAAATTTAATAGAAAAATCAAATCATATTACTGTTTTTACCGGTGCTGGTGTTAGCACTAATTCTGGGATTCCAGATTTTCGAGGTCCAAATGGTTTATATAAAACAATACAAAAAAGATTCAATCTTCCTTTCCCGGAGGCAGTATTTGAGATTAACTATTTTAAAAGTAATCCAGCCCCTTTTTTTCAATTGTCAAAGGAGATGTTTAACGACGAGATTAAGCCAACTTTATTTCATAAATATATTGCCTATCTTGAAAGTAAAAATAAGATTGCTCTTGTTATGACTCAAAATATAGACATGCTTCATCAAAAGGCTGGTAGTAAAAAAGTAATAGAGTGTCATGGCTCATATATAAAGGCACACTGTTTAAAATGTAAAAAAGAATACGATTTTAAAGAATATGAGAATAACCTAAAAGATGGGACAATTCCATATTGTGATTGTAAAGGAATTATTAAACCAGATGTTGTTTTTTTTGGTGAATCTTTACCAGAATCTTTTTTTGAAGTTTATTATAATCCACCAGAAACAGATCTTTTAATTGTTGCTGGGTCATCTCTTACTGTTCAACCAGCAGCAAGTTTTGCTCTAAATCTTTTGAAAAAGACAAAATCAATTCTTATCAATCTTGAAGGGACATATTACGATGATTATTTTACTTACGTAATTAATATTGACATTGACAAATTTGTAGAAAAAATATGGAGATAAATTTAAATCCTTTTTAATTTAATAACTCTTGAAAATTCATCCTCTTGAATCATTATATCAATATTAAATTTATTCTTCTTTACAGGACATATCACTGGAACATTTATCTTATTAAACACTGGCACCCTTACTCTATTAATATCAACAGGAATTATATCTCTATAAACATCGATTTTTAAATTATGCTTTTTATTACATTGAGGACACTTATTAATTTTAAATTCTTCTATCTGATTTTTTATCATAAGATATCCACCTCTAGTTTATTTTTCTATTGTTGTAAAACATAAAATTTCTTCTGCATTATAAGAGCTTCCTAAAAATAGAGTCACTATTTTTAATTTTTTAAATTGATTTAAGTCTTTAAAAATAGTCTTTAAAATTTCTATTTTGGAATTGTTATCTTTTTTTTGATTCAAAAGATTCAAATTTTTATTTATAGTATTTTTTATAGTATTTAATCTATCTTCGTATATTTTTATTGTATTCTCTGTTTTAATTATTGCCTCACAAAAAAAATAATTTTTTATCTTTTTTATATTATATTCTGCTCCTAAAATTGGCAATTCTGATTTTGTCTTTATAATGTGTGAAGAATATTCATAAGAAATTTTTTCATTATTTTTACTTATTTCTGCTATTGTAGAATCAAGATTGCTCTGAACTTCAATCTCTATAAAACTTGATAAATCTGCCAAAGCAAAATTTTTTGCTTCAATTTCATTTTTACCATAGCCAATACCTTTTAACTCTTTTGAGTAAGAGATAACTATAATTATAAATATAAAAAAATATAAAAATAGTTTTCTCTTCATAAATAAATCCTTATCTGTTTTTTAAAGATTTTATTAATATATAATATATCAATAATGACAATAATTCAATAATTATAATAAAAAATATTATAAAATTAATATTTATTTTATACAACAATCCTAATATAAAACTACCCAAAAACATTGAAAGTCCATAAAAAGAGTTAAAGATTCCATACCCAGTGCCTCTTTTTTTAAGATGTGTAATATCTGCTATTACAGACTTCATTATTGTTTCGTGTGTCCCCATCACAATTCCCCACATTATAATACCGGTAATTATTAAAATATAGTTTTTAGTAAAAACAAAAAATGGCAATATTAAAGTAAAGAGGGGAATAATTATTAAAAGATATAAACCAGCTTTTTCATTTTTTAATCCGGATTTTAAGTTGTCATATATTTTACCAACAATGAGTGCGACAATTGCATCTACAATCATTGCGATTGAATAAAAAAAAGGGATACTCTCTTCTTTTATTAAATTTTTTTCTTTAAAATAGTATCCGAGTATTACAAAACTCGTAAAACCTAATGTGGTGATAAAACTGAATATAGAATAAAGCCAGAATTGTTTTGTGAGTTTATCTTGATTATCTTGTTGTTTTTGAGTTTCAAAAATTTCTGGGTTTGGAAATCTTAAATATGCAAAAATTACACTTATCATTAAAATAATAAATGGTATCCATAATATTTTAAATCCAAATTGATATTGAGAAAGACTATTTTCATTTTTACCAACTATTAACAAAAGACTAAAAAGTAAAGGGCCTAAAAAGGCTCCTATTTGATCCATTGCTTCATGAATTGCAAATCCGAGGCCTGTCCCTATTCTCTTTGTTGCCTGTGATAAAATAGTATCTTTTGCAGGACTTCTTATTGCCTTCCCAATTCTCTCACAAATAATAAAAATAGAGACTATTTGCCATATCCCAGTTAATGATAGTAATGGAATTGATATAAGCATTCCATAACCTAATATAGTAAAAATCCAAGGGGATTTTGTTTTATCTGATAAATAGCCAGATATAATTCTAATAAAATATCCTAAAAATTCGGCAAGTCCAGTAATAAATCCAACAAGGGCAATATCCATTGAAATTGTTTTTGTAAAAGGGCCGTATATACTTCTTGCCCCTTCATATATCACATCCCCTAATAAACTTATGATACCAAATATAAATATTAAAAACAGAGCCTTCTTTTTATAGTCATTATTTTGTTCCATATCTTCCATCCTTTTTTTAAATATTTCATTCTACTAATGGGACAAAAGAGACACCATAAAATATTTCTGTTAATATTTTCCCCTTCTCTTTTTTGATTTTATATAGATTTCCATAGGTTTCTGGATAGATTAAAATGCCTCCTTCACTAAGTTGATCCAGCAATATCTTATTGTTAAAATTTTTACCTACCCCTGCTGATAAAAATATTCTATCAAATGGTGCATATTCAATAAGACCTTTTGAGCCATTCTTATTTAAGAGGACAATATTTTCCATATATGAAGCAAGATTTCTTCTTGCAAATTCATAAAGTTCTTTTATTATTTCTATAGCGTAAACAATGCCAGCAGGCTTACATAAGATAGAAGCAATAGCAGCAGCATATCCGCAACCAGATCCAATCTCAAGAATTTTACTATTTTCTTTTATCTCCAATTCGTCAAGTATAAAGGCAACCATGCTCGGTTGAGAACAGGTCTGATTATAACCTATTGGAAGGGGGATATCCTCATAAGCAAGAGATCTGGATGACTCTGGAAGAAAGAGTTTTCTATCAACCCTTCTCATTGCATCTAAAACTCTTTTATCTCTTGGTTTATTATCAAGATAAAAAGGGGCTCTTTTTTCTACATTTTCAACAAGAATATCATTGTTATACATATTCTTTTATTTTTCTATTATTTCTATATTTATAAATTCTTTTATTTTATTAAAATCAAGAAGTTCAAGCTGCACACCTGGCACACTTATAATCTGAGAAGCAAGATAACTTGCTATTTTACCACATTTTTCAAGAGAATATCCTCTTGTATAACCATACAAAAAGCCACCACCATAGATATCGCCACATCCAGTGGAATCAAGTACCTTTTCTGCTGGATATATATCTATCTTTATAACATCATCTTTTGTTACTATAAAACTCCCCTTGCTACCAATTTTTACAACTGCAATTTTTACTCCCATTTTTACTATCTCTTTTCCTGCTTCAACTGGATCATTTTTACCGGTTAGAATAGTCGCTTCGTCTTTATTACCAAAAAGAATAGATACATATTTAGAGAATATATCTTTAAAATCATTAACATTTCTTTCTATACAAAAAGGATCAGCAATATCAAAACTTACTTCTATATTTGCCTTTTTAGCCTCATTTAAAACAAACATTGTGACTTCTTTTTGTGGATCAGTATCCCATTGATAACCAGTGCAATGAACCATTTTAGATTTATATAATATCTCTAAATCAATATCGCTAATCTGATATTCTCTACAAACTCCAAGATGAGTATTCATGGTTCTTTCAGCATCCTCAGTTGTAAGAATTATTGAAGTTCCTGTTATACCATAATCCTTTTTCTTAATAAGAGTTTTTACCCCTCTTTCTGCTATTTTTGAAATGTATAGTCTTCCATAAAAATCATCAGAGACAATGCCAGTATATACTGCTTTACCCCCCAGTAAAGCAAGAGCACTCAAAGTATTTGCAGAGCTTCCACCAGGCACTGAAATTGTTTTGTATTTACTAATAGCCTCCAATATTTCTCTCGATTTTTTTTCATCCACAAGATGCATAACACCTTTTTGAATCCCTAATTTTTTCAAAACCTTTTCTGGAATAAATGCCTGAATATCCATTAAAGCATTTTCAAACCCAAAAACATCATAAGAATATTCCATTGTCTTCTCCTTAAAGTTATGTTTATAGTTTTTTAGATTGATATACTTCAATTTTCTAATTTTGTCAAAAGTTTAATAAAAAAAACATTTATATTTGTTTAGTAAATGTTAAAGTTATAAATATAAATTATTAAGTCTTAAAATTAATAAAATATAATTAGTAAAAATTTTATGTTTCTTATTAAATAGGATTGTGGTATTTTAAAATAATTATTATAG
This sequence comes from Spirochaetota bacterium, assembly GCA_035406685.1. GTDB lineage: Bacteria > Spirochaetota > GWE2-31-10 > GWE2-31-10 > MWDO01 > DAONLM01. Next base: position 9,001 of record DAONLM010000113.1, read on the forward strand.
AGGGATTATAAGGAGTCAAGGTCTGTCCCTTATATTTATATTATTATACATAATTAAATATTAAAAATCATAATAATAGAAGGCTGTCTTTCTCTTTCAGGGATATCTAAATATTATATCTTTTCTTCTTTATTTTTTTTAAATCCATAATGATTAGGTCTGTCCCTCTTTAAATCATAAAAAAATTTATAAGTCTGTCCCTCACTTTAATTTTTTTCAAAAAAAATTAAATTTTTTCTCAAAAATTGTAAAGGATTTTCTCAAAAATTTTGTGATTAATAT
>DAONLM010000114.1:0-9223 GCA_035406685.1 Spirochaetota bacterium
TTTGAGAAAATCCTTTACAAGTTTTGAGAAAAAATTTAATTTTTTTTGAAAAAAAATTAAAGTGAGGGACAGACTTATAAATTTTTTATAATTATAAAATTAAAACAGGGGACAGACCTGTTCTATAACTATCATGATGTGAAACTATTTTTCATATAGATGTTAATAACTTACAAATTAAAATTTTGTTAGTATATATACGACAATTGTCCTAGTTTAACCAAAAAGGATGAATCAAATTTATTTTATAAAGATCTCAACTTACAATGGGGAAATATTACTTTTTTTAATCTATATAATTTTTTAAAAAAATAAAATTATTGAGATATCTTTATTAAAAATCTTGACTTTTAATAAATATTTAAGTAAAATTTATTAAAAGGGGTATAATTTAAATTACTATTTTGACGAAGTATATATTAGAATTTTTTTTAAAAAAAAGAGGTAAACTATGCCTATTGATAAAAATATTGAGGATTTAGAATTAACTGATTTAGATACTGATACTCTGGCAATAGACAATATGGATAATATTTCTGATTTAGAAGTAGATTCAAATAGTAGTGAACTTGATAACATAGATCTGGATATTTCTGAAATAGATACAGATATTAATTCATTCAACTTAGAAGAAGAGGAAAATAAAAATATCAATGATGATACTTCTTTTTTAAATAAAGAGCCTGAAGATAATTTGACAGAAAATTTAGAAGATGAAAAAATTAAAATAGACTCTGATATTGACCTTAACTTAGATTTTGAATCAGGTGGGGAAGAGGGTAATATTGGCACATCTGATTATAATGATATTTCTGAAGATAATACATTAGATAATAGCAAGGAAGAAGAGATAGATCTTTCTCTTGAGGAGAGTTTTAAAGAGATAGAAAATGATATAACCGGGTCCAATGTTGAGTCAAATTTAGATGATCTTGACATAAAGAATGATCTTGGATTAGAAGATGAGTTGTCACTCGGAACAGAAGAAGAGATTGATAGTGATTTTAATCTTGATATTACTGATGATACCGGTAATATAATAGATGCATCAGAGGAGGAGTTTGGAGTTGATTTAAAATCAGGACCTGTTACAATAGACTTTTTTGATGAACAAAGTAATAAAGAAGAAAATCTTTCAGAATACTCTGAAAATCTAATTGATTTTGATGAACTCGATGAAAAAATGTCAAAAGATGATACAGTTTTAAACCTCAATATTCCAGAAAAAAAACCATTAACACTAAGTGAAGAACAGACTAAATATTTAGAAGAAGAAACAGAAGAAGAAAAGATAGATATTGAAGATAATTTTGAAGAGATAAATAAGGATTTAGAAGAATTTAAAGTTGAAGAGGATCTAAACGATCTTTCACTCGAAACACTTGAAGATGAAGCAATGAGAAAATCAGAAGCATTAGTAACAGATGAAGAACTTGCTAACTTAGATACAGAAGAAAATATAGATTTGTCATTGGATAATATAGAAACAGAAGAAATAGAAGAGGCAACATTAGCAGAGGAAGAGATATCTTTAGAAAAGAGCGGCGAAGAAGAAGAAAAAATAGAAGAGGAGGAGAAATTAGAAGAACTGGATAATATTGATTACGATGTAGAATTAAACACCTTAGAAATCCAGAATGAAAAGGAAAAAGAAATACATTTTAATGAATTAGAGAAAAAAGAAGAATTGAATCCAGAGGAGGAGAAAATTGTTCTGGATGAAACTGAATTATCAGAAGTAGAAGAGGTAATATTCCCGGATGATGAGAACATGCCAGAATTGGATGAAGATATTAAGAGTATTGGATTAAAAGATTCTGATCTTGAAGGATCTATTTCACCTTTAACTGATACTGATACTGTCTTTTCCGAAAAAATTCAATCAGAGGAGAGTGAATTAACTCTTGAAGAAGAATTAAATGAAGAAGATGCAAGTTTATCCCCAACAGAACTTGATAATATAATAAACACGACAGAATTAATAGAGACCCCAGCAGAGGAAATCGCAAATCAGGAAGAAGAGATTAGTTTAGAAGAACCTATCTTTGAAGAGGCAGAGGAGCCAAAAGAGGAAAATTTAGAAGAACTAGATTTAAATTTAGAATTAGAAGAAGAAAGTGGTATAGATATTAAAGAAGAACCACAAACCATAGAAGAACCTATTACAGAATCATTGGGAGAATCTGAAACAATAGACCTATCAAATTTTGAAGCTGAACTTGTTGATGCAAATCAGGAAGAGGTCCAGACTCTAAATATTTCAAAGGAAGAGGAAGAGGATATTTATAATAGTTTAAGAAAGGAAATGCAATCAAAGAAAAAAGAAGAGAGTGGCGACTTAAAAGAGGAAGTAAAATTAGTTTTATCTTATTTAGATCAGTTACTTGATTCTCTACCAGAAGAAAAAATAAAAGAATTTGCAGAGTCAAAAACTTTTGAAATATATAGAAAACTCTTTGAAGAACTTAATATTAAGAGTTAATTTTTTATCGCTTTTAAATTAAAAAAAACCTTATAAAGAGGCTTTTTTTTAAAAAAAAATCAACACAGGGATTATTATGGGAGTTGGGCTATTAAGAAAGGCATTAATATATAGAGAGAAATATTTAAACAAACCAAAAAAAGGATTATTAAAAAGGGCATTAGAGTATCTTGAAACTTTAAATAATAACTATCCACAAACAATAAATAATATAGACATTTCAGAAAAAATACCAGAAATAGGAATTGAAACAGAATTAATAGAAGAAAAAGATCACAAAATAGAAGATATAGACATCTCTTTTAATGAAGAAATCCCGGATAATGAAGTTATTTCAAAATTACAAAATATAGAGGCACAATCAAAAGAAAATATATTAGAATCCAATATAGAAGAATTGCAACTTGAATTAATGGAAGATCTCTCTAAAATAGAAAATATTGAGATGCCAGAGGGTGAAAATATAGAAGAAAATGTAAATGAAGAGAATGAAGAGGCAGAACTCGAAGAGGTAAGCATTATTGAACCAGAAATAGAATCTGGTTTAGAAGTTAGCAAAGAAGAGCCTATTTTAGAGGAAGAAATAGCTAAAACTCAAGAAGATGAAAAATTAAATGAGATAAAAAAAGAAGAAGAATTAAAAGAAGAATTAGAAACTTTAGAAAAAGAAGAAATTTTAGAAGAAGTAATAGAAGAAGAAAATAATGAAGAAAAAGAAGATGAGAATATAGGTTTAGAAGAAATTAATGAGGGTAAAATATTACAAAATATTAATGAGAGTAACTTAAATGAAGTAACAAAAAATAAATTATTAAACGAAGAGTATATATCTAAGGACAGAGATTTCAATAAAAAATATTATTATAATATTCTTAAGAAGGTATCAAAAGATTTTGCAACGCTTGTAATAAATACAGAATCATATAAAGATTTTTTAAAAATAATATCAGATAATTTTAATATATCAAAATCAGCACTTTTAATATATTCTCCTCAACAGCAGAGATTTATATGCTGGCATTCAAAAAATATAGATTCAGAATCAGTAAATAAACTTAATTTTGACTTAAATTTTGGTAATATCTATAAAAATATTGCAAAAGAGAAAGCATATCTTATATTGCCAAACAATCCGTATTTTGAAAATATTGAAAAATTGCTTTCGTCAAATGATAAAAATAACTCAGATTTTCAATTATGGGTTCCTTTTATATTTTCTGCAAGAATAATAGGAATTCTTTTATCTCTACAATTATATGACAGATCAACTCCAACTGCCGATTTAATCGAGAGTTTGGAGATAATCGGTAGATTAAATGGGGCTTTACTATATAATTTATTCCAGCACTATAATATAACTTTTCAAAAAAAAAATGAACTAAAATCAGAAAACCAGGTGGAAGATTTAAAAGAAATAAACGAAGAAGAGAAAAAAGAGATTGAAATTGAGATTGCTGATAAAATAAATAATAACAATTCAATGATAGATGAAGAAATACCTATCGAAGAAATTTTTCCAGAAAAATATCATAAACTTGTATATTTTACCCAACAGAAACTTAAAGAGACTCCCAATATGTTTATCTCTTTTATCTCAATAAAACTCACAAATAAAAATGAAATTGAAAATAATATCCCTAATTTTAAAACAGTCAATTTTTTAAGTGATATTCAATTTATAGCAATGAATATTGCTGGCACAAACTCTTTTTTACAGGTTTATGATGATTTCTCTATGATAATAATACTCCCAGAAGTGAAAAAATCAGTTGCAGCAAATACTTCAAAAGTAATAATAGATGAAACAAAAATGATGTTTAATGAAATATTTGGTGGAATTAACCTTGATTTTAAAGATCTTGTTCTCTCCTTTCCAGAGGACTCAAATAAATATATAGAGATATTCCATAAACTTATTAATTTCTAAAAGAATATGACATATGTAAAAGAAATAGCAAAAAATGGCTATCCTACTTACAAATTTAATAATGTATATCTCTATTCAAAGTATGATCCATTAAAAGAGGCAAAAAGATTTGTGGATGAACAAAATCTAAAAAAGAATGTTATCACTCTCTGCGGTGCAGACTATGTAAATTTTGAACTCTCTAAAAGAGAAGAGATTAAAAATATACTTTCGATTGAAATAATGGATTTTGATAATAGAGAAGATATCCCAAAAAAGATCTCATTTAAGGATCTTAATCAATTAGAGTTTTTTTTATGGCAAAAGATCAATAGTGCTGAAATAGATGTTAATGAGATATCAGTTGTTATCTGGTTACCTCTGATAAATTCAAATAGTAATCTATTTTTACCAATTATTAACAAAATAAATTCTATTATAAGAAAGATAACAATGTCTTATTTAACTGAAAAGAAATTTATGATTCTTGAATTAAGAAACGCAATAAGAAATATACTTTCTTTTTCAGAATTAAAAATAGTTGAAAATAAAAAAATAGATGATAATATAGCCTTAATAGTTGCCTCTGGCGCAAGTCTTTTTCACCATGTTGAAAAAATAAGAAGTTTAAAAGAAAATATCACAATATTCAGTTTGCCATCGAGTCTTCCATATCTTTACCATGCCAATATTGAGCCAGACTATGCAATTGCCGTGGATCCAGGGTATGCAACTTTTTATCATATTTCAAAATATAAAAATAATCTTAAATTATTGACAACTCTTTCAATTACACCATCTATTCTAAAACTTAAGAATATAGAGCCAATCTTTTTTAATTATGGTTCTGATCTTGAAAATTTTATTTTTAAAGATAAAAATATAGTAACAAGTTATTCAGAGGGGAGTGTAATATTCAATATTTTAAACATATTAGAACAGCTTAATTATGAGAGTGTGATTATTGTAGGACTTGATTTTTCTTTTAAAGACAATAGAAGTCATATAAAAGAAGGATATTTTGAAAAGGAATTAATGGCAAAAAGCTTTTATTTTAAAACACTGGAAAATCATATTTTATCAACAATAGCAAATAAAGATAGGTCGCAGATAAGAATAAAAGATAAAATCTTTATTACAGATGTGGCATTAAAAACTTATTATGAGCATTTTCTTGAAAGAAAATTCAATTTAAATATTATGTTATTCAATGATTGCTATAATCCTTTATCCGAAGAGATCGAAAAAATTGATTATTATGATTTTAGAGAAAAATATAAAAATAATATAAAAAAAGAGATCTCGATATCTACGATTAAGATACCTCAAAATATAAAAGAAAAAATAAAATTATATTCAAAAGATATAGAAAGTAAGAAATTAATAAAATTCTTTAATTGATTTTTTATTAGAATATTTTTTAAGAATTTTTAATTTTATAACATTTAGAAAAAATTAAATTAAAAAAAATAAATATTAATAAAGATATGATAAAAAATATTAAAAAAAGTTAAATTTTTATTTACCAGCTAAAAGGATTGTGATATATTTAAAATATGCGTAAAATTCTTTTTTTATTTTTTAGTTATTTTTTTCTCTCTTTACTATTTGCAGATGATCTAAATAATATAATAGAGAAAACAATAAGATTTGATAAATGGGAAGAGGCTAAAATAGAACTTGAAAATTATTTAAAAAGTAATCCTACTGATAGTAATGCTTATTCATTATACGGTGTAGTGCTAAAAGAATTAAAACTTTATGATGAAGCAATAATTGCAACAAGAAGTGCTATAAATTTTGAAAAAGAAGATATTAAAAAAGGGGAATATTATTATAATTTAGGAAATATTTATTATGTTAAAGGATTAAAAGATCTTGCAATTCAATCTTATGAAAAGGCTCTTAACTTAAATCCTAATCTCTTTCAGGCTTATTATATGCTTGGTTTAATATATTATGAAAATAAAGAATATGAAAAATGCATTGAACAGTGGAAATTTTATGTTACTCTTTCTACTAATATTGATAAAAAGAATAAAATATTAAGAGTAATTGCTAAATTTGAAAAAGAGATAGAAGAGGAAAAAAGAAGAGCAGAAGAAAGAAAAAGAAAAGAAGAGGAAGAGAGAAGAAAAAGAGAGGAATATTTAAAAAATTTAAAACAAGAACTCGAAGAGAGTCAAAAAGATTCAAAAAGCCTTGAAGAGTATAAACTCAAAGAAGAAAAGAAAGAGCCAGACATAGAAGAAATAGATTAGAATTTTATTATATATAAAATAAAAAAGGAGATTTGGTATGTATAATGATAATAAAAAAATAATTATAATAAGTGGGATAATTCTTTTATTTATAATAATCGTATTTGTAATACTATTTTTTATTCTATTTTCTAATAAAGGTAATATAAGTGAAAACCAGAAAAGAACAAATATTATAAAATTGATTAATAGATATTATGAGCAGGGAGAATATGATAGAGCAATGAAACTAATAGAAGACTTACTTATAGAAAATGCAGATGATAATGAGGCTTTATCACTTCAAGAAAAAGTATTAAATGCAAAAAAAGATAAAGAGGCAAGGGATAAGGAAGAGGCTTTAAAAAAAGAATCAGAGACTAAAAAAATTTTAGAGTCAATGACAAATATAATAGAGAATAAAGATGAAAAGCCAACTATAATTAGAAGAACAGAAACAGATAATGATAATAAAAATATTTCTGATGCAGAAAAGGAGAAAAGACAAAAGATAAATCAATTAATTGACGAAGGAATTGAAGAGTATAATAAACAGAACTATGCTAAGGCAAAAGATAAATTTTTAAAGGCATTAGAGATGGATGATAATAATGCTGAAGCAAATGCTTATTTAGGAGCAACTCTTTTTGAAGAGGATCCAAATAATGAAAAAAATATTGAAGAAGCAGTTAAAAAGAGTAAAAAGGCTCTAAAAGTAGATAACAATATAGAGACTGCTCATTATACCCTTGCTCAGATATATGATAAACAGGGATTAAATGATTTAGCAATAGAAGAATATAAAGAGACAGTTAAGTTAAATCCCAATAAATATGAGGCTTTTTATAATTTAGGTAAAATTTATTATAAAAAAAAAGAATATAAATTAGCAGAAGAGCAATTTTTAAATGCGACAAGAATAAAGAGTGATTTTGTTAATGCATATTTTTACTTAGGTATAACAAGGCAGAGAATGGATAAAATTAATGATGCTATTACTAGCTATAAAAAATGTATTTCAATAGATCCCAAATTTACAGCAGCATACGCTAATTTAGGAGAAATTTATAGACTAAATAATGACTATTCAAATGCTATTATATACTTTCAGGAGGCTGTTAAGTTAGATGAAAAATATAAATACTATAATAAAATTGGGGAATGTTATAAAAATTTAAATCAGAATAGTAAAGCAATAGAAAATTATCAATTATCTGTTGATAAAAATCCTTTAAGCAATGATAATGAAAAAAATGATGCTTGCGATTCATATAAAAATATAGCAGATATTTATACAAGAATTGATAAATTTAGTGAGGCTTTATTATGGGTTAAAAAAGGTCTTGATATAAATCCAAATTATGCAAGCCTCTATTTTATCTCTGGCTATGCAAAGAGTAGACTCATGGATAGTAATGGAGCAATAGAGGACTATAAAAAATGTATATCATTGGATCCGAAATATGTTCAGGCTTATATTAACTTAGGAAGCCTTTATAATGATATTGGTCAATACGAAGATGCAATTTCTGTTTCTCAAAAAGGTATAGTCATTGATAGTGCTCAATATAAGTTATTTAATAATTTAGGAGATAGCTATCAAAAATTAAAAAGATACAATGAGGCAATTGAATATTATAAAAAGGCTATAGCAATTAATCCAAAGATTCCAGACCTATTTTATAATCTTGGGTTATGTTATAAAATGAGTGGAGACAAGGAAGCAAGCATAGATTTTTTAAAAAAATCAATAGAATTAAATGATAAGTATTATGATTCTTATTATGAATTGGGTGAAAGCTATTTCTTATTAGGAAAATATAAAGAGGCTGAGATAATATTTAAGTCTTTATTAACAAAAAAGAGTGATTATCCTAAAAGAGATGACATTGAAAAGATGCTTGCAGTAATTTCTGGAGCACAAAATTAATCTTAACGCTTTGATTTTTTCAAGACATCTTCTATAGTCGCTATTATTTTTTCATTTGGAACACCCTTTATAAGAAAGCCCTTTGCTCCTAATATGAGTGCCTTTTTAATGTATTCTTCCCTTGGCGTTGCTGTAAGAACTATGATATTAGCATTGATATCCTCTTTCATTAATATTCTAATAACATCAAAGGCGTCTATTACTCTACCCTCTTCCTCAAAATATGAATTCATACCTAAGATATCTATTATAAGAATATCCGGTTTTTTTTCTCTATATAACATAATCGCTTCAGTACAGTTTGATGCTTTACCAACAACATTATAATTATAACTTTGAAGAATAAAAGCAAGATTATGCTGAACAGTAAGCATATCATCAGCGATAACGATACTTGCCATTTGTTGTCTCCTAATAATATTTTAGCCAGTGGAGAGAATCGAACTCTCAACCTATTCATTACGAGTGAATTGCTCTACCATTGAGCTACACTGGCCTATTTGTTGATCAATTATACTACAATAAATAGATTTTGTCAAAAATTTATCTCAATATAATTATTATAGAGGAACTTTATTTTCATAAAAAAAATTTTATTTTTTTCTTAAATTTTGTAAAGGATTTTTTCAAAAATTTTGTGATTAATATATAGAAATATTTTTTTA
>DAONLM010000115.1:0-9201 GCA_035406685.1 Spirochaetota bacterium
AATCTTTATCTTATACCCAACAAAATATAATATGTCAAGATCTATGCAGAAGAATGTGTCAAGAAAATTAAAATGTCACCTATTTCATATAAATAGAAATGTCACCTTTTAGTTTGAAAATGGGATTTTATGGCCATTCTCATCTACCTCATAGAATTTTAATTCTACTTTGTCCTTATAAAGACACTTTTTTAAGGTCGCTTCATAATAAATTTACTTTTTAAATTTTTTTTGTTATATCACAACTTCCACCTATAATTTTTGTACACTAAAATAAATTTATTTCTTACATAACTATTTTATTTATAATTAAGTTACATTATTTTTTATTAATTTTTATGGAGGAAGTTGTGATATATAACTTTAATTCAAGTTTTTTCATTTTTTAACAATACTACCAAGCCCAAAAGATGCAGAAACTACTATCTTACCCACATAAAAAAACTGGAAGAAACTAAAATTTAAATTACCTTCATACCCTATCATAAAACTCGAGATAAAAACAAAATTATTTTTTGTGACCACTTTTGATGTTAATTCAAACCCTGGTTCTAATACAATCGAAAATAGTGGAATTAAATTAAAAGGATATGTTCCTATTTTAAATGCAAAATTTATAAATGGATTTAAAGATAAGAAAGATAATTCTCTTCTAATGCCAAGTAAAATTGAATTTTTTACTGATATTGCTCCTGCACAATCCCCTGTATAATCAATTCCAATATTCAATTTATAAGAAACCGGGTATATATCACTCTTTTTTGTATTTATTTTAAAGCCAACATCTATTAATATTCCTGGGCCATAGATATTAACCATGAACCATGGGAAAGAATACAGCAGACCATGTGGATCTGGAGAAGAGATAAAAGTATTAAAATTTATTTCCATTTTAGAATTGATATGGTATCTTGCAATATATCCGAGAGATAATAATGGCAAAACCATCATAGTAGGATCGCCGGAAATAGCATACGAATAATCTTTATCCTCATAGCCGGTTTTACCATAAAAGAATGGAGTTGAAATAATATGTGTACCACTTTTCGAAGGTTTAGGTGGAGTCGGATCATCCATCATACGAATATTAAATAAATCAAACGGTATATAAAAATTAGTAAACAACAAAGTATCCATTCCCATAAAAAAAAGATGCTGAGAACTATTTTCTTCGAGTATAAAAGCATCGTCGAGTTGTCCATGAATTACCATTGTATTCATATTAAATATTACTATTAAAATAAATAAAATTGACAAAAAAATTCTTTTCATAATATATACCCCTTTTAAAATTATTTAAAAATCAATTAGTTTTTAATAACAATGCTGCCAAGTCCAAAAGATGCAGAGACTACTATCTTGCCAGAATATAAAAAGCCATCCCCATAAGATGTCTTATTAAAAATTAAAAGATCTCCTTCATAACCTATCATAAAACTGGATATAAAGGAAAAATTTCTATTATAAACAAACTTTGACGTTAATTCAAATCCTGGCTCAAATACAATAGATAAAGGCGTAGGAGGAAAATATACTGAACCAACATCAGATCTTAATCCCAAATTTATAAAAGGATTTAGAGATAAAATAGAATGCTCTCTTTGAATACCAATTAAAATTGAATTTTTTAGAGATGCACCAATAAACATATCCCCGGTATAATCTATTCCAAAATTGACCTTATAAGATAAGGAAGATTTTTCACTCTTATTTATCTTTCTTTTAAATCCTATTCCAATAGAAATTCCAGGACCATATATATTTGGCTTATAATTTATGATGGTAATTTTTTCACCAGTAATTGGAAATAAAAAAATAAAAGACTCAGATCTTGGAGAAGAAACAAAAGTATTAAAATTTATTTCCATTTTAGAATTGATATGCCATCTTGCTATATATCCCAAAGATAATAATGGCAAAAGTATAATAGGATTGGCAGCAAAAAGAAAGCCATAATCATTTCTTTTATCAACATAGAGACCATGATAAAACGGCATAAGTATAGCATCCATTTTAAAATACTCATATTTTCCATCTTCTATAAAAAAACCTGTATTAGAATGTATGTGATTAAATGCTATAGTATCCAGTCCTATAAAGAAAAGATGTTGAGAACTGTTTTCTTCGAGTATAAACCCATCATCCAGTTGTCCATGAATTACCATTGAATTAATATTAAATATTACTATTAAAATAAATAAAATTGACAAAAACACTCTTTTCATAATATACCCCTTTTAAAATTATTTAAAAATCAGTTTATTTTTTAACAGCAATACTGCCAAGCCCAAAAGAGGCAGAAACTACTATTTTCCCCAACATATTTGGTATTAGAGGAGAAGGAGATAAATTGGCTTCATACCCTATCATAAAACTTGAGATAAAGACAAAATTATTTTTAGTGACTACTTTTGATGTTAATTCAAACCCAGGTTCTAATACAATCGAAAAAAAAGCTCCAGAAAGTAACATTATTTCTGACATTCCAGAAAATAACATTCCAAAGGTTCCTATTCTAATCACAATATTTAGAAATGGATTGAAAGATAAGGAAGAGGATTCTCTTTTAATGCCAATTAAAATTGAATTTTTTAATGATATTCCAGCTGTAAGATCACCTGTATAATCAATGCCAATATTTAATTTATAAGATAGAGGATATATATCACTCTTTTTTATATTTATTTTTAAGCCAACACCTATTGATGCACCTGGTCCATATATATTTTGCAAAAGTTTGAGAAAAGATATCCCACTTATATTTGGAGAAGATATAAAGGCATTAAAATTTATTTTTATTTTAGAAGCAATATACCATTTTGTTATATATTTAACAGATAGTACCGGCAAAATCATAATAGGATGGCCTTTAAAATAGAAATAATCTTTATTATCATATGAATAATTTCCATAATAAAATGGTATGAGTATAGCATTCATTTTAAAATACTCATCTTTTCCATCTCCTATAAAAAAACCCGTATTAGAATGTATATGAGTAAATAACATTGAATCCATTCCCATAAAGAAAAGATGTTGAGACCTATTTTCTTCAAGTATAAAGGCATCGTCGAGTTGTCCATGAATTACCATTGTATTCATATTAAATATTACTATTAGAATAAATAAAATTGACAAAAACACTCTTTTCATAATATACCCCTTTTAAAATTATTTAAAAATCAATTAGTTTTTAATAACAATACCACCAAGTCCAAAAGATGCGGAAATTACTATTTTACCAGAATATAGAAAGTATTCTTTTTTATTAATTGCATTTTCTCTATCAATTAAAAAATCACTCTCATAACCTATCATAAAACTTGATATAAAGACAAAATTATTTTTAGTGGCCAATTTTAATGTTAATTCAAATCCGGGTTCAAGTGCAATAATTAGAAAATCATTTGGTGCTAAACATTTTAATTCAAAATTTATAAAAGGATTCAATGATAAAATAGAATTTTTTCTTTTAATGCCGATTAAGATCGAATTTTTTAAATCTAAACCAAAAAACATATCTCCAGTATACTCAATTCCAAAATTAATTTTATAAGATAACGATGATTTTTCATTCTTACTTATTTTTCTTTTAAATCCTATACCAATAAATCCACCTACGCCATATATAGCAGGTAGGTAATAAGAAAAGTTAATAGGTGCCAAAAATATAATAAAACTATCGGGTTTAGGGGAGGATATAAAAGTATTAAAATTTATTTCTGTTTTAGAATTGATATGAAATCTTGCTATATATCCGAGAGATAAGAATGGCAAAATCATAAGAGGACTGCCAGCCAAAAGAAAGGAATAATCATTTCTTTTGTCAAAAAAAAAGCCAAAGTAAAATGGCATAAATATAGCATTTATATTGTTGTTAATTTTTTCTTCTTCTACAGAGAAATCAGTAACTGTATTAGAATGTATGTGATTAAATGCCATAGTATCCAGTCCTATAAAGAAAAGATGTTGAGAACTGTTTTCTTCGAGTATAAACCCATCATCCAGTTGTCCATGAATTACCATTGAATTAATATTAAACGTGAGTAGTAAAAATAAAATAAAAAAAATTACTCTTTTCATAAAAATCCTCCCTGTTTTCTTATAATTATAACTTATTTTTTTTTTTGCAAGTATAATTTTTAAAAAAAGTAAATATTTTTTTACAGAGGATATTTTATTTTTAGGTAGCTCAAAGGATATAGTTATCCTAAGGTTAATTTTATTTGAGAAAGTATTTTGATAATTTTATTTCTTTAGTTTTTAAAATTTTTAGTAAATTTATCTAATAATAGGTCTCAAAACCTATTACCTGGTAGCAACTATTATATATAGCCTTATAAAAAGGCGTTATATTGCCTTCGAAGTGCGACAATTCTTTTTTCTTCCTCCACCTCTTTATTTTTGTAAGTTTCAATAATAGCCACAATGTCACAAGGCTACACTTTTTCTCAACCCCCATAACCCCCATCTTTTCATATTCTTCAATAAAAATTTTAATAATCTCCCTTAATAACTTTGCCATGCTAAAAAAATTAAGATCTGCATGAACCTTTTTTAGTAAACGATAGTCTTCTTTCGAGATATAGGCATGAATATCACTATTAGCATTTATTCTTTCATATTTATTTTCATCTTCATTACCGAAACAGTAGCGTTTTTTAATTCTATTTACATAAAGTTGTAGAATGTATACAATAAGCCCTGAAAGTGATAAATTCAATTCTCTTAAAATACTCTCAAGTTTTTCTCTCATAGCAGAGTTAACTTTAAAATGTAATTCATGTTCTGCCTTATAATTTGCTAAAATTTTATTCATAAAAAAATCCTCCTATTGATAAAAATTATTTTCTATATATTAATCACAAATTTTTTAAGAAAATCCTTTACAAAATTTAAGAAAAAATTTAAGAAAAAGATTAATTTTTTTATCTAATTTAAAAAATACCACATTTTAAAATATTGACTTTTTATTAAGATTGTAGTATTATACGTCTAAACTTATTAAAATATTTTTTTTTGAAAATAATAAAAGCGGGTAATAAGTAATCCGTACTATTTCGATGAGATTTTAAAATATTCAAATAGGAGTTGAAAATGGCTGTACCAAAAAAGCGTAAATCAAAATCAAGAAAAAGAATGCATAGAAGAATAAATATGAAATTAACACTCCCTACGATGGTAAGATGCCCGGAATGTGGCAATTTAACCCCACCTCATAGAGTATGCATCCATTGTGGTGTATATAAAGGAAATTCTATTATTCAGGTAGAAGAGGCTTGAGAATAGGGATTGATGTTGACTCTGGTGAAAGACCATTCTATGAACTTGTTTCTGGCGCATTGGAGTCACTTGAAAAATATAAAGATATTTCAATATATTTTATAGGTAGATCAGATAGAATAAGAGAATATTTCCCTCAAATAGAAAATAGTGATAAAATTTTTTTAGTTGATGCTAAAGAAATTGTATATATGGACGAAAGTCCGGTAATTGCTCTCAAAAAGAAAAGAGATGCAACAGTATTTATTGGTTGCAGAATGATAAAAGATGGCTCACTTGATTTTTTCTTTTCCCCAGGAAATACTGGTGCAACTGTTGCAAGTAGTATCCTTACCCTTGGAATGATAAATCATATAAAAAGGCCTGCTCTTGCTACATTTTTCCCAAGACTTACAGAATATGAGACAATGTTATTGGATATTGGAGCAAATCCAGAGGCAACAGAGGAAAATTTATATCAAAATGCCATATTAGGACTCGCATATTATACAATTATCTGGGATAAAGAATCTCCTACCATAGGGCTTTTAAACATAGGTTCTGAATACAGTAAAGGGGATAAGAATGTCAAAAAAGCATTTGACTTATTAAAGAATAATCCCTTTTTTATTGGAAATGTAGAAGGATACAATATATTTAATGGAAGTGTTGACATAGTTGTTTGTGATGGTTTTACAGGTAACTCAATGTTAAAATTTGCAGAGGCAATGAAAGATTATTTTCTTTCGGTATTAAAAGACTCTTTTCTTTCAACAGAGAAAATTAAGAATAAATTTTTAAGTTATGCTTTAAATATATTTGGATTCATTGACGAACAGAAGAAAAATCTTTATGATAAAATATTGCCAAGATTTTATGGCGCTGCTCCAGTATTAGGTGTTAAAGGTGGAGTACTTGTAGGTCATGGTATGTGTGGTAGCAAGGATATTAAGAATGCAATTGATCTTGCATATTTTCTTTATGAAAAAAAATATTTACAACAAATGAACAATCTTGTAAATATATTGTTTAAAAAATAGGATTTTTTATGAAGTGCTACAATTGTGGTTCAATTATTCCAGATGATTCTAAAAGTTGTCCAGAATGCAATGTAATTATTAATAGACTCAAAATAGAAGAGAATGAAATTGATTCTGGAAATGCCTCTCTTATTTTAAATAATGGAACATCTTTTAAATTAGAAAAAAATATAAAAGAGATTAGCATAGGAAGATCTGATTTTAGCACAACTCCTACAATTGATATTGGTCCTTATGATACAGGTCCTTATATCTCAAGGATACATGGCATATTTTTATGGGAAGAAGATTCACTTTATTATATAGATAAAAGCAAGAATGGAACATTCTTAAACAATGTAAGACTAAAAAAAGATGAAAAAGTCAAATTGAAAAATGGCGATAAGATAAAATTTGTTGATATTGAGGCTGAAATTTGCATAAAATAAAAAATATATTTATTTTATTTCTTTTAAATCTTTTATTTTATCTTCATTCTGAAGAATTAAGTCTTAATTTTAAAAATATAATTAATATAGATGAATTGAATCAAAAATTAATAGAACTCGATCTTACAAATATAAGTTATAATAAATATTTTGAATTATTTGTGATTGTCTCTGAAGATTATCCAAAATTGGGAGAATATAAAGTCTGGTTTAATGATCTTGAAAGAAAAGTAGAAGAAGACCTTTTAAAAGAATTTAATACAACAGATATAAATAAACTCTCGGTTGAAAAACAGAAAAAATTTGCTGAAGAACTTCTCTTGTTTATTCATAATTATTCTTTATCAAACTATGATGAGATGTCTTCAAGAATTTCTGATATAATAGAAAATAAAAAATTTAATTGTGTATCATCTTCAATATTATATACCATATTTCTTTTAAAATATAATTTTAAGCCAATCGCAATTGAGACAAAAGATCATGTTTTTATAGAGATAAAATTTGCGGATGAAGATATTGATGTAGAAACGACAAACAAAATTGGATTTAATCCAGGGGAAAAAAAGGATGTTCTTGATAGTTTTGGTAAAATAACTGGCTTTACATATGTCCCAAAAAAGAATTATTTGGAAAGAAAAGAAAGATCTTTAAAAAGACTTTTATTAATTGTATATCATAATCTTACTAATTACTATTTTAAAAAAGGGGATAGTGTTAAGGCAGCAAATCTTTCTTATATTATTTATAAAGGTATGAATGATAAAGAGAGTTATGATGGTTTTATTACCTATTTTAGTAATCATATTATTTTTTTATCAAATAAAAAGGATTATGATACAATATTTAATGATATAAATTCATTTCTTTCACACTTTGGACTTGAAGAAAAAATTGTTAATTTAAGATATGAAATAATTGGAAAATTTATAAATGAGTTTAATGATTTTAAAAATTATGAAAAAATAGAAAAATTTTTACTCGAACAAAAAAATTTATTTGTTAAAGACAAAACAATAAATGAAAAAAAATTTTTAGAAATTTATTCATATTTTGTGTATAAAGTAACAAATCATCTTAGCAAAAATAAAAATTTTAATGAAGCATTTGATCTTATAAAAAGAGCAAAGAGGTATTTTAATAATCCAGAATTTGAAAAAATTTTTAACAATATTCTTGTTGAAATAATAAATAATTATACTAAAAAAAATGATTTTGACTATCTTGAAAATATTATAGTAAAATTAAAGGGGGATTTCCCGGAATATATTAATACAATTAGAATTTTTGAAAAGAGTAATATTTTAGCAAAGATCAATAAACTAACCATAGATAAAAAATTTGAAGAGGCTTTTAAAGAGATAGAGAGAGTTTATAATGATTATAAAGATGATAATGATTTTGAAAGTATTCATATTAATCTTTATGTAAAATATATTCAAAATTTTTATGATAACAATGATATTGAAAATGTGATAAAATATTCTGATATTGCCTTGAATATTTTTAGAAATAATAAGATAATTTTAAATAATTATAGAGCTTATCTTATAAATTTTATAATTAAACAAGTTAATGCTAAAAATTTTAAAGATGCTAGACAATATTTAAACATTGCACTAAGTAAATTTTCTGATGAAAACATATTAAAAGATCTTGATAGAAAATTAAAAGAGTTAAATTATTAAGATGATTAAAATTTTGAAGAATATAAAGATAGATATCCCATTTAAAGAGATCTATATAAGACTTGGGTTTAACTTTCATTCTACACAAATAAATCAGAAAGAGAAAGAAAAAATCGATAATCTTATTAAAATTGCATCATCCTATTGTGAACTATCAGCGATCTGGAAAATAGAAAATATAATTATAGAAAATAAAAAAGTGATTTTAGAAAAAGCAATTTTTGAAAGTGAAAAACTCGCAAAATTTCTTGATAATTGCAAGGAAGTAATAATACTTGCAACAACTGCTGGAGAAAAGATAATAGAATATAGGGACAGACTAATGAAAGAAGAGGATATGGTTAATGCGACAATTGTGGATGCCACTGGTTCTGAAATGGTGGAAGCATATACAGATTATGTGCATAGCCTTATTCAGAAAGAGATTGCAAAAAAAGGGAAGAATTTAACAAAAAATAGATTCAGCCCTGGCTATGGAGATCTATCTCTAAATTGTCAAAAGAGCATAGATAATATTTTAAATCTTTCGCAAATTAATGTAAAAGTTCTTGAAAATTTTATTCTTTATCCTGAAAAATCAATAACCGCATTTATTGGGATTTATTAATTTTTGATATTTGCAAATACAAAATATAATTTATAATTTTTTTACTGAATTTTTAAAAAAATAAAATTTATGAATATAAAGAATAATTTTTTTGAGACGGGTGCGATTTTATCTGTAGGAAAAAATTTTTTATTTTTTTTCTAAAAGTTGTAAAGGATTTTCTTAAAAATTTTGTG
>DAONLM010000116.1:0-9134 GCA_035406685.1 Spirochaetota bacterium
CTAAAAAAATATTTCTATATATTAATCACAAAATTTTTAAGAAAATCCTTTACAAGTTTTATAAAAAATTTAAAAGATTTTTGCCTAAAAATAAAATCGCACCCAGATGCTCTTAATTTGTCTAATAAAAAACTCAAACATGGAATAAACTGTCATAGAATAAAAAAAGAGGAATAAGTATTATATTATTAGATAAATTTATCTCAAAATAACTTAGATGAACAACATTAAATATAGTTTATACCTTAAAAAATTAAAATAAACATTTTACATTTTTTTATAAATTTGCATTTTTTTAAATAAATTTCTCTTGATAATTTTTTTTAGAAATATTATAATGATAAGAAAAGTTTTAGGTTTTTAAAACTTAATCTTTTAAAAAGGGGTATTTTATGAAAAAAATTTTTTATCTTTTATTAGTAGTTATTTTTATTTTCTCATGTTCCACTCCAAATTTAGTCAACATGAGTGAAGAACAAAAGATCGACAATCAGTTAAATGAAGAGATGGCTAAATTGATGACTTTTTATTCAAAGGCATTAACAGAAAAAGATGATTCACTAGTGGATGAATTTAATGATTATTTAAAAGAATTTGATGCTAAATATGGCACAAATTTTAGTGAAGAATTCACCATTAAAAAAAATTTGTATTATAGTAAGATGAATTCAAGTATTGGCGGGTCAAATTATGCCCCATTAACAGATTTTCCCATTAATAAAGACGGAGCAGTATATTTAAGTGGTGGAAATGATGGAGCAGTTTCAATTATTATTAGCTTTGTTGCTCCAAAAGCTACACCCGGTAAATATTTTCATGGAGCAAGCCTTGATATGGATAAATTCGATCCAACTAACCTTGATTCACAATGTTTTCATACAGCAGTCTTAAAAGGAGCCGGTTATGAAAGCCCAAATGAATGGATGAGAAAGCCAAATGTCTCTGTTTTAAACCCTGCTCTCTCTTTAAATAAGACTTCTTTAGATAATGCTCAAAAGTCTCTTGATTATTATTGTTCACCTTCAAACAAAAATATGAAATATGGTTTTTTTAAGGACTATGCTAATATTTTCTCAATTGTTACAAAAGAAGATAATTATTACTGGTATTGTACAAAAGTTGTATGGAGAATATATAATTTGCTCGGAATAGACATTGATTCTAATTCAAACAATGTTGATTGGACAACATCCGGACTTTATTCAATGGTAAAGGCTTATTACAATACAATATATTTTTACAATTCTAATAAGGCAAAAGAAAAATTAAATCAATATATAAATAATGCAAAGAAGACAATAGTTTTAGCAGAAGAGATATATTTCTCTCCGTATTTTACTAAAATATATGAAAAAATTAGATCTAATTAACTTCTATGTAAGGGGGATCAAAATCCCCCTTTTTTTAATTTTTTTCATTTTTTCAAAGCTAAACGCAGATGAGAATATTATTTTTCCATTTGAAAATAAAATATATTCTTTTGATACTAATAAACAAAAATTTAATATTTTATTTGCTTCAGAAAATCTTTTTTTAAAAGATTTTTATATTAAAGATAACGAATATTTTTTTATAGAAAAAGAGTCAGATATCATAAAGTTGGTATCTTTAAACTCAAAAAATAGATTAAACAAAATATTCGAGGGTGAATATTCAAACATAATTATTGCAAAAGGCTATTTTCTTACTTTCTCAAAATATATCAACAAAAATGGCTTTGAATTTTCTATTTTTAAACTTGATTCTAAAGAAAAAATTTATTCTTTTAATCTTGATTTCTTATTGTCTGATTATGAGGTTAAGGATAATCTTATATTTTTAGCCGGGAGTGATACTCGTGATTTTAAGAATTATCTTTTTATAATAGATTGTGGGTCTAAAAAAATTTTAAAAATTTTAGAAGAGAAAAAGAACGGTGATTTTTTAAAAATAGTAATTGATAAAGAATTTATCTATGTCTATAATTCTTCTATGCCAGCTAAAAATAATAACAAGTATATTTATAAAATTAATCTTTTAAACTATAACAATAAAGATAGATATAATTTTGACATAAAAAATAAAATATGTTATTTTTATGGTAAGGGTTTTTCATTTAATAATGAGATTTTTTTACCATTGATTGATGAACAATATAATATAACTCTTTTTAGTATTGATAAAAATTTTAAAAGAAAAAGATCTATTTGCTTAGAAACAGGACTATACAAGATTATTAAAAAGAGTGATAATTATATATATTTTATTGGATATAATTATTTTAAAGATAAGACTAAATTTTATTTCTGTTATTTTTACCCTAATGAAGATAAAATAACATACTTGAAAATAAATTAAAAAAAATATAAAAAATAAAAAAATATATTTTCTTCTTAACAAAAATTGTTTTTTATATTATATTTATTATATATAAATTCTTTCAAGTAAGGAAGGAATGATGGCTACTTTATTGAGTCAAAAATTGGATCAATATTATGAAAAATATAAAGATAAAGAGATAGCATTCAATAAATCAGTAATGAATATTACTGGACTTGAGCCTAAAAAAATATTTTTAAAAATAAAAGGGGATGATATTCATTGTATAGTATACTCCTGTTCAATGAGTGGTGTAAAGATTCTTGTTAACCTGACTCAGAAAGATTTTGAGAATATAAGAATTGCTAAAAATATGGTTAGTGTCAGATTTTCATTTATCAATAGAGAAAAAAAGGATTCTATTGTCTTTTTTATCTCTGGGAACATAACGAGTTATAAAAATTTTGAAACAAAAAATAATAATTTATATCTTGTTAGTATAGCATTTATTAAAAAACCACCAGAAGATCTTATAGAGATTCTTGGTAGAACGATTGAGATATCAGAAAATATTGAAAAAAGAAAAGATGTCAGAGTAGAGTTAACAAGTGAGACTTTAAAAGAAATAGGATTACTATCTAATAGTGCTCATGTATCCATTGAAGGTGTTATAAAAAATTGTATTATTAAAGATATATCTTTCTCTGGAGCTCTTATTATATTCCAGAGTGACAATCTTGATTTTTTAAAAAATAAAAAGATTGCTCTTAATCTAAGAACATTTGATAATCAATTATTACTACTAAATGCAGAAATAGTGAGATGTGAATTCATTGCTGATAGAAAAGATATTGTTTTTGCAGGTATTCAATTTAATATTGATAATATTCCATCATCATATAAAGAAATGCTAAATAACTATTTTTTAAAACAGGAACAAAAAAAGAATCAAAACACACCTACTTATAACTAAATAAATAGAGTTTACCCAACATTTTCTTCTAAAAGTTCAAAAAATCTCTTATAAAAATAATTAATCCTTTCATCTTCATAATCTAAAAAATCATGATAGAAAGATTTTTGTAAAAATAGATTATCCATTAAACCAAGTTTCTTACAATATTCTACAACTATAGTATTATCAACTACAAGATCATTTTCATTTATAAAAAAATATAAAGAAATATTTTTAATATTATCTATCTCTTTTGAAGAAAAAATCTTATTCTTTATCTCTCTTTGACTCTTAATCATTATAGAAAGCCACTTATTCGAATTAAGCCTGTGGATCCTTATATCTTTTTTTCTTCTTATTAAAAAATCTCTATTATCACTAAGATTTTTATATAGATTTATATAAAATTGATCATCATTCTCAAAAATTGCTTTCTGACTATCCTCTCTTAACAACTTTTTATAAGAAAAACATCTATTAAAGATTAAGAAATAGTATTCTAAAAACGAATTGATAAGTCTCTTATGATTCTTTAAATATGGGGCAAAGAGAAATCCTTTTTTTATGCTTTCTACTTTCTTACTATTACTATACTTTTTATAAAATATAAGATAATACAACAATTCAAGTCCACCCATTGAAAAACCAGCAAAATAAAATATAGGACAATTCTCTTTTAGTTTATTATAAAAATATTCAAAAACAATATCGACATTTTCAATATACTCGTCAAATGACTTTATTATTCCTCTAAGACCATCAGAGTCCCCATAACCTATCTGATCAAATGAGATAAAATTATATCCTTTTTTTATACAATTATAAATAAAGGCCGGATGTGTGGTAGAATTTTCGGCATTTCCATGAAGAAAAAATATAAATGGCTTTTTATTATCAAGAATCCAGGATTGATAAAAGATTTTTCTCCCTTTATTTTTTAAGAAACCATAAGAATGAAATTTATCAATATCATCAGAAAAGATTATCCCCTGCGAAGAGATGATCTTATAATCTATGTAAGATCCATTAAACTTAAACTTATCTTTTAAATTGACATTAATTCTTAATCTTTTTTGAAGTTCTCTATCCATCAATTATCCTTCAAGTAGCATCTCTTTTAACTTTTTTGCATCAACATCGTCTGGCACCAGATCAAGAATCACATCACAATACTTAATTGCCTCCTCTTTCTGCCCCCTTTTATACGAAAGAATTGCTAAGTTACTAATAATTGAGATATCATCCGGATTTTTTTTAAGTGCCTTTCCAAAAAACATCTCACTCTTATAAAATATATTTAAATTCATATAGCATATTCCAAGTTCATTAAAAATTTCAGAAGAGTCGGGATTATATTTTAAGGCTAAATTAAAGTTAGCAATGGCTTTAGTATAATCTCCCAGTTTTCTATTTGCCACTCCCCTTAGGTAATAACCATGCCAGGACTTAGGGTATTTTTTTATATATCTATCAATAAATTCAAAAGCCTCCTCATCTCTATCACTTGCTATTAGTTCTGTTGCAAATTTATAATCCTCATCAATAATGCCAGAAGTTTTAATATCAGATAAAAAATCAAGTATCTCCTTTTTTCTATTTTCATCTTCTGTTATTTTTAAGAATTCCTGAAAATATTCAATAGCCTTTTCATAATTTTCCCGTATTACATAGAATCTTCCAAGATAATAGAGGGCGTTTTCTGTCTTTTCCTCAAATTGATCCACAGCCTTATAGTAATCATAGGCAATATCTTCCATTTTGATAGCCTCTTTATCTCTCCCTCTTCTATAAAGATATTGAGAAAATTCATCATAGCATATTGCTAAATTAAGAATAGAGTTTAAAGAATCTGGTTTTAAAGAATAGATCACCCTGAATAGTGCTATTGCCTCCTGAAAATTTTCTCCTTTTTCAGCCTCATAAGCAATATTGGCAAGCCTTATCTCAATATCTGGTTGAACTGTTAATAAAAAATCCCTATAATAATCAAGATGTTCATTTTCAGGTTCATTCATTAAGACTTTTATTATGCCAGAGATTATATTTTCTGGAGTGATATCATTGATCTCTATTGCCCTTCCTTCTTCAATGGAGACTGGAAGTGGGATATCCTCTCTTACAAGAAAATTATTAATGTAAAAATCCCTCTTCCCTTCCATTGAGATAAAAAATAGACCATTCTTTGAAAAATCTTTATCCATTTATCTTAATTTAGCCTCGCATTTACTCTCTAAATTTTTAAGAATTTTTTCCAAAGCAATATCTACCTCTTTATCTGTAAGAGTCTCTCTAATCTTATTAAACTCCATATTTATTGCTATTGAATAGTGTCCTGATGGTATATTTTCTCCTCTATATATATCAAATATTCTAACATTTCTTAAAATATCAATATTAGATTCTCTAACTACCTTTAAAATGGTTTCTGAATTTATCTTTTCAGGCACTATTAATGCAAGATCCCTTTCTGATGATGGAAATTTAGGAATTTCTGAATATTTTATCTTAGAGTTATGATATTCAAATAATAAATTAAGATTTATCTCTAAAAGGTAGCATTCTGTCTCAATATCAAAATTTTTTGCAATAAGAGGATGAAGTTCACCAATAAGCCCTATCTCTTTATTATCAACAAGTATATTTGCCTGTCTATAAGGATGAAGATATGAATAGTTACTTTCTCTATAAGAGGCATTCACCCTTGCATAAGAGATGATCTGTTCAACAATCCCTTTTATATCATAAAAGTCATATCTCTCTTCTTCTTGTGTATGATCTTTAAAATATTTAATACCTGCAAGAGCAACACCACAATTTAATGTTTCAATTGGCAATTCATTTTTTGGATCCGGCTTACTAACATATCCAATTTCAAATAGAGATAGTGATCTATTTTGCCTATTGAGATTAAATGAGACTGTTCTTATTAAACCCGGTATTAAAGAGTTTCTCATTCCCTGATACTCATCTGAAAGTTGAATATCCATTCTAACAATATCTCTCAATTTATCATCTTTTGAAAGTCTCATCTTATTGAATAGATAATCCCCGACAAAACTCAGATTCATTGTCTCATCACATCCAAGACCATAAAGAAGATATCTTATATCTCTACTAAATTTTTGAAATGGTGTCAGCAATGCACAATTAACCGAAGGATAAACAGTTGGCTTTATATTATTATAACCATAAATTCTTGCTATCTCCTCAGCAATATCCTCTTTAATTGAAACATCATTTCTCCATGATGGAACATAAATTGTAAATTCATTATTATCAACTTTAACATTAAATCCAAGAGAGACTAAAATCTTTTTCATCTCTTCACTCGTGATATCTGAACCGAGTTTGTTATTTATCCATTCTTGAGTAACTTTTATAACCGGCTCCTCCCATTTCTGAGGATAAACATCTATTATACCCTCACAAATCTCACCTATTCCTAATTTATCAAAATAGTATAACGCTCTTTTTAATGCTGTATCGACATTTGCAAGATCAATTATTCTTTCAAACCTATATGATGACTCACTTCTTAATCCTAATCTCTTTGATGTTCTTCTTATATTCTGATGCTTAAAAAATGCTGCCTCTAAAAATACATTTTTTGTATTTTCTGTCACCTCACTTATTGAACCACCCATTATCCCACCTATACACTGCCCCTTTTCTGGATCTGCTATAATGATATCATCTTCTATTATCTTTCTCTCTACATTATCAAGTGTCTTTAATATCTCATCCTTTTTCCCATTTCTTACAATAATCTTTTTTGAATTTATCTTATCCATATCAAACGCATGAAGTGGCTGATTACATTCAAGCATAACATAATTTGTAATATCAACAATATTGTTTATTGGTCTTATGCCAGCCTTAACTAGTCTTAATTGCATCCATAAAGGAGACGGCTTTATAACAACATTTTTTATAACTGCTCCACAATATCTCTTACAATTAGGGGTATTTATCTCAACAGAAAATATATCAGATGCCTTTTCTTTTATTGTCTTGTATGCTGTGGAAATATCTTTTTTTCTTGCATCAAATTGAGCAACAACCTCTCTTGATATTCCAATCATTCCAAGACAATCACCTCTATTTGCCGTAAGCTCAACTTCGATTACCTTATCTTTAAAACTGGCGATTTCAGAATATAATTTACCATTTTTGACTTCTTTTTCAATAAATATCGCATAATCTCCTTTTAATTCAAAACCTAAATCTTCCCATCTAACAAGAATTCCTTCACTATCTATATTTTTAATCTTTGTCTTTTTTACTTCAAGCCCTGACTTTAATTTTGCACCTTCAAGAGCAACCAATATCTTATCCCCCTCTTTAAGAGTGGAAAGATTTGTTATAATCTGCTTAATATTTCCAGCATCCACTTTTAATACAAAAAGATTATCTGCTTCTGGATGTTTCTTAATCTCTTTAATCTCCCCAACAACTATATTATCTGTCTCAATTCCAGTCTCCTTAATTCCTGCAACTTCAATCCCACTTAGATAAAATTTTTTTGCGATCTCTTCTACCTCTACATTTATATCAACTAATTCTTTTAACCATTCATAAGATATATTCATTTTAATCTCCTCTTATTTAAATTGATGTAAGAATCTAATATCATTCTCCATAAATAATCTTATATCATTTATCTGATATTTTAATAAGGCAATTCTCTCAACACCCATACCAAATGCCCAACCAGTAAATATTTCTGGATCATAGCCTCCCATTCTCAAAACATTTGGATGAACACATCCAGCCCCAAGTATCTCAAGCCAGCCAGAATGTTTACAGAAAGGACACCCCTTACCCATACAGAATATACAGCTAACATCTACTTCAGCCGATGGCTCTGTGAATGGAAAGAAAGAAGGCCTTAATCTTATCTTTGTAGATTCACCAAACATCTTCTGACTGAAAAGTTGTAATATGCCTACAAGATCTGAAAATTTAACATTCTTATCAACCACAAGTCCTTCTACCTGATGAAATTGAACAGAATGGGTTGCATCTATATTGTCTCTTCTAAATACTCTTCCGGGACATATTACCCTGATAGGATTTGGTTTCATTTTATGCATGGTTCTTGCCTGAACCGGCGAAGTATGAGTCCTGAATAAAACCTTTTCATTTATATAGAATGTATCCTGAGCATCTCTTGCAGGATGATCATCTTCAAAATTCATTGATTTAAAATTGTAATATTCTGTATCGATCTCAGGCCCTTCTTCTATAGCAAATCCAAGTCCTAAAAATATATCTTCAATCTCTTCAAGGATAATTCTCAAAGGATGCTTTACACCTATTTTATTTATCCTTCCTGGTAATGTTATATCTATTTTTTCAGAATGTAATTTTTGATTTAATTCAATTATCTCTATCTCTTTCTTTTTAGTTTCGATAAGATCTTCTATTGCCTTTTTTGTTTCATTAATAAAAGCACCAACAATTGGCCTTTCATTACTGGAAAGTGTTCCTAATTGTTTACTAAAATTAATTAACTCTGACTTTTTCCCAAGATAATGAATTCTTAATTCTTCAATTTCTTTACTATTGGTTGCTTTTTCTATTTTAAATAAAGCATCTTCTTTTATTTTTTGAATTTTACTTTTTATTTCTTCCATAAGCATTCCTTAAAATATAAAATGGATTTTTTTATACTAAAAATTTTAAAACTTGTCAAAAATTTTTATCTGACAAACAAACACCAAGGGTGATTTTATTTTTAGGCAGTTAAAAAGATAGAATTATCCTAAGGTAAATTTTGAGTAAGAAACATAGAATAGAAAAATCTTAGAAAAATTAATAATCTTTACAAGAATTTTATCTCTAAAAGCCGAAATTTTGAGTCAAAAGTAAGGATGAAGTA
>DAONLM010000117.1:0-9127 GCA_035406685.1 Spirochaetota bacterium
GTTGAATTCATTTAGCATAGCAACTCTTATTAGAGAGTTGCTTGAAATATATTTTATAGGTATTGAAACTTATGGGGAAGAGAAATTTATGAAGATGATACAAAAACTAAAAAATGAGATAGAAGGGTTAAGGAGAAGAAAGGCTTGTGTGGTGAAGGAGAGAAGAGGCCAAGATATCCCCTGCTCTATTGAGACTAACGACTATTTTTTACTCAAATTCAACTCAAATTTTTGCCTGAAAGAGATAAAATTTTTATAAAATTAGTAATCTTTTTAAAATTAAACCATTCTATCTTTATTACTCAAGATTTACCTTAGGATAATTCTCTCTTTTTATCTACCTAAAAATAAAATCGCACAAGGACTAAAAATAAATTCAAAAAAATCTTGACAAAATTCATAGTTAAATTTAATATATTGCAACTTTTAAACTTATTTATAGTAATTTTAAAGATAAGATATACAAGGAAAGGTAAAAAAATTAAAATATGAAAAAAAATATATCTATACTATTTTGGGCATTATTTTGTGGGGTATTATCTTTTTCTCAAGATGAATTACTCAGTGCAAAAGATTTATTACAGAAATTTTCTGATAATTTTAAAAAAAATGTAAAAGACTATGAGGCTGATATTAAATGGTATCAGGATGATAATATTCAATCTGGAAAAATTTATTTTAAAAATCCTCAAAAATTAAGAATTAATTTTACAGATCCCAACAAACAGGTTATATGCACAAATGGCTATACCTTATGGGTTTTTATAGATTATCTAAATCTTACTTTAAAACAGGAGATTCTTCAAAAAGAAAAGTCAAAGACAGAAGAGGGTAAAACAGAATCAGTTGTAAATCCAATTCTTATAAATCCAATGGGTTATGATAAATTTCTGTCAAACTATTCCATAGAATATTATGAAGGGAAAACAAAGACTCAATATAAAGATGGAAAAATGGTATATAAAATGAAATTGATAAGATGGAGATCTTCTAAATATGGTTTTAATTCCTTAATTATTACAATAGAAGATAATGGTTTAATAAGAAGAATTGAGGGTGTAACAGCAGCTATGAGAAAGATTGTTTTAGAAATAGATAATATTAAATTAAACACTGGCATAGGAGATTCATTTTTTAATTACCAGCCACCTTCTTATGCAAATACAATAGAAAATTTTATTACAACTTATAGTGAATAATACAGGGGAGAAAAAATGGACTCATTAGGAGAATTTTTAAAAGAGGCAAGACTTAAATCAAATATTTCAATTGAACAGGTAGTAGAGGATACTCATATAGTAAAAAAATTTATTGAAGCAATTGAGAGGGATGAATTCTCGGCTTTTCCGGGAGAAGCTTACTTAAAGGGATTTTTAAGAACATACAGTCAATATCTTGGACTTGATAGTGATGATGTAATAAAAAAATATGAAAAAATAAAAATGATGGAGACCCCTACTCCAATAGAACAATTAATCCCAAAACCTCAAACAGATTTTAAGCCATTAATTATTTTACTGGTTATCGTAATATTTCTTTCATTAATTGGCATGGGTGGTTATTTTATAGTTAAAAATATATCTTCTAAAAAAAATATAGTAAGTGAGAACAATATAAAAAAAGAGACACAAAAAAATAAATTAACTTCACAAACTAAAGATAATATATTTTCTATTAACAGTGATGAAGAGAAAAAAATAGAAAAATTAAAAAAGGGTGATATCATAGAGATTGGAAATGAAAAATATAGGATTGTTGTAAAAGAACTATATCCAATAGTTACATTAACTTATGGAAATAATAAAGAGTTGATTCTTATTCAGAGTTATCAACATAAAGTTGATTTAAATGAAGATGGAGATACTGATGTGTTAATTACATTAAATAACTGGGATAATAATTTTGCAAATATCTCCTTTAAACTGAATCAAAAAACAAATTTATCTTTTGACTCAAAAGAAATTGGTGAAAATCCTGAAGTGGTTTTTACTACTCCCTCTCTTGAAGGAATTAATATTAATCTTAGTATAAAAAAAGATACCTATTTAAGACACAAGATTGATGATTTGGAAGAGATAGAGAAATATTATGCAACAGGTGCTTTTATTAATTTAAAAATCAAAAACAAAGCAATTGTATGGCTTACAAATGGAAGTGCAGCATCTTTATTGATAAATAATAAAGAGATTCCATTAGGTCAATCAGGAGCAGTCGAAGTAAAATTAATTTCCTGGCAAAAAAATAGCAACAGTGAATATGAAATTATTTTAAGTAGCCTTAAATAATTCTTTTATGAAAATATACATAGAGACCCTTGGCTGTAGTAAAAATCAGGTAGATTCTGAAAAGATTTCTTATATTTTAAAAGAAAATAATTATGAAATTGTCGACTCTCCAGATGATGCATCTTGCATAATTGTCAATACCTGCGCCTTTATTAAAAAAGCAAGAGAAGAGGCAATAAATACGATCTTTGAATTGTTAAAATATAAAGAAAAAAAATGCAAAAAATTTATAGTGTGTGGCTGTCTTGCTCAAAAATATTACAAAGAGATTAAAGAAGAGATTAAAGAGGTAGATGCAATATTTGGAATTGGGGATATATCAAAAATAGTAGAAGTTATTAAAGAAAATAGAGATCTATGTATACCAGATTTTAAAGAGGATAATTTTACAAAAAGAGAGATAACTGGTTTCCCCGGCACAGCATATTTAAGAATAAGTGATGGCTGTAATAATTACTGCTCATATTGTTCAATACCTTCAATAAGAGGAAATCTTCGATCAAGAAGTAAATATTCAATCTTAAAAGAACTGGAATTTCTTAAAAGCAAAGATATAAAAGAGATAATTTTAATAGCCCAGGATACCACAAACTATGGACTTGATCTTACTAATAAAAGAGAGTTAAAAAATCTTATTTTAGATATAGAAAAAAACCTTGAAAAAGAGGACTGGCTTAGAATTCTTTATATGCATCCCGATCATATTGATGATGAACTACTCTACTCGCTTTCAGAATCAAGAAATTTTATTCCATATTTTGATATACCATTTCAATCTGGAAGTGATAGAATTCTAAAATTGATGAATAGAAAAGGCAATAGTGAGAATTATCTTAAACTTCTTGAGAAAATAAGAAAAAAATTCAAGAATCCAGTAATAAGATCGACATTTATTACTGGTTTCCCGTCAGAAACAGAAGAAGATCATCAAAAAAGTCTTGAATTTATAAAGATGGCAAATCTTGATTGGGTTGGTGGATTTGAATATTCTGAAGAGGAAGGGACAAAGGCAATTGAAATAAAAAATTTTATAAAAGAAAGAACTAAAAAAAAGAGATTAAAACTATTATTAGACATTGCTGAAGAGATCTCTTATAAAAATCTACAAAGATTTTTAAATAAAAAGGAGAGAGTAATAATTGAAGAAAAGATAGAAAATGAGTCTCTATATCTTGGAAGATTTTATGGTCAGGCACCAGAAGTTGATGGTTTAACAGTCATTGAGTCTGAAGAGATAGAACTCAAACCCGGTAATTTTTATGAAGTAACTTTAAAAAAATTAAATGGTAAGGATTTTTTTGCTTTTTTATAGAAAATGATAAACTATAATTTTAATATAGATATAAATCCAGATCTAAAAGAAAAATTATTAAAACTCAAAGATATAATAAAAGATAATAAATCAGCAGTGATAGCATTTTCTGGAGGGGTTGATTCTACATTTCTTGCAACAGTCTCTTTTCAGGTACTAAAAGAGAAATGTATTGCAGTGACAAACTTTTCTTCTCTTATGCCAGAAAGAGAATTTTATGAGGCAAAGAAGCTTGCAAAATTAATAGGTATAAAGTTTGATTCTATTCAAATAGAAGAAGTGAACAATCCTCTTTTTACAAAAAATCCAGTAAATAGATGTTATTTTTGTAAAAAAAATCTATATGAAAAACTATTACAGTACGCAAAAGAAAATAATTATAATTCTGTCTTTGATGGTTCAAATATATCTGATGATATGGATTATAGGCCAGGACAATTAGCCTTAAAAGAACTAAAAATAGTCTCTCCTTTGAAAATGGCAAATCTTACAAAAGAAGATATAAGAATATTGAGTGGATTTTATAATCTTCCTACAAAAGATAAACCTTCATTGGCATGCCTTGCATCAAGAATTCCTTATAATGATGAGATAACAAAAGATAAGATTAAAATAGTAGAAAAATCTGAGGATTTTTTATATTCACTTGGATTTAAAAATACAAGGGTTAGGCTACATAATAATATAGCAAGAATAGAGATTGATAAAAACCAATTTTTTGATATTATAGAAAATAAAGATAGGATTATTGACTATTTTAAAAAACTTGGCATTGTTTATATTACACTTGATTTAGAGGGATATAGAACTGGTAGTATGAATATCTTTTGACAAATATTTAAATTTTTAGTATTTAGTCAATATGAATATAGTCCAGAGATTTTTGATAGATAAAAGAGCCATTTCAAATTTAATTTACTATTTTCTTTTAATAATAAGTGGTATATTATGGGGTCTGGGACAATGGCCACAATTTTTTTTCATAAGATTTTTTGGACTCAT
The DNA here is from genome assembly GCA_035406685.1 of Spirochaetota bacterium. Lineage (GTDB taxonomy): Bacteria > Spirochaetota > GWE2-31-10 > GWE2-31-10 > MWDO01 > DAONLM01. Next base: position 4,600 of record DAONLM010000117.1, read on the forward strand.
ACCATTTTTATATATAGTATTTTATAGAAAACATTACATCTTAGAAACAATCATATTCGGTACAATCGCTTACTCTATAAATTTTTACTGGCTCTTTTTTACATTTAAAGAGTCTGGGAAAATGTCGATTTTCTTATCAGTATTAATAATCTTAATACTCTGTATTTATTACTCCTTGCAATATCCAATTATTGCTTTTATATATAAAAAATTTTATAACTTTAACAAAAAAATTTTATTTTATTCTTTGCCAGTGATATTTGTTACAATAGATGCAACATTTTTTAAACTATTTAAACATAGTATAGCAGATAGTCAGATATCATTCACATATTTTGTTCAATTAATCGACATTACTGGAATGAGTGGACTTATTCTTATAATCATGCTTATCAATCTTGGCATATTCAATATTCTTGAAAGATTATTAAAATCAAAGCCAATTAAATGGCAACACTTTTTATTCGTTATACCATTTTTTATTGCTATAATATATGGCGGTGTAAGAATAGATCAATTAAAAAATGATATGAAAAAAGCAAATTATGTTCTTGGAGCAATGATTCAGGGAAATATTACTGGCAAGCAAAAACTTGATGAAAACTACTGGAATACAAACATAGAGAGGTATAATAGACTTACAAAAGAATCAACTTTAGGAGATACCCCAGATGTAATTATATGGCCAGAATCCATTTTTAATAGATCTTATAATGGCAATCCAGAATTTATTCAAAAAGTAATATTTGAAAACTATCCACCTTTAATACTTGGAATTGTCGTATGGTTACCGGATAATAAAATAACAAATTCAGCTCTTTTAATAGAAAAGAAAAGAGTTGTTTCTCAATATGATAAACAGATCTTACTAATGTTTGGAGAATATGTTCCTTTTGAAAAAAATTTTCCATTTTTAAGATATCTTACCCCATTAAGAAGTAATACAAGTCCAGGAAAAACATCGTCTATATTTAATATTAAAGAGATAAAAGCAGCCTTAACAATCTGTTTTGAGGATCTATTTCCAGATCTTGTAAGAAAAAAGGTCAATGAAGGGGCAAATATAATGATCAATCTTACAAATGATAGCTGGTATGGAAATACAATTGGACCAATTCATCATTCAATCATAGCAAGATTAAGAGCAATTGAGAATAGAAGAGCTTTTTTTAGATGTACTGCAACCGGTTTTACCACGGCAAGTGATATCACTGGTAAAGTTGTTGCTTCTGGCAATATGTTTACAGAAGAGATAGTAAAGGCAAAACTCCCATTATATACAAAACGGACAATTTATAGTTATATCGGAGAACTTCTTACAAATATCTGTATATTTACTGTTATTATGATAACATTGACAATTCTTGGCATATATTTTAGAAAGAAAAAATACAGATATTTATAGACCTCACTTCTATTATCTGTATTTGTCAAGTATTTATTGGGAAGTTATGTCTATAAAATGATCTTTACTATTACTAAAAAAGAAAAGCCTGTTTTCATAAAATAACGATTATCTTATAAAGAAGTAGGACATATGTCGTAGTTTTGAAAAAAAGACTATATAAAATAACGATTATTTTATATAAATAATATATACGACATATGTCGTAGTCCCATGATAACATTTAAATAAAATAACAATAATTTATTATAACATAACTTCCACCTATAATTTTAATATTTTTTCTTATAACCACTTTATTCTTAAATTGGCAAATTTATTATTAGACATATGTAAAAATATAGTATCTTCCTTCATAAAGATATATAATATGGTGGAAATTATGCTATTATTTACATTTTGAAAATCCATTCTTTGACTTATCCTTGTCCATTATAATGTTATAATGGACAACGTATGTTCAACCTTTATGAGCCACACATCCCGAAGTTACCAAAGTTAAAGATTTTTTAGATGAAATGCTTGAAAAAAATTTAAAAAATCAGACACAATTTACTTGACAATACCACATTTGCTTAACCTGCATTGCGAAGCAATGTCAGGTTGAAGCAGTTATTGGGCGATTCTTCATCATAAACTCCATAAACCTGCTCTTAAAAAGCTCTTCTCGTCTGTAGTAATCTTCTTCTGATGAAATATCCTGTTTAAACAACTCATGCATACTGTCCTCATAGTTTTGAGGAATCTTAGGTAATGAGTAACTGTAGTACAACCGCCTATCCTCAGATGGAGCATACTTTCCATTAATGTAGTACAAACATTGAATCATTAATCGTATAGACGTATTTAGGTTTTCATGCATTTGGCAAAATGCATCTCGTCTATACCACCTGTCTTTCTTGTAGTCTGAAAGCAAATAGCCTATATATCCTAAGCAATTATCCAACTGTTTTCTTTGGTCAATAGTAGCGTATCTCTTAATAGTCTCCAATTCCTTAGTATATGTATCACCATGATCCCACAATACGCTCGACTCTAGTAATGCATATTTCATTGGCTCTTCGAAAGTTGGGAATACCTTAGCATCAACAAAATCAATTAACAGAATCTGAAAATGATTACTATTGACTGTAATACAATGATAAGGAATATCCGGTTCCTCATCTTTTCCAAAAAGCGACTCTGCAGATACCGTGCTTCCTGGTTTTCTCATCACGATCAGATCTATCATTCCACCAAATTTTCCAGGGAAGAAATCTCCTCGGGATACACTTCCTGAAAGTAAAACGGTCTGTATCTCTGTCATATCTATGGAATCGATAAATTGCTTTGCATCTGCTATCAACTTTTCGATGAGTGCCTCTTGCATTTTACGAATTTCTTCCTGATTTTTCATTTTTCCTCCTGTGCTGAAGGCGTCCGCCCAACATTTGCTTAACCTGCATTGCGTACATTGGCGCAAAACTTACCGAGCGAAGCAAATAGCAAGTTTCGTGACAATAGCAATGTCAGGTTGAAACAGTTGTTAGCCATCGTTATTTATCAGAAAGAAAAGCACTTCAGCCATGAGATTGTTCATCTCTCGGTATTCTTCGGGCAATGCCCCAGTAATGACCGTTTCGGATTGCACATATTTTGATGGCACGAGTTCTGCTCGACAGTGCGAAACAATCTCCTGCACCGATTCTGGTGTCATTTCAAGGTGAAACTGTAAACCAATGACAGATTGGCCAAGTTGAAATGCTTGATTTTCGCATCCTTCACTTCGAGCAATCAGAACTGCTCCAGGCGGCAGATCGAAAGTCTCACCATGCCAGTGAAACGCTCTAAATACCCTCGGAAAACGAAAAAGCGACTCATTGCTACTAGGCACTCCTTGTACAGGAAACCAGCCTATCTCCTTCACATGGTTGCGATACACTTTGGCACCCATAGCACTTGCTATCAGTTGTGCGCCCAGACATATGCCCAAGACGCGTTTTCCCTGCTGGATACATTCGCGAATGAATGCCTTTTCATCAATCATCCATGTCAGTTTGTCCTCATCATTAGCACTCATCGGGCCGCCCATTACGATGAGCAGATCCACCTCATCGGACGAAGGAAGCCTGCTCGATTCAAAAAAGCGTGTACCCGTTATCTCGAATCCTTGTGCCTTGAGCCATGGCTCTATGCTGCCAAGTCCTTCAAACGAAACGTGCTGCAAATAGTGTGCACGCATTTTCTCTCCTCCTGATGGCTAACATCCTCTATATTATACCCCTCTATAGTGGATTTTGCAAGTTTTTGCAATTAAGAATGCAGTAAAATAATGTATATACAGATCCTATACACCATTAAAGCAAAATATTATTAAAAATTGTACTACTTGTGAGTTTTCTATATACAAAATTTCTTTTTATTTCCAACCTTTGTTGTTATACATTATACTACATCAAAAAAAATGTCAAATAAAAATTTAACCAATTTTATCAAATGGACTTAAAATACCCCCAAGTTTATTCATGGCAACATGGGTATATATTTTTTTGATTCTCAGGCTTGAGTGCCGGAGTAAAGGCTGAATAGACCTTATATCAACCCCACTTTCAAGAAGGTGAGCGGCAAAACTATACCTGTCCATTATAATGTTATAATGGACAAAAATTTTAATTGAAAAATACGACAAAAATTCATAATCGCTGAAAATGATTAAAATAATATTACTTCTTATTCTTCCAGCAGGGATGCTTGAAATAATTCCAACAAAAATACTGGAATAACTTTATTTTTCAGCGATTTAAAAAAAGTGTCAAAATTTATTATTATTCCTATGTAAAAATACAGAATATTCCTTAGTGTATTTATTATATAATATGTTGGAAATTGTGCTATATAAAATAATATATACAACATATGTCGTGGTCCCATGATAACATTTAAATAAAATAACAATAATTTATTATAAAATAAAACAAAACAGAGGATATCTGTAATATTTAAAAGCAATCAGGATTATCCAGTACCTAAAAAAGAATTTTTTATCAAATCTCTCATCTTTATAGGGTGTGATTTTATTTTTAGGCAATTTTTTTTTATTTTTTTCATAAATTTTGTAAAGGATTTTCTTAAAAATTTTGTGAT
>DAONLM010000118.1:0-9121 GCA_035406685.1 Spirochaetota bacterium
TTAGAAAATCCTTTACAATCTTTTATGTAATTTACAAAAAATTTACTTTAATAAAAAAACAAAGAATTAAGTTTTTAGCAAATTTTGATATTCAGATATCCCCTTTTTTATAATATACCTCTCATTTATATATATTAGCCTATTTTTTAAATGTTTATTTTTTTGACAAAATAAAAAATTTTGAGTATATAACAAATATGATAAAAGAATTTAAAGATTTTAATCTGGATCAAAGACTTATTAAAAAGTTAAATACAAGATACATTATTACTCCTACTGATATTCAAAAAGAGACAATTCCACGAATATTAAAAGGTGAGGACGTAATTGCTCAATCAAAGACCGGAACTGGAAAGACTCTTGCCTATATTTTACCAATTATTGAATTATTAAATAAAAAAAGTGAGGCAGTGCTTGTAATTTCGCCAACAAAAGAACTTGCAATTCAGATTTATAGTGAATTTTGTTATTATGCAGAGGAGTTTAATCTTAAAATACACCTATTAATAGGTGGTGAGAGTCTAAAAAAACAGTCAGAGAGGTTAAGAGAGGGATATAATATAGTAATAGGTGTTACCGGTAGAATTTTAAAGTTAATTGAAAATGGTTTTTTAAAACCATCTCTTATAAGAAAAGTAATCTTAGATGAGGCTGATTTTCTAATAGATTTAGGTTTTTACAATGATTTGCAAAGAATATTTGAAATAACAAAAAATATAAATCAATTTATGTTATTTTCTGCAACACTTTCTGACAATACAAAAAAAATAGTGGATATAGTAAACAGTCAAAAATACTCTGTAAGAATTGATCCTAAAAATAGATTACCAGAGAATATAAAAAATTATTTTTTGCCTTTATTTGAACAACCAAGAGAAAAGGCGTTACTCGAACTTCTTAAAAATATAAATCCTTTTCTCTGCATAATATTTGTTAGAACTAAAAAAGAGAGTATATGGTTGTATAATTTATTAAAAGAGAATAACTATGAAGTAGGTTGTCTTAATGGTGATCTATCTCCTTCAGAAAGAAAGAAAGAAATTAATAGATTCAGAGATGCAAAAATTCAGTATCTTGTGGCAACTGATCTGGCAAGTAGAGGGCTTGATGTTGAAGGTGTTAATTGTATAATAAATTATACTATTCCTTTGAGGGAACTCGATTATCTTCATCGGGCTGGAAGGACTGGTAGATTGAATCAAGAGGGGGATATCTACTCTTTATGTAATGAACTTGATGAGGGATATCTTAAAAAGTATGCCTATTATTTAGATATAGAATTAATACCGATAAAAATTACAAAAAATGGAATTACTGAGATTAAAAATTATATTGGTGTAAAACCAAGATTTAATCTTAAAGATAAAGAATTTATTGAAAAATCTAAAAAAATTAATAAACTTAAAAAAGAAAAAACAATTAAAAAGGAGAGCAAAAATGGCATTAAAAAGAGAAGAGATACAAAAAGAAGATAAATGGAATGTTGAAGCTATTTATGAAAGTGATCAACAATGGGAAAAAGACTTTAACATAGCAAAAGAGAAAATTAATGAAATTACTCAATTTAAAGGAAAATTAAAAGATTCTGCCAAAAATATAAAAAATATGATTGATAAATTAACAGAAATAGAGAGATTCTTGAATAAAATTTACCTTTATGCCCATATGAGACACGATGAGGACACAAGGAATGAAAAATATAAGGATATGGAAGAAAGAATTTCTACACTACTTACTAAATATGATGAAATTTCTTCTTATATTGGTCCAGAATTAATCTCTATTGAAGATTCTATTATGAATAAATATCTGGATGATGAGATTTTAAGAGATTATAGATTCTATCTGCATAAGATATTAAGAGCAAAAGATCATATTCTCTCTGAAAAAGAGGAAAAACTCATTTCAATGGCTTCAAATGTATTCTTTTCAATAAGTGATTCTTTTAGATCTTTGAATGATGCTGATATTAAATTTGGCACTATTAAAATATACGATAAAGAATTAGAATTAACACATTCTAAATATTATACATATCTTATTGACAGAAATAGAGAGATTCGCAAGCATGCTTTTAAGAGTTATCATAACAAATTTAATGAATATCCAACAACTTTTGCTTCATTACTTTATGGAGAGATAAAGTCTCATTATTTTTATGCTAAGGCAAGAAATTTTAAATCTTCTCTTGAAGCATCTTTATTCTATAAAAATATCGATACAAAAGTATATACAAATCTTATTGATACTGTAAGAAAGGGGATTTCTGCTTTACATAATTACCTTTCATATAGAAAGAAGAGAATGGGGCTCGATGAACTTCATTTATACGATGTATATGTCCCATTTATAGAAGCTGTTGATATTAAATTCTCTTATAATGAGGCTCAAGATACTGTTCTTGAATCAGTTAAACTTCTTGGTGATGAATATTATTCCACTCTTAAAAGAGGTTTAAAAGAGGAGAGATGGGTTGATAAATACGAGAATGAAAATAAAAGAAGTGGTGCATATTCTACTGGCTGCTATGATAGTTACCCTTATATTCTTATGAATTTTAATGGAACATTAAATGATGCAAAAACTTTAAGTCATGAGGCTGGCCATAGTATGCATTCTTATCTTACAAATAAAAATCAACCATTCATTTATAGTGGATATCCAATATTTCTTGCAGAGATTGCATCTACCTTTAATGAAGAGTTGTTTATTCATTATCTTATTGATAAATCAAAAGATAAAAAAGAGAAGGCATATTTGATTAATTCAAGACTCGAAGAGATAAGAACTACATTTTTCAGGCAGACAATGTTTGCCGAATTTGAACTTTTGATTCATAATCTTGTTGAAAATGATATCCCCCTTACATTTCAGTTATTAAAAAATGAGTACAGGAAATTAAATGAATACTATTTTGGAAAAGATGTTGTTATTGATCCAGAGATTGAGATAGAATGGGCAAGAATTCCACATTTTTACTATAACTACTACGTTTATCAATATGCGACTGGCATAAGTGCTGCAATTACTCTTTTTAAGAAAGTATTAAATGGTGGCGAAAAAGAGAGAAATGATTATTTAAATTTTCTAAAATCTGGAAACTCTAAATTTCCTCTTGATATCTTAAAGGAGGCTGGAATCGATATGAGTACACCAGAGCCTATTGAGAATACCATTAGATATTTTGAAGAATTAACAGAAGAACTTAAAAAACTTGAATAATACGACAATTGTCGTAAAAGATTTATCATTATGAAAAAAGGAAAAAATAGAAATCTTAAAAAAACAATCTTTATTTTAATAGCAATAGTTTTAGCCATAACTGTTATTAAAGTTATTCTTTTTTTAATTCCATATAAGGAATTAGATAGATTAAAAGAGTCATTTTATTCTGTAAAAATATTGGATAGAAATAATAGGACAATTCAGGTATTGCCTCTCGATAATGGGACAAGGAGAGAATTTTTATTAGACAGGGATATCCCCCGCATAGCAAAGGAGATTTTTATAAAGAGTGAGGATAAAAGATTCTATTTTCATTTAGGTGTGGATCTTTTTGCCTTATTAAGAGCAACCTGGTTAAATATTAGTCAAAAAAAGATCGTAAGTGGTGGCTCAACAATTACTATGCAGTTAAGTAGAATTGTCTCTCCTCAAAATAAGAGTATTGCTGGCAAATTTAAAGAGATAATAAATGCGATAAGAATTGAGTCAAAACTGACTAAAAACGAAATTCTTAATCTATATCTTAATAGCCTTCCATTTGGATTTAATACTATTGGGGTGCAGAGTGGAGCAAAAATATTTTTTGGCAAAGATTTTAAATCATTAAGCCCGGCAGAGATTTTAGTTTTATCATTGATACCAAGAAATCCTTCAAAATATAATCCCTTAAATATAGAAAATAGAGAGGCGATTCAGAAAAAGGCAATTGAAATTAAAAAGAGAATAAAACTTGATATAAAAGAAGAGGATATAATAAATGCCTTAGAGAACGCAAAATCATATAAGTATGAATTTTTTGCACCCCATTTTGTCAATTATATTAAAAAATATCTTGATAAAAATATAAAAGAGGTTCAAACTTCGCTTGATTTAGAATTAAACAATTTTATTCAGAAAAAACTTGAATATTATATTGAAAAATATTCAAATAGAAGATTAACAAATGGTGCTGTGATTGTTTTTGATAACTGGACTGGTGAGATACTTGTTTATATTGGTTCAAAGGATTTTTTTGATAAAGAGAATGATGGTGAGATTGATGGTGTACAGGTGTTAAATCAGCCAGGTTCAACTCTAAAACCATTCTTATATGCTCTTGCAATTGATAAATTCGACTTTCTCCCAAATACAATACTGGATGATGTACCGAGTTTCTTTGGTGGTGAAGAGGTCTATATTCCAAAAAATTTTAATAATAGATTCAATGGACCTGTAAGGTTAAGAGTTGCTCTGGCAAGCTCTTTAAATGTTCCAGCAGTTCAAACAGTTGTAAAAATTGGGGTAAAGAATTTTGTTGCTCATCTAATAGATTTAGATTTTGAGAGCATAAAAAAATCAAAAAAAGGATACGGATCTGGTATTGCTGTTGGGAATGCAGAAGTTTCATTATTTGAGATAGCAAAAGCCTTTTCGATATTTGTGAGAAATGGGGAAAAATTAAATCCAGAGTATTTAAAAGTAAAAAAAAGGGAATTTAAACACGGTAAAAAAATATACTCTGACTACACGAGTTTTATAATTGCTGATATTCTTTCTGATGCAAAGAGTAGGACAATTGGCTTTGGTATGACAGAGATATTTAATACTGAATTTCAGGCAATGTTTAAAACCGGCACATCAAATCAATTTAACAATATCTGGGCATTTGGATCTACCACGAATTACACTGTTGGCGTATGGATGGGAAATTTTTCTGGCGAGACAGTGATAGGAGTTACCGGTAGTTCAATACCTGCAAGATTGGTTGTTGAAATATTAAATATTCTACATAATAAGAAAAAACCAGATAAATTTAAAATACCATCTGGCATCACAGAAAAGATTATATGCCCCTTGTCTGGGAAAAAGATAGGAGATAACTGCTATGGTGGAATTTATGAATATTTTAAAGAAGGGATTACTCTTTTAGAATGTGACTGGCATAAAATTGAAAATGGCAAGATAAAGACAATTCTCCCACCTTTTTATACTCAATATCTTGATAAAATAGAGAATGCAGAAATTCAATTTAACACACCTTTCATTAAGAAAGATGTTAAAATTCTTTACCCAAATAATAATGCCTGTTACTATTATGATCCTAACTATCCTTATGAGTCACAAAAGATAAAGATAGAAGTTTTTTGTAAGGATATAAAAGAGAGTCTTTCTGTATATATTAATAATGATTTTTATAAAAAGATATCATATCCTTATAATTTTTTTATATCTCCTAAAAGAGGGAAGTTTTTGATTGAAGTAAAGGGGATAAAAGATAGCGATACAATCAATATTGAGGTTAAATAGTATGGATGTAATTATCTTATGTGCGGGAAAAGGGAAAAGATTTGAAAGTAAGATTCCAAAAGTATTAGAAAAGATTGATTTTAGACCTTTAATTTATTACTCTATAAAGAGTTTTAATGATTTTTTTGAAACTGAGGGTATCTATCTTGTTGTCTCAAAAGATAATGTTAAAAATTTTGAAAAATTGCTTAGTAACTATAAAAAATATTTTAAAAAATTAAAAGAGATTATTATTGGCGGAGAAGAGAGATTTGATTCTGTAAAAAATGCCTTTGATTATCTTATAAAAAATGGTAGTTCAGAGTTTGTTGCGATTCACGATGGGGCAAGGCCATTTATAAAAAAAGAGCTTATAAATAGTCTCTATCTTGGAGCAAAAGAGTATGGGGCAAGTGCACCTGGCATAAAAGTCATTGATACCATAAAATCAGTGTCAAATGATAAATTTATAGAGAATCATTTAAAAAGGGATAAACTTATTGCTATTCAGACGCCACAAATTTTTAAATTTGAGGATATAGTAACTGCATATAATCTTTATATTCATAAAGAATTTTGGACAGACGATACAGAGATATTTTCAAAATTAAATAAAAGGGTTAAAATAATAGATGGTGATAAAGATTTAATAAAGATAACATATAAAGAAGATATGATTTTAGCAAAGAATATTTATAAAAGGATTAAACATTTATGGAAATAAGAACTGGGATTGGCTATGATATTCATAAATTAGAAGAGGGTAGAAAATTTGTATTGGGCAATGTTACTATTCCCTTTGAAAAAGGATTTATTGCACATTCTGATGGGGATGTCCTTATTCATGCGATAATTGATGCTTTATTAGGAGCAATTGCTTATGGGGATATCGGAAGACTATTTCCGGATAATGATGATTCCTATAAAAATATTGATTCAAGTATTCTTTTACGAAGAGTTAAAAAGATAGTAAAAGAGAAAGGTTATAAGATAGGTAATATTGATACAATAATAATATGCCAGAAGCCTAAACTTATGCCATATATTGATAAGATTAGAGAAAATCTTTCTTCTATTCTTGAAATAGAGATTGATAAAATCTCTGTAAAGGCAAAGACAAAAGAGGGAATGGATGCTACTGGAAAAGGGGATAGTGTTGAGGTATTTGCAAGTACACTTATTTTTAAAGAGATGTGATTTTATTTTTATGGAAGAAAAAAAATAAGAGTTATATCGAAGTTAATTTTGGTTGAAAAAAAGATTTTAATGATGTTATTTTTTTGATAGAATTTTAAATAAATAATAAGTTTCAGAAGTCACTATCTGATAGCGATTATCATATATCGCCTTGTAGAGGGTGGTATTAAAGTGCGACAATTCTCTGCCTTTATTTTCATTTTTTTCTTTCTACTACTAATAAAAGTTTAAATACGTAATTCTTTGCATAATATTTTTTTATTATTTTAAAAGTTGAATTTTGTTTTAGAAAATTTTATTTTTTATTTTAAGAAGTCATATTTTCTCTTTAAAAAACTTGACATTTTTTTTAAGATAAATTAAAAGTATTTTGTAATTTTTGCTTTTAAGGAGAATATACTTGTTATGAAAATAAAGACAAAGATTTTTGGGGAAGTTGAGGTATCTGAAAAACAAAGAATATATTTTGAAAGCGGCATTTTAGGTTTTGAAGATCTTCATTCTTTTTTCTTAATAGATATACCGGATAGCAATGGACCATTTTATTGGCTACAATCTGAAGAGTCTATTGATATAGGATTTGTTGTAATAACCCCAGAAACAATTATGCCAGATTATAAATTGGAAGTAGAAAAATCAGATCTTGAGAAAATAGATATAAAAAGTGAAAGTGATATACTTTTATTTTCAATTGTTACACTTTATGAGGATCCCTCAAAAAATACAGTCAATTTATTAGGACCTATTATTATAAATAAACGAAATTTAAAAGCAATACAGGCAATAAGTCTTAATGAAAATTATTCAGTAAGGCATCCTCTAATTAAAAGGGGAGAACAATAATGTTAATTTTATCAAGAAAAGAGAATCAATCAATAATGATTGGTGATAATATTGAAATCACAATAGTAAGTATTAAGGGAGATCATGTTAAAATAGGAATCAATGCCCCAACCGATGTAAAGGTATTCAGAAAAGAGATATTTGAAGAAATACAGAATGCCAACAAAGAAGCTGTTAATGTTGATCCAAATACTATAAAAGATATAGGCTCTCTCTTAAAGAAAAAAGAATAGAATATTTATATAACTTTTATTTCTATTAGAGTTGGTGAAAGCATTGACAATAATTTAAGAGAATTTATCTGCCAGGGTATTTTTGAACTTGCGTAAATCTTAAATTTATATTTCTCTTTTTCTGGAAGAAATAATCCTTTTTGTATCCATTTTATCAGGACCTTTATGCCACTGGAATTTAAAAAATTTAAATTTTCAAAATTTAAATTAACTTCTTTTAATCCGACTTCAATTATTTTATTATGAATATTCTCAAAAAATGGCATAAAGATTTCCTCAGGATCTTGCATATCAATTTCACCACAAAAAAATATTTGAACACTATTTTCATAATCTTTAATATTAATAGAAATTGTCGAACTTATATAATCATCAATGCCTAATTTATTCATCTCTCTATACCCCTCCCTCCAAGGCGGCAAAGATTAAAAGCTATTGAAATCTTTACTAAATCTTCCTTTATTTCAACCTCAATATCAGAGCCCGACTCATATCTTATTCTTGCAAATCCGAGTTGACTTCCACCATCTGTTCTCTCTGCTGCTTGTAACATTTTTTTTAGATACATTTCTTCTGGAGTCCCTTCGTTTACCTCTTTTATCTGATCAAGCAATATTTTTATATTATCCTTTGAAGAGAAATTTTCGACAGATAATATTAAAGTATTCTCTTCTTCAAAATAGTTTGCTGATATTTTTGTTCCTTCTTCACTTGCGTATTTAATAGCATTTTCTAATAATTCACTTGCAGCCATTGAGATAATATCAGCAGACTTATTATTTCCAATTGTTACCAAAAGAAATCTTTGTAAAAAATTTCTAACAGTTGCTATGTATGTCCATCTAGGACCAAATACCAATTCTAAATAACCGCTATTTTTTGTTTTTTCTAATTTCATTTTTTTTACCTTAATATTATTATAATATAAAATCTATTTTTATCTTTAAAAGAGAGTAAAAAATTAAACTACCTTTTATGATTATATATAAAAAAAAAATATCTGTCAAAATTTATACTAAAAATTTTTTTCTGTCAAAAATTTTTAAATTAATTCATTTGCAATAATAAATTTTAATTACTTACTTTTTATAAAATTAGCGAATGACTTTCAAAGAGCAATGGATTTTTAGGTGATTTTATCTTTAGATAAAGAAAATGAGCAGACTTAGCCTAATGTATAGTTAAAGAGAAAGTCGAGAGAATATAAAAATTTTGTTTAAATTTAAAATTTTATAAGAATTTTATCTCTTTCAGGTAAAATTTTGAGTTGAATTTTAGTAAAAAGTAATCGTTAGTAGTGTTAGAGACTGGGATATCTGGGGAACCAATCTTCACCACCACAGCCTTAGCTCCCCTTA
>DAONLM010000119.1:0-9094 GCA_035406685.1 Spirochaetota bacterium
ACTGATGACTATGGTTATATAGACGATGTTGTTTTGACTGGAGATAGAAAATAGTTTTAAGAATAAAAAATAGATAAAAGGGGGTGATATCCCCTTTTTATCTATTTTAAATACTTTTTAAAGGAGGCTCAGGCTAATATATGAAAAAAATTATTTTCTTTTTGATTGTTTTATTTTTTATTTTTTCTTGTTCCAATATGGCACTATTAGATACGAGTAAGAATGAAGTTAAGAATAATGAAAATAGTGTAGAGATTGTTCATAAAGTATATTCTACTGCGATAGGAGAAAATCACCCCTCTTCTGGTGCTTATTCACCAGTTGATCAGGCAAGTTGGGGGAGTGCGACATATTCCTTGGGTGCTTACTTTGTAAGTGGTGCTGGTAGTGATGCTACTTTTGCTGTTTATGCTAAAAATGCTACAAAGGTTTTACTTGAAATATATTCTGTTAAGACCGGGCAAAATGCTTTATATGATTACTGGATGACAAAGGGTAGTGATAATGTATGGAGAGCAAAATTAAAGACACTTCCAAATGGCACTCTTTATGCCTTTAGAGTATGGGGACCTAACTGGCCTTATTCTACATCATGGACAAGGGGAAATAGTAATGCTGGCTTTATAACTGACGTTGATCCAAATGGAAATAGATATAATCCTAATAAGGTTTTGTATGATCCTTATGCAAGAGAGATTAGTCATGATAAGGAGACACCAGAAATGATTGCTGCTGGTGAGAATGGAGGAATGTATGGTACTGGTGGATTATCTGATCTTACTCCTCATGGATATAAGGGCCCTTGTACTGGGAATGTAGAAATTGACAGAAGAAATGTTGATACTGGTAAATGGGCACCAAAATCTGTTTTAATTTATGATAATACTTCTTTTGGAACAAAGCCAAACATAGCACAAAAGGATGCTATTATTTATGAAGCACACGTTAGAGGATTGACAAAGGATGCTTCTACTGCAAGTTTAACAAGTATTCTATCTGGATTTGATGGTTTTAGTGGTATAGCAAATATTCCAGCAGAATATAGAGGGACATATAAGGGTGCTGCCTATATGGCAAAATACTTAAAAGGACTTGGAATTAATACCATTGAATTATTACCGGTTCATGAGACTGCAAATGATAATAATCCGGATTCAAAGTCCGGTGGAAACTACTGGGGATATATGACTTATGGTTATTTTGCTCCGGACAGAAGATATGCATATGATAAGTCTTATGGTGGTCCTACAAAAGAGTTTAAACAGATGGTTGCAGCTTTTCATGCTGAAGGCATTGAGGTATATCTTGATGTAGTTTATAATCATACCGGTGAAGGTGGTATCTGGGATCCTAAATATATTCCATGGCCTACTCCAAATCCAAATTATACTACTAAATGTAGAGAGATTACCTGTTTTGCTGGTTTTGATAATAGAGAATATTATGCACTTGCTGGTGCGAACGATGAATACTGGGAATCAACTGGTTGTGGTAATAATTTTGATTGTTCAAAAACTGTTGTTAAAAATTTGGTTCTTGATTCTTTGAAATATTGGGCAGATGTAATGGGAGTAGATGGCTTTAGATTTGATTTAGCACCAGTATTGGGAAGAGATGCAGCTCCTAATTATAATTTTAATGGTAATGCTCAATTATTAAATGATATTGCTTCATTAGGATCAAGTAAGAATGTCGAAATGATAGCAGAAGCATGGGATTGTAACACATATCAGGTAGGTAATTTCCCATCTGGTTGGGGTGAGTGGAATGGTAGATATAGAGATCAAATAAGAAGATTTATAAAAGGTAATGGTAATACAACTGGCTCTAATTATGATCCGAAATTTGTGCAGGTAGTTAATGGTGATTATGGTTATTTTAATGATCAGGGTGGTCCTCATAAGACTGTTAATTTTATTGTTGCTCATGACGGTTTTACATTGATGGATCTTGTAAGTTATAATAATAAAAATAATAGTGTCTCCTGGCCATTTGGTCCTTCTGATGGTGGAAATGACGATAATGATTCATGGGATTGTGGAGGAGATAAGGCATTAAGAAGAAAACAATTAAAGAATTTCTGGACAATTCAGTTCTTCTCAAGAGGGGTTCCAATGATTGTTGCTGGTGATGAATTTGCAAGGACCCAAAATGGTAATAATAATGCTTATAATGTTGATTCCATAGGAACATGGAGTAATTATACAATGATAAATACTGATAGTCCAAATACAAAGATTACTGGTCAGCATGATAATTTTGGTACAGATACAAATCTTGATAGTAAAAACACTTTATTTAAATTTGCTCAATATGTTATAAATTTGAGAAAGAATCATCCAGTATTAAGACAGAGTAATTATAATGTAGCTTATGATTTTAGAAAGGAAAATGGGACATCATATCTTTCTGATGGTGATAAGTGTGTATGGATTAAGATAAATGGAAGTACTGTAGGGGATAGCAATTTTATCATTTTTGTAAATAGTTATACTTCTTTAGTTAATTTTACTCTGCCAGCAGCAGCAAGTGGTAAGACATGGGCAAGAATTATTGATACAGCAAGTTGGGCAGAAGCAAATGATAATTTCTGGACAGTAACAAATGCATGGAAAACTTCTGGCAATATTCAGTATGGTGTTGAGCCAAGATCCATTGTAGTATTTGAAGAGGTAACCAATAATCCTACTACCACTACTACTACAATATCAGGTTGGGTAAGAACAGTTGTATTTATGTATAAGGAGACAGTTACTGGTCAGGATATCTTTATAAAAGGTGGACATGATGCAGGTCTTGTTCCATCTGTATATCCTTCAATGAGCGAACCTATTATTTATAACAATACAAAGAATCCAACTACATTTCCTATTAAATCGAATGATGCAGCTCTTGATTGGGGGACAGAGTCTGCTCTTGATTGGACAACAAATTCATGGCCACCAGAATGGGGTGCAAAGAAGACGTATGCTAATGATGGGTATGGTGAAGATCCAGAGAATCAATGGGGACACCATTGGTGGAAGTTTGATGTTATGATGACTGGTGCAAAGGGTGATTGGTTTGAGTTTAAAGCATTCATGAGACAGGGGACAAGTGAATGGTGGGAGTCAGATAGATCCCAATCAGGGACACCTTATAGCACAATTAACCACTGGGGTAGAAAAGGATATAGGACAAGAGTAATATATAATGATAACTGGGTAGAATTAACAGCATTGCCATAATAAAATATCTTTGATTTTAACAAAAAGAGGTTACCTATCTTTTAGGAAGGTAGCCTCTTTTTTTATTTTTATTACTTGTATAGATTTTCAATCTTTGTTACGGGGATATCCCATTGAGAGGGGGGTATTATTTTTACAGAAAAGAAGATATAAAAATTTTTTATTTTATTGTAAATAATGTAATTTTTATGTAATTTATATGAAAACCTGTAAAGGATTTTCTAAGAAATTTTGTGATTAATATATAGAAATATTTTTAAAAGTAAGGAGGAAAAAAGTATGAAAAAATTATTATTATTAATTCTACTATTTATTATTTTTAGTTGCTATTCTGCTTCTTTTTATGATATTACTCCACCAGAGATTATTTTTACTACTTTTTTAGAAAAAGATTTTTTGATTCAATTTAATGAGCCGGTAAAATATTTAGAAATTTATACAAATCAAAAAAGGCTTGAATTTATCAATGCTTTTCCAAAGGCAAATATCTTTTTAAACTCAGATATGTTAGAAAAATATAAACCAAACAATATAATTGTTAAAAGTGTTGATACTTTTAATAATAAGGGAGAAAAAGAAATTTTAAATGTATTTAACAATCCGGATCCGGCAATTTTATCTATAAACGAGATAAGATTAAAGTATACAAAGAAATTAAATCAGATGATCTCTTTTAGAGTTGAAAAAGAGGGAAATCTTGCAGGTCTTCAATTGAATATTTTTATAAGAGACAAAAAAGAGACAATCACATTTGAGAGTTGTAATGTAAGAAATAATGAAATTCTAAAAATAAATTTTTTATACAATAAAGATATAACGAATAGAGATACGATAGACTTTTCTAAAAGTAGGGTTGTAAATTTTGAATTTAATAAAAGATTGAGTCAGGGTAGCTCATTAATTTTTGTAGTTGATCATAAAAATATGCTTCTTGATTATATTCTTTATTATGATTCTAAAAAGAATAGTTTGCAAGAATTAAAAAATAAAAAGACATTTAATAACTATTTATCTTTGTTGAAAAAATATAACATAACTGAAGTATGCTATACGGATATAGTAGGTAATACCTCTAAAAAGACAATATTTAAAGATAAAAATAGATATTTAGTTAAAAAATAAAACTTATTGAGGCTTTCTTAAATTAGAAAGCCTCAAAATCTTTTATTAGATAGAATTTTACATAAAAATCCACTCTGTTTATCCAATCACTATTACTTAAAATATCCTTATAACCCTTGTAATCGATATTTATACTAAAGAATTTTTTAGTAAAATTTATCCCGGTCTTTAAACCAATATCGAGTCTTTCAATACTCGATTTTTCGTAATTGAGAGTAAAATACAAAGATGGCTTTACACCATAAAAATATAAAAATAGGCCAGATGTAAAACTATTTTTAATCTCCTGTAAAGATGAGTAGCTAAAACTATTATCAGTCATAAGAGATAGTCTAAAGTTATTAGGACCATAAAATCTAAAAAATTCATATAAAATTTTAAAATATGTTTCTGGTGTAAATATAAAACTTTTTGTTTCTGGCGTAATATCCATGGAAAAGTATTGAGTAATCTCCCAGTTTAATCCAAAATAGTAATTACCAGAAAGTCCAATTATTGGTGATAAATATAATGAAAAATAATCATTAAAAGGTTTATTAAAAGCAGTTTCAAAACTTAGATAAATATTCATAACTCTTCTTATTTTAAAGTTATTATCAAGTCCAAGAGTAAGACTATTATAAAATAGGTCCAATAGATATATTGGGGTATAAGTTAATGGTAGAAAATCAAATACAAAAAGATCATTTATCCATGGCATTATTGTCCAGAAGTCATAAGTGAAAGAGTATGAAAAATATAGCTCATTTTTTAATTGTAAATAATTATTTATAAATTTATTTCCTTCATAAGTAAATTTCTGTTTAAAATAGAAATAGATGTTATGATTTTTTTTGATATCAGATGTATTATCAATTGAAAAACTCGAAAACAAGAATAGTGTCAAAAATGTTAGCAATAAGATTATTTTTTTCATAAAAATCTCCTCTTTTATTCTTCTGATAAAATCCATTCTATTGCTCTAATCTGTCTTTCTATTTTATTTATCTCTTTTTCAAGTTTTTTATTTAATTC
Source organism: Spirochaetota bacterium (assembly GCA_035406685.1). Lineage (GTDB taxonomy): Bacteria > Spirochaetota > GWE2-31-10 > GWE2-31-10 > MWDO01 > DAONLM01. The sequence goes on from DAONLM010000119.1 coordinate 5,364, forward strand.
TATTATTTTATTTAAATTTTCATTTTTATCAATATCTCCAACAATATTATTAATATTCTGGGTTATTTTTTTTACATTTTCTATTTGAGATTTTATCAATTGTGCTTCTTTATTAGAAAAAGAGTTTATAAAAGAATTCATCTTTTCAATAAGAGAAAAACATTCTTTTTTTATTTTTTCTCTATTTTCCAGATTATTTTTCCCGGTTTTTAGTAAAAAAGTTATATTTTTTCTTATTTCTTTCTGTAAAATATCAGTGTTACTCTTTAATTCTTTTATATTTTTCTCTCTTTCAGGATTAAATTCTTTTCTTTCTTCGTTAACTTGTCCTTTATATCTATCATCTTTCTTCTCCATTCTTAAATCTTTATTAATATTATGATCCTGTATATTACCATCTGGATTTTTAATATCATCCGGATTACCATTTCCTTTACTGAATAAATATCCATTCAAGAGAAACAAAATAACAAAATAAAATATAATCTTTTTCATAAAAATCACCTCTTAAAAATAAAATATAGAGTATTATATCATATTTTGATATAATACTCTATTTTTTTAAATATTATTCTTCTTTTAAAATCCACTCCATCTTTCTGTATTGATTCTCATATTTTTTTACATTTTTCTCAATCTCTTTTACCATATTCTTAATCTTTTTCTCAGAAGGCTCTGAATTAGAAAGTTCTGTCTCAAGTTCATTAACCTTTGCCTTTAATTGAGTCTGAATTTTTTCCATCTCTTTTAATTGTTTTTGAACCATATTCTTATCTTTTTCAGTAAGACTCTCTCTAATCTGATTTGAAACCTTCTCTAAATTTTCAACTTTCTCCTTAATCTGATTTTTGATTTGTGCCATATCTTTTACCTGTGTCTTTAACATTAATTTTGTCTGCTCTTTTAATTCTGTACAGGTCTTATTCATCTCTTTTGTCATTTCTCTTGTCTGTTCTCTCTCTCTTATCATTTCACCTTTTCCATCCTCTTTTTTCTCTTCTCTGTAAGAAGCACCCTTTGCATCACTCTTTTCTGATTGAATTGTTGAAGTGTCTTTTTGTCCCATTTGATCATCATTACCTTTTGCGTTACTAATCCCAATTACCAGTAAAAAACTTAGTGTTAAAACTAAAATCCTTTTAAACATAAAAACTCCTTATAATTAAAATTTTGTTATTCTGCTAACAGCAGATTCAATTATAAAGATAATACATTTTTAAAAATTGTAATTAAGGTCTTTTTGAGTTATAATATAAGAAATATTTGATGTCTGGTATCAGGGAATTTCCTATTTTTTATTTTTTATGTTCCATTCTACGGCTGATTTTATAAGTTGTGTAAAATTATTTAGATTCAGTTTATCTTTAATTTTAGACTTATATGTCTCAACTGTCTTAATACTTATGTTTAATCTATCGGCGATCTCTTCTGTAGTTAGCCCCTCACCAATTAATTCAAAAATTTCAAGTTCTCTATCGCTTAAAAGATCTATAACATCAGCCCCATCTTTTTCATTTAATCTTTGATTTATTACTTTTTCAGACATATTCTCACTCAAATAAATTTTACCATGTAAAACAGTGTTTATAGCCTTTATAAGTTCTTTTGTTAGTTTTTCTTTCATTATATAGCCTTTTGCACCAGCCTTTATACATCTTAGTGCATAAATATTTTCATCAAACATAGATATTACCAAAATTTTTATATCTGGAAATTGTGATACAAGATCCTTTATTAATTCGAGGCCATTGCTATCTTTTAGCGATAGATCAACAGTAACAAGATCTGGATTTAACTCTTTTATTAAAGAAAAAGACTCTTTTGCCTCTGAGGTTGAACCACAGAATATTAAATTTTCCTGTTTATTTATAACCTGAGATAACCCCTTTACCACAACAGGGTGATCTTCAATAACAAAAATTTTCTTTTTAATTATAAAATACCCTTATTTTTTAATAGTTTATTAAAAAATCAAATTCTGTTCCATCTTTATTTGATCTAATTTTTAAATCTGCTTTAATAAGTTCTGCTCTGTATTTTATATTTTTCAATCCCATACCTTTAAAATTTTCATCTAAATTAAAACCAATCCCATTATCTTTAATAAAAATTCTTAAGAAGTTATCTTTTTTTTCAATTTCCAATAAAATAAAATTAGCCTTGCTATGTTTTACTATATTATTAATAATTTCTACTAAAATATAGTAAATATTTATTATTAAAAACTCATTTTTTAATTTAATATCCGTATCATAATTAAAAGAATATTTTATATTATAAATTGATTCTATATTCTTAAGAATGTCTTCTATTGCTATAAATATATTATTTTCATATAAAGAGAGAGTTGATAATCCTTTTGCTATTGTTTTTGTTTTTAAGATGGACTTTTCGAGTAGATCTGTTATTTCAAGAAATGTTTTATTATTGCTTAGATTAAATTCATTTTCTAATAGCATTAATTGAAAAGAGATTCCTGTTAGGGTTTGGCCAAGATCATCGTGTAGATCTGCTCCTATTCTTTTTCTCTCCTCTTCTATTGCTTTTAAAATTTCACTCTCATGTTCTTCTCTTTTTTTTATCATATTCATAAAAGAGAAGTATAATTTAGAAATTTCGTCATTTTTTTTAGTTTCTATCTCATTTATATTATTTTTACTAAAAGGGTAGTTATTAATAAAGAGAGCAATATTTTCTATTCTGGTAAGGATATTTGTGATTATAAAATAACCAATTATAAAGAGAAGGATAATTATGAAGCCAAATAAATATTGAGGAAACATATTCAATAATAATTCTGTTATGATTTTATCCATGCTAATTTCTAAAATAACAATCCAATCAGTACTATTTAAAAACTGAGAATATGTATAATAACTTTTATTATTAATCTTTATTCTTTTTAATCCCCATTCTCCCTGTAAAGCAATAGCAACAGAAGGGTGATTTTTAAAATTCCTACTTGTAAATTCTTTTAGCATACTATTTGAATGATAAATTAGATAGCCATTTTTATCAGTTATTAATAGATTCCATTTTTTATAGATAAAAGGATTAATCGTATTCTCAATATGTTGGTCCTCTATATCCCACATTTCTTCATTAAGAATAACTCCAATATATTTAAATATTTGATTATTAAAAGGGAATATTACACATATTAAATTTTCTGGAATATATTGGTTTTCTAACTCTTTAATTGAACTTTTGATTATTTTTTTATTTATGTCTGTGATAAAGAATCCTTTAACTATTTTATGTTTTTTAAAATAGTTTTCTAGCTCTTTATCATTTTTATTTTGAATAAATGAATCATTAATAAATTCGAGATCTTCTTTTATATCGAGTAAAAGCATATCAAGGTTTGATGCAATCAAAGAGGTATATATCTCAACTTTTTCTTCTTCTTTTTTGAGAATTGTTTTATAATTTAACAAAAGAGAATATAGATAGAATATAAAAATAAGAATTGTTATGATAATTATAAAAATTTTTACTTTTAAAAATATCTTTTTATTCATAATTTCTAAACTATACAGAAGATTTTTAATTTTGTCAAAAAGATTGTTTCTTAGGAAAAATTAGGTGCTATTTTATTTTTAGGTAGATAAAAAGATAGAATTATCCCATGGTTAATTTTTTTGAGAAAAGATTGTAATAGGATAATTTATTTTTCGAATAGAATTTTAAATAAATTCCGTCAATAATAGGTCTCAAAGCCTATTACCTGA
>DAONLM010000120.1:0-8977 GCA_035406685.1 Spirochaetota bacterium
ATCACACAGATAAGCCAAGGAACTTTTCAGAGTATAACCATCCAGAGATATGGGGGCAGGGTGGAGGAGCAGTATATTATAATAGTGCTGGTAATAAGATAGATAGGGTTGATGCAGTGAGTGATAGGTTAAAGAAAGGGGCGATAAAAAAAGATAGTGTATTAGGTAGGTGGTATGATTGTAGGAGATGGGTATATGAATAATAGAATCTTAAGTAAGAAGGCATTAGCCTTCTTACTTATACTAATGATATTTAGCTGCTCCTGTGATTTATTTAAAAATAATAGTATTATTAAAGAAATAGATGTAACAATAGCATACAAGACACCAATATATACAGGGACAAATGGTAGATTAGAAATAGAAAATAATATAGCCTACTTATATGAAGTAGAAAGCGATGGGATGTGTGCAATAAATCTAGATAATGGTAATGTTATATGGCGAAAAAAAAATTTTTTCCCTTGCTGGAGTAATCCAGTAGTAATTGGCGAAAAAGTATATTTTATGAAAGATGTTCCATTTGATTCGTCAGAACCTACAGAGATATTAGAATTGATAAAGGAAACAGGAGAATATGTAAATAAATATACTTTAGGAAGTAATAGTAGCTGGAGAGTTAGGATGTTTTCAATAGATGGGTATAAAGGCAAACTATACTGGGGAAATGATGGTGGAAGAAACCCTACAGACATAAGGGGACTTGTATACTTTGACACAGTAACAAAGGAGTATGGATTTTGTTATAGATGTGGGAGGCTGCAAATAATGAATAATATAATAGCAGAGGACAATGTAATATACCTTGTTAAAAGTTATAGCCGTGATGATTTTCCAGATTATGAACCGAGTAATCCAGAGTATTATCCAGTATTGGTAGCATTAAAGACAGATGAGACAGATGACAATGGAGAGTATAAAGTGAAATGGGAATTAAAGGATATAGCCTGTGGAATGTTTCCAAGGAATAATGCAATCATCGGGAACAAAATCTATGTGATTAGCGGTGGTATGATATGCATAGACAAAGAGACAGGTAAGATAATATGGAGGAATGAAGAATATAATGGACAGACAACATATTACAAGGGGAGATTTTATTCACAATCAGTTGATTATACTGGGTATAAGTTTTATTGTTTAGATGCGAATACAGGTGAGACTATATGGAAGATAAAGTTAGATGGGGAGTTATATAAGTATTCTGACTCATGTGATATAAACCCACAGGTAAATGAAGGGTATGTATATTATATAACAGATAACTATATGATAGTAGTAGATGATAGAAGAGGATGTGTTGTTAGTGTTGATCCCAAGGTAAGGGCTGGATTACTATCAACAGGAATAAGTGTAAGATACAAGGATTTGATGCTATTCAAGTCACTTGAAGGGTATTTATATGCAGTTAAGATGGATATGCATAGAAGGGGTTTGTGAGGTAAACATTAAAATCCATAGGATATCTGTATGAGTGAAATAAGTAAAGCCAGAAAGCATTTGGAAAAGCGAGTGGGAAAAGGAGGTCGACAAGCCTATCCGTGTTCATCTGTTTTAATCCGTGTTATCGGTGGGATAAGAAAGGGTGAGATTTTATTTCTATGCAAAAATTTTTAATTTTTTTCTAAAAGTTGTAAAGAATTTTCTTAAAAATTTTGTGATTAATATATAGAAAATAATTTTTATAATAGTTGAAGGGGGATTTTTTATGAATAACATTAATACTATCTTAAAAAATTATAAGTGCGATCACGAATTACACATGGTCATTAATTCGAAAATGAAAAAAAGAGTTGAAAATGTTGCAAGGGAATTCAATATTTCTATTTCTGGACTTGTGGTATATATCTTGCAACTATATACCAATCGAGTAAAAGAAATATATTGTTTTGGTCCAGAGGATGGAAATAGATATGAAAGAATAGACGGAGATACAAGAATTCATATATATCTTTCCAAACAGGACTATCGTTTTTTGAAGAAGATCCATGCTGATCTTAATTTTTTCAGCATGGGTTGTTTACTGAGGAGAATTATCCTACTTTTTTTGGAAGAGTATGAGAAACTTGGGATTACCGGGGTTGAGATGAAGTGTAGTATAGTAACATTAAAGTTATTTTTGAGACTAACAAAGATTAAAAAATGGAATAAAAGCAGAGAATTATCCCACTTTTCCAACAACACTACCCCATTTTATAAGGCAATCTACAACGATTGTTACCAAGTAATAGGCTTTGAGACTTATTATTGAAAAAATTTATTTAAAATTCTACAAAAAAATAAATTAGCCTATTACAATAATTTCTCAAACAAAATTACCCCTTAGGATAATTCTATTTTTTTAACTGCCTAAAAATAAAATCGCACCCTTGACACACATAAAGAATAAAAAAATTGACATATTTAGTAAAATAATTTATAATATATCTAATTTTTTAATAAAAATAAAAGATAACAATAATTGAGGTGTGGTAATAAGATTTAATGAGGTATCAAATATTTAAAAAAGTCATTTCTATCATAATCCTTATTTTATTTACAAATAGTTGTCTTGTTTTAAAAGTAAATAAAGATTCTGCACCTCTTGTAGACTTTGGAACACCCTTAATAGGTCATTATAGAAATGGGGATATCCCAAAGGCTGTTCTTTATACTGTTTTATTTGTTACTGGCATTATTGGAATTGTTTTGTTTGCTCCTACTCCTACTGATAATGGTAATAATCCCGGAATTTTGCCAATCGACAGAACAATAGCTGATCCTATTTATTACTCAATATTAGGAGCAACCGCCTGTGTCCCTATAGCATCTTCAATTGATACTGCTGTTACCTATCATATAGTTAATAAAAAGATTATTGATTTAAATGGAATATACTGGGATCCAAAGGGTAAAATAACAAAGTATGATGCAATAATAGATTATAGAGAAAAAGAGGAGGAGAGACTTAATAAGGAGTATGAGGAACAGAGACTTGAAGCATATAAACAGGAGATAGAATATTACAGACAGAAATTACTTGATGGTACTATCACAGAGGATGAACTGGTTTTTATTGAAAAATCAGAAAAATTGAGTGAAATATTAAAGAATGAGTTGGGCTATTATTATATTACACGAGAAAAGAATAAAACAAAACAGTGATTTTATAAGATATATAACTCGATTATTAGTATCCGTATGAATAAAAAAATTATAACTTTTAGAAATCTAGATAAATGTTCTTATTTTAGAAAATAGGAGAAGGGGGATATTACTATTCTAAAAAGTTATATATAACTTAAAATAATTTAAACTATTAAATAATAATTTGTGATAAAAATCCGAAAATTTTATTACTGGGTGGGGGAAATGTTCAAAAAAGTATTTTTATTTGTTACATTTTTAGTTAATCTTATCTTTATTCTTTTCTTAACCTCTTCAAAAGGGAATATTTTAGAAGAAAGAGAGAAAAGGTTAATCACATTTGAGCCAGAAGAGGGATATTATGGCTCAATTGTTAGTATCAGAGTGGATGATTCTATTAATATAGGCAATAATAGGGTAATATTTGGGGATACTGAGTGTAAAGATTATGATTTTGATTATATAAGTTATAGTAATAATGAGATAAAAGTAAAGGTGCCAACCGGAGCAAGAAGTGGTAAGATAAAACTAATTCTGGATAATGAAGTTATTGAGAGTGATAAAAATTTTAAAATTCTTAATGAAAATAGTAGGATTTATTATGATCCTATGGATCTTACAATAGATTATACTCTTATAATTAATATGCATCAAAACCTTGATACTCCTTTATATGTCTGGTTACCCTCTGCTGTCCCTTCTGATACTCAAAGGGATGTGAGTCTAATATCAAAGAGTGGCAACTATTTTGAGACTCAAAATAATATGCTTGACCTTTTTATTTTAGATAATGTTAAAGAGAATAGAGAATATTATGTTTCGAAAAAATTCTCATATACAAGTTATGCAGTAAGGACAATAGTGAATGAAGATGAGGTTTTTGATAGCGATTATGATAGAGAGTCAGAATTTTATAAATATTATACTTCTCCAGAATATGGTGTTGAGAGTGACTCTCCTCAAATAATTGAACTTGCAAAGACAATAGCAAAGGATGAGAAAAATCCATATAAAAAGGCAAGATTATTTTATGACTGGGTTATAAAATTTTTAGACTATCAATATCCACCTCCAAATAGAGATTGGAGAGCGATTAGTGCTTTAAAGACTGGAAGAGGTGATTGTGCTGTCTATTCTTTTTTATTTACTGCTTTATGTAGAGCATCTGGTATACCAGCCCGCCCAATTGCTGGTCATGTTTTATTCAAAAATAATATAGTGTCAATGCATTTCTGGGCAGAATTTTATATTCCAAAATATGGCTGGATTCCGGTTGATGCTAATTACGGAGATTGTGATGGCTATGGATTTGAACAGAAAAATTTCTATTTTGGCAATATGGATAATAGACACATTGGATTTTCAAAAGGGATTGTTAATATGAGATTGCCAGATTTTAATAAAAATTTTAATATAAGATATCTTCAGAAATTCCATATATACTCAAGAACAAAACTCTCTGAAAATAGTTATACTTTAAAAAGAGTAATTGTCAGGGTAATGGAGTAATTTTAAATACTAATTTATTAGAGTCATTCTTAACAAAATATTTCTCATTTACCCTGAATATATTGTTTATTAGAAAAGCAATTATCTCTTTATTTGAATTCTCAATCACAATTGTATAAGGTATAAGAATATCCGGAATACCAATCTCCTTTTTTAATAGTTTTTTTATACTTTTATCTTTTTTATTTATAAAAATAGTATCATTATCTTCAAGATTTCTTACTGTGAATGGAAAGATAACATTTTCCTTATTAAATACAATGTTCTTTTTATAATCGGCACTATTATCATCAAGAATTTCGAATATAAAATTAGTAGACTCAATTTTACCAGTAGTATTTATAGTAATTCTCTCAATATTTTTTAATTTTTTTAGGTTTATAAAATATAGAAACTTAAACTTTGAGGCAACGAATAAGTATGACTTTTTATAGACAACTCTTGTTTTTTTAATACTTTCAAAAAGATTTATATTTTGAAGTGCAGAGCAACCTATCTTTTTTAGAATATGTTTTATAATTCTTTTTTGAATAAATATATGTTTTTTCTTAAAAAGGTTATAATCTATTATAAAAATATCATTCGACTTAAAAATAAAAAGTTTTTTTAATATATTTCTAATATATTTTTTTAAAAAATCCTCTTCTTCTTTTATGAATTTAAAAATATAAGCAAAAGATTTTTCGTAAAATGGTTGAAGTTCACTTATAACAGGTAAAAGTTTATTTCTTACAATATTTCTCTTATAAATATTTTTTAGATTTGAAGAATCGATTATATGTTTTAGATTGTTATCTTTGGCATACTGATCTATATCTTTTTTGGAAATGTTTAATAAAGGTCTTATGATGTTTCTGTTTTTGAATGGAATTGAACTTAAAGATTGAAGGTCTGTCCCTCTGATAAGATTTAAAAAAAATGTCTCTATTTTATCCATAAAATGATGTGCGGTAACTATATAATCGATCTTGTTTTGTACTGCAATTTTTTTAAAAATTGAATATCTTATCTCTCTTGCAGCCATTTCAATTGATTTTGATTTTACATTATTCCAATAAGAAGGTGGCACAGATTCAATAAAAAAATTTACATTGAGTTTAGTAAGATGCTCTTTTACAAAATTTTCCTCTTTGCAAGACTCTTCTCCTCTGAGATTATGATTAACATAACAGACAAAAATTTCTATATTATAATTTTTTTTTAGTCTTAAAAAAAGATCGAGTAAAACAGTACTATCAACACCACCAGAATAGGCAATAAGAAATTTTTTATAATTAAGATCTTTTATCACTCTTTTAAGATTATTCTCAAAAATTTCATAAACTATTTTTTGCATTGTATAAATTCATTGCCTCTTTTGTTTTATCATTTACCATTAATTTTAAAGCATCTTCCACTCGCGGGAATATGATGGAGTTTAATTTTCCCAGTTCCTCTTTTGAAAAATCAGAAAGAACATAATCTCTCATCTTTCCTTGAAATTCAAGTGAAGGGACATTTATCCCTATTCTTATTCTCTTAAAAATATCTGTTCCTAAATGCTGAATAATATTTTTTATTCCATTATGGCCTGCTGGACTTCCTTTTTCTCTTATTCTTATGTTACCAAAAGAAATAGCAACTTCATCGTAGATCACTATAAGATTTTCAATTCCTATTTTAAAAAAAGATAGGGCATTTATAATTCCAGATCCACTTAAATTCATATAGGTAAGAGGTTTAATTAAAATAGTCTTTTGAGAATCAAAAAAAATATTTGTATAGCAGTAGTTGCCATTATTTTTAAAAGGATCAAGATTATACTTTTCTTGAATATAATCTAAAAAGAGAAAGCCAGCATTGTGTCGATTATATTGATACTCTTTCCCCGGGTTTCCAAGTCCAGCAACTAAATACATATCTACATTTTTTCAATCATTGGTATAAGGGCATTTTTATAAAGTTCTACTTTTTTGGTGGCTTCCTCTTTACTATTTCCTTTTGTTGAAAAGTATATCTTTATCTTTGGCTCTGTGCCAGATGGTCTTAATGTTATTTTTGAACCATCCTCCATGAAATACTGAATTACGTTTGATTTTGGTAATAGATACTTACTATCTTTTGCATCATACACATTATCAACATTGTAATCAACAATATTTTTCACCTTTATACCAGAAAGTTCTTTAAGTGGCTCTTTTCTGAAATTCTCCATTATTTCACCTATTTTTGCAATGCCTGCAAGTCCTTTTATTGTGATTGACTTTGTATATTCTTCATAATATCCATATTTTTTGAATATCTCTTCAAGATAATCAAGCATTGTTATATTCTGAGATTTTAAATAGGCATAACATTCTGCTATTAAAAGTGTTGCTGAAATAGCATCTTTATCCCTTGCGTGTGTTCCAACAAGATAACCATAGCTCTCTTCCCCACCAAAGATGTAATTATAGTCTTTATCCTCTTCAAAATTTCTTATTTTTTGAGCTATATATTTAAAACCAGTAAGCATATTAAACACTTTTAAACCAAAACTTTCTGCAATTTCATCCTGCAAATTTGTTGTAACAATTGTCTTAACAATTGCATCATTTGATTTTAATTCTCCTCTTCTTTTTTTCTCTGTAAGTATATAGTATTCTAAAATAGCGCCAATTCTATTTCCATTAATAATCACTGGATTTTTATCTTTATCAAGAAGAGCAATTCCAACTCTATCAGCATCCGGATCTGTTGCAATTAATATATCAGCATCCTTTTCTTTTAAAATCTCAATCCCCATTTTAAGTGCTACCTCTTCCTCTGGATTAGGGGATTCCACTGTAGAAAATTCTGGATCAGGGTTCATCTGTTTCTCAACAAAGTATATATTTTTATATCCCATTAATTTTAAGACCTCTGGCACAAGAGTTGCACCCGTTCCATGTAAAGGAGTATAAACAATTTTAACATCACTATTTTTACCAATATCCTTATTGATAGAAAGTTTTATTACTTCATTTATAAATGCCTTATCCACTTCATCTGAAATCCATTCTATCATGCCTTCTTTTTCTAATTCTTTTAGATTTTTTCTCTTTACATCATGTATTTTTGCTACTTTTCTTACCTCTTCTATGATTCCTTTATCATGAGGCGAAATAACCTGTCCCCCATCGTTCCAGTATACCTTATAGCCATTATACTCCTTTGGATTATGACTTGCTGTTATTACAATCCCGGTGGAACATTTTAAATATCTTACTGCAAAACTTAACTCAGGAGTTGGCCTTAATTCTTTAAAAATATAGGTTTTTATTCCATTTGAAGCAAGAACAATTGCCGCTTCAATTGCGAATTCCTTTGAGAATTTTCTTGAATCATATGCAATTACTGCCTTTGGATTATTCTCTATCATTTTATTAACATAATTTGCAAGTCCCTGGGTAGCCTTTGCAACAATATACTTATTCATGCCATTTGTCCCATATCTTATTATGCCACGCATTCCACCAGTTCCAAAATCAAGATCAGCCCCAAATCTCTCTGTTAATTCATCTATATTATTTTTTTCAAGTAGATCTTTTATCTCATTTATACAATCCTCTTCATAAGGTGGAAGAATCCATTCTTTTGCTCTTTTTATTATCTCTTCTTTTGTAAAAGCCATTTTTAAAAAAACTCCTTTACTATGATATTAATTATATTTTTGATAAATAATTATTCTTTTTATAATAAAAATTTTTTATTTTGTCAAAAGTTTTGAGACTTTTTAAAAATCACGGGTGTGATTTTATTTTTAGTCAGAGAAAAATATAGAATTATCCTAAGGCTAAGTTTTGAGTAAGAAAGATAGAGTGGTAAAATTTTAGATAGAGCACTAATTTTATAAGAATTTTATCTCTTTCAGGCAAAATTTGACGTTGAATTTGAGTAAAAAGTAATCGTTATGTTCATCTGAGACTGGGATATCTGGGGCACCAATCTTCACCACCACAGCCTTAGTTTCCCTTAATCTTTCTATTTCCTTTTCCCATTCCTCTATTCTTTTTAAAAACTCCTCTTCCCCCTCTACTTCAATGCCAGCAAAATATATTTCCAAAAGTTCTCGTATAAGAATGGCAATACTGAATGAATTAATATGGTCATGAACCAATTTTAACTCATTATACACCTCTTCTGGAATGTAGATTCTAATTCTGTGAGTTGCACCTATAAATCTATAATCTTTATTTCGCCTCTTCTCAAAAAGATGCTTTCTCTTTAATACTGGAAGCATAAAGATTATAATTTCCCTTATTAAAGTAGAAAGATCTTTATCTTTTCTATCTTTTAAATTGTTAATTTTTTCAAACAGATTTTGATTCAATACAAAATCAAA
>DAONLM010000121.1:0-8820 GCA_035406685.1 Spirochaetota bacterium
GTTATAACTTTATTATATTTTTATATGATACATCTTTTTCAGGAAGACCTATTTATCTTTTAGAATATAGAAAAGTAGTAAAAATTTACTTTTTAAAGATTGACAAAATTAATATTTATATCTATAATTTTAAAAGTTTTAATAATTTTTAAATGGGATATCCCCTATTTAGAAAATAAAGAGGTAAAAATTGGAGAACTTTAATTTCTCTACAATATTGCAGCATTTTATAAATGGACTTACAGTTGGCGGCATTTATGCTTTCATTGCTTTAGGTTATACAATGGTATATGGTATATTAAAATTTATAAATTTTGCTCATGGCGAAATATTAATGATGGGCACCTATATATCTCTTATTATATATGATGTGTTCTTAAACTATTTTAAAACACCTTTTTTAATTTTTGTGGCTTTTATCATCTCTCTAATAATCGGTATATGTTTTGGAGTAACACTTGGTGTATCAGTAGAAATATTAGCATATAAGCCATTAAGAAATGCTCCAAGATTGGCCCCATTATTAAGTGCAATAGGGGTTTCAATAATATTATCAAATCTTGCCGCCTTTTTATTTGGCACAAAGTCTAAAAAATTTCAATATCCTTTTGATAATACACCTATAACTATTTCTGGAATATCAATATCTCCTAATCAACTTATGATTTTAATTTTATCACTGATTCTTATGGTGGGTTTGAAAATATTTATTGATAAGACAAAGACTGGAAAAGCAATGCGGGCTGCGAGTGAAAATCAAAAGGTTGCTTCTCTTATGGGAATAAATATAAATAGAATTATAAGTATAACCTTTGCAATTGGTTCTGGGCTTGCTGTAATAGCAGGAGTCTTAATTGCTCTTGACTATAAAGTATACCCAACGATGGGTACAATGGCTGGACTTAAAGCCTTTATTGCTGCTGTTGTTGGTGGCATTGGTAATATTAGTGGTGCAATGCTTGGTGGAATTATTTTAGGCCTTTTAGAGACATTTGGAACAGCAGTATTAGGATTACCAGTTGGCTTTAAAGACATAATTGCTTTTGGTGTCTTAATAATAATACTCTTATTTAAACCAGAAGGAATATTGGGAAAAAAGACAAGAGAAAAGGTATGATTGATTTAATATTATTAAATATAGCAACACTCGGTATATTTGTTATTCTATCTCTCAGTCTTAATCTAATAGCTGGATATACGGGGCTTCTTTCTTTATGTCATGCTGCTTTTTATGGAGTAGGAGCATACACAACAGCAATTCTTATGACAAAAGCACATTTTACCTTTTTACCATCATTAATTATATCTGGTTTTATTGCCGCCTTTTTTGGTTTTTTAATAGGCCTTCCAAATTTAAGATTAAGAGGGGATTACCTTGCAATAGCAACCCTTGGTTTTTCTGAAATAGTGAAGAATATATTTTTAAATTGGGATTCTCTTACAGGTGGACCAAAAGGTATAAGTGAAATACCCCCGCCTTCTATCTTTGGCATAAAATTTAGTGCATACAATAAATTTCAGTATTTAATATTAATATGGATTTTTGTTGCTATTACCTATTTTGCAATAAAAAGACTTACTCAATCAAGATTTGGCAGAGCTCTTGAGGCAATTAGAGAGGATGAGGTTGCAACTCTTGCAATGGGGATTGATGTAACAAAATATAAGGTTTTTTCTTTTATAATTGGAGCATTTTTTGCTGGTATTGCAGGTAGTCTTTTTTCTGTATTTATAAAAGTGGTTGTGCCAAATTCTTTTGATTTTATGCTTTCAATAATTATACTCTGTATGGTAGTGCTTGGTGGAATGGGGAATAACTTAGGAGCAGTTCTTGGTGCAACTATAATATATTTTGCAAGTGAATTACCTAAAATATTTGGGATTTCTTCCCTGATTCCGCCACAGTTTAATCAGATAATATTTGGTTTAATTTTAGTTTTAATGATGATATATAGACCACAAGGGATTATACCAAGAAAAAAGATTGACTATGAAACTAATATTGTAAAAGAGATGAAATTAAGGAATAAGAAATGATTTTACTATATACAAAAGGATTAAGAAAGGTTTTTGGTGGCCTTGTTGCCGTAAATAATGTTGATTTTGAAGTAGAAAAAAACTCTATAACAGGCCTTATAGGTCCAAATGGGGCTGGTAAGACCACTCTATTTAATAATATAACAGGTATGGATATCCCAACTGCTGGTGATGTCTTTTTTAAAGGAAAAATAATTACTGGACTTGCCCCATATAAGATTACAAGATTGGGAATTGCAAGGACATTTCAGAATATAAGACTCTTTAAGGATATGACTGTTTTAGAAAATGTAATGATAGGTAGACATTTTAAAGGGACACATCCATATCTAACAAAAAATAGTTTTATTAATGCGATTCTTGGTTATATCTATGTAAAGAGAGAAGAAAAAGATATTTATAATAATTCGATGAAATGGCTTGATTTTTTTAATTTAAAAGATTTTGCAAATGAAAAGGCAAAAAATCTTCCTTATGGTAAACAGAGAGAACTTGAAATAGCAAGAGCATTGGCAACAGAACCAGAATTGCTTTTTCTTGATGAACCTGCTGCTGGAATGAATCCAAAAGAGACAGAAGATCTTATGAATACAATAAAAAGAATTAAAGAGTTAGGGGTTACTATTGTATTAATTGAACATGATATGAAACTGGTAATGAATATTTGTGATAAAATTACTGTTCTTAATTATGGTAAAAAAATAGCAAGCGGAACACCAAAAGAGATTCAAAATAATCCAGAGGTAATTGAGGCATATTTAGGGAGAGAAGATGAGTAAAGAAATTTTAATTATAGAAAATGTCGAATTAAAATATGGTAATATAACTGCTCTTAAAGATATAAACATAAAGATATCAGAAGGGGAAATTGTCGCATTAATAGGAGCAAATGGAGCAGGCAAATCAAGCCTTCTAAAGGCAATAGTTGGACTTGAGCCGATTTCAAAAGGAAGAATAATTTATAATGATGAAATAATTGTATCTCAAACAAAATCTTTAACATCAGACAGAATAACATCAAGGGGGATATCCCTTGTCCCAGAGGGAAGAATGGTTTTTTCTCAATTAACAGTATATGAAAATCTTGAAATGGGGGCATATCTCTTAAGAGATAAAAAAGTATTTCAAAATAGAGTAGAGAGTGTTTTTAATATATTTCCCATATTAAAAGAAAGAGCAAAACAAAAGGCTGGCTTACTTTCTGGTGGAGAGCAGCAGATGCTTGCAATTGGACGAGCATTGATGAATGAACCAAAGGTATTACTTTTAGATGAGCCAGGGCTTGGCCTTGCCCCAATAATTATTAAAAATATATTTAATGTTATTAGAGAGATAAATAGAGAATTAAGAACCACAATATTTCTTATTGAACAAAATGCTAAACTTGCCTTAAAAAATTCTAAAATGGGATATGTGATGGAGACTGGTAAGCTCGTTCTTACTGATCAATCAGAAAATTTATTAAAAAATCCAGATGTAAAGAAAGCGTATTTGGGTGAATAGAGGCTAATCTTTGTGCAATCCCCAATACCAGATTAAAAAATATTCAAGACAATTGTCAAAAAAATTGTATATAAGATAAGAAGCCTCTTTACCGACATATCTATAATGCCATGGTTCATAAGCATAACCTGTGATATGTTCCATATTTTTAGGATAAGACATAATAAATCCATATTTATATGCATTTTTCATTAACCATTCTCCCTCTTTTGTATTTTCAAAAGAGACATTAAGTGAATTAAAATCTATTGTTGTTCCAAGTTGATGTTGTGAAGCACCCGGCTTAGCACTAACTCTATCAGCCTCCTTTTTTCCCAATTTATTGACCCAGTATTCATATAAATTTTTTTGAGTGTCATAAGATCTATATGCCGAAATAATGATTAAATTAACTCCATCTTTTTTAGCATCTTCAATCATATTTTTTAGATCTTCCACTATTATTTCTCTTAATTGAAAATTTTCTTTATCAGAAGGTAGATCTTTGTTAGTAAAATAGATAAGATCAGAGGGAACATAATTTTGGGAAAGTTTATTAGATTTATTTACCAGTAAAAGAAGTTCATCCTCTTTTGGAATTTTACTAAAATAATCAAGAAAAATTTTTTCGCCATTTTTTATTTTTTTTAATTTTTCTATAATATTTTCTGTTAACTTATTTATAATATTAAAATTATTTCCACCATTTAAAAAAGAAAAAATATCTTTTTTATATATTCTTTCTTTAAAATTTATTTTATTAAGAGATTCTATTAATTTTATAATTTCGTCAGTCTCTTCTTTATCTTTTGTTTTAAACTCAATTGTTACTCCTGCTATATTTAATTTTTCAGAAGCCCATTGTGTTAGATCTCCTGATACATAATACCCAACAGAATCATAAGTATAGGACAATTCTTTTTTTAAAATGTTTACTAATTCTATATTTTTATAACTATCATCTGCTGGAATTAGTGCATCGCCATAAGAATGTAAAGAGATAATCACAGGGGTTATATTCTTTTCTATTGATTCAAAAAGACTCTTTATGCTTAAACTCTCTGGCTCACTGAATGGGAATTCCCCACAATTAAGAATTTCATTTACTTTTATGGATTTAGGTTGCCAGTTTGAAGTATCAAAATTTCTATTAAGATCAACATCATTTGCATTTGTTCTTTTATTTTGTTTAAAGCCATCTGGATTTAAAACAGGAATAATCCATAACATTTTATTAGGTCCAAATGTTATTTCACCTTTTTGTAAGAGATTAATAATAGAATATGCTGTATTAGAAGTGTTTTTCTCATTGCCATGGATACCGGCTATTATTATAATAAGATCTTCACCTTTCCCAAACTTATACAATTTTATAGGAGAGCCATTTACTGATTTGCCGATTATATCTATCTGTTGAGAATATACTAAAAAATTTAGTGTAAAAAAAAAGAGAATATTTAATAGTTTCATAAATTATTCTATCTTATTAATGGTAATCTCGGCTTCCATCTGATTTGCAGAAAGAACAAAATTATTGTAAACAACAAAATCTATGCACCATCCTTCTATGAATATCTCCTTACTCTTTATTTCTGATGGACTTGTCATTGGATTGCTAATTATTTTAATACCAGAATAGTATGGTTTAAGTTCATATTCAGAAGAGGTGTATTTATCTGGTTTTATTTGATAGCCATAAAGACATGCTAATTTGTCATTATAGATCTCCACATCAAATATCCCTATTTCTGTATCAAAAGGGATACTCTTTTTTATAGTCGGTGAGTCTGGATTTGAAATATCAAATATTGTTACATTCTGATAAGAGGTAAAATATAGGTTATCATTTACCCTTTTTATATGAAAAGGATATTTTTTCAAAGATGGAAATAGATCAGTTTTTAATGCATCAATGGTCGGATCATTAAAATTGTATGTCTCTATTCCTATTTCATCGCTGGCAGTTGAACTAACATAAATTTTATAAGGTGAAGAACCAGCAACAACTATTTCCTTAGGAGAATATGTATTCTTTGAATAATGAAAATATTGGTCAGCAGAAGGATCCCCTATTTTATCAGTATGTATTACACCTAAGGACATATTAAAGTTACCAGAGACATAAACATAGTTATCATAAAATGTTATATTAAATGCTGGTAACTTACTCGGGATTTTAAAACCAGTTCTTGATGAATCTGCTAATTTCTGTTTAACTATATAATAGTATTCTGATTTATAGGTGATTAAATAAAGATAGTCATTTGTTATATCAAAATTAACAATATCCCCAGAGTTGTCGTTACTATAAATAAGTGTAGCGACATCGCTTTTGTTAGAATCTGAGGTTAAATTAGTGGTAGTTAAATCTATTTTATAAATTCCACTACTTTTATCCATAATATATAGATTATTATTTAACAATTTAAGATTTATTGGTTTACTAAAGCCATATATCTTATTCTTTTTTGTATAATCTGGCTCTCTCATTATATCTCTTTCAATAGGACAGGAAAACATTATTATAAAAGCTACTGAAAGCAATAACAATACTATTATTAAATTTTTTTTCATATAATCTCCATTTTTTTTTAATAAAAAATTATTCTTTATAATATTATATCACAAAATATTAAAAAGTAAAGACAAATCAAATTTTATTTACTTATTTTATTATAAGTGATATATTTATACTCAAATGAATAAATTTAAAGTGGTCTCAGAGTTTGGTCCTGCTGGTGATCAGCAAAAGGCAATAGATACTCTTGTAGAAAATATATTAGCAGGCAAAAAAAATCTTACTCTTTTAGGTGTTACTGGATCAGGTAAGACCTTTACAATGGCAAAGGTTATTGAAAGTATAAATAGACCGGCTCTCATAATGTCTCATAATAAGACTCTTGCTGCTCAACTATATCGCGAGTTTAAAGATTTTTTTCCAGAAAATGCTGTGGAATACTTTGTCAGTTATTATGACTACTATCAGCCAGAGGCTTATGTTGTTGAAAAAGATCTTTATATAGAAAAAGATGCAGATATAAATGAAGAGATTGATATGATGAGACTTTCAGCAACAAGTGCTCTTATGGAGAGAAATGATGTAATAATTGTTGCAACAGTCTCCTGTATATATGGGCTGGGTAATCCAGAAGATTACAGGGAACAGAGTATCAATATTCGTACTGGGATGTTTTTTGATAGAGAAGATTTTATTAAAAAGTTAATAAACATTCAATACAATCGTGATGATAATATATTTCAAAGAGGCAGTTTTAGAGTAAAGGGGGATGTTATTGATATATTTCCAGCCTATGCAAAGAGTGGTTTCAGGATAGAATTTTTTGGAGATGAGATAGAGAGGATTCAGAGATTTGACATAATAAACAATAAGATCACAGATAAACTTGAAAAACTTACAATATTTCCAGCAAAGCATTTTGTTACATCAAAAGAGACTTTAAACAGGGTAATACCACAGATAAAAGAAGAACTCGAATTTCGATGTAATGAACTAATTAAAATGGGCAAAGATCTTGAAGCAAAAAGATTAAGAACAAAAACAGAGTATGATCTTGATATGCTAATGGAGATTGGATATTGTAAAGGTATAGAAAATTATTCAAGATATTTTTCCGGTAGAAAAGAGGGAGATAGACCCTCTACTTTAATAGATTTTTTCCCAAAAGATTTTATAACATTCATAGATGAATCCCATGTTACAATTCCACAAATAGGTGGTATGTATGAAGGTGATAGAGCAAGAAAATTGAGTCTTATAGAATATGGATTTAGACTCCCTTCTGCTCTTGATAACAGACCTCTCTATTTTAATGAGTTTGAATCTCTTATGAATCAGACAGTATATGTCTCAGCAACTCCGGGAGAATATGAAAGAAGAGTATCAGAAGTAATAGTAGAGCAGCTTATAAGGCCTACTGGACTCGTTGATCCAGTTATTGTTGTAAAACCAACAGAGAATCAAATGGATGATCTGATGAATGAAGCAGATATTGTTATTAAGAGGGGTGAGAGAGTTTTGATAACGACTCTTACAAAAAAAATGGCCGAGGATCTAACAGAGTATTTTGCAGAAAAGGGATTTAAGGTAAGATATCTTCATAGTGAGATAGAGACCATAGAAAGGGTAGAAATTATTCAGGCACTAAGAGCAAAAGAGTTTGATATTCTTATTGGGATAAATCTATTAAGAGAAGGGCTGGATCTGCCAGAAGTATCATTGATTGCAATTCTTGATGCAGATAAGGTAGGATTCTTAAGGTCAACCACATCTTTAATACAGATAATAGGAAGAGCGGCAAGAAACATTAATGGTAGAGTAATAATGTATGCAGATAGAATGTCGGATGCAATGAAAGAGGCAATAGATGAGACAAATAGAAGAAGAAGTATTCAGCTAAAATATAACGAGCAAAATAATATTACCCCTAAAACAATTATAAAGAAAGTAGAGGCGATTTTAGAAAGGAAGAAGAATCTTGAGATAAAAGAAGAAAAGGAAGATATTGAGATTTTACAAAAAAGATTTAATCTATTGAATCCAGAAGAGAGAAAAGAGTATATAAAGATATTAGAAAAAAATATGCTTGAATGTGCCAAAAATTTAGAATTTGAAAAGGCAGCCTTAATAAGAGATGAGATTTTTAAAATAAAGAATGAATTTTTAAAATAATGATAAAAATAGAAATTAAAAATAGTTATTTTACGACATATCTACTAAGTTCTTATCTAAATTAAGAAGGAAGTCAAATTTTAGTTTATGATTAATTTAACAGGTGGATATCCCCTTTACTAAAATATAGGGATATTTACTTTAGCACTACGACATATGTCAAATATTTTTTATAAGAAATAAAATTTATGTTATATTAAACTAACTTTGTCATAATAAAATTCATATCATTTTTAAACATCGATAGTTATATCGATTTTTCATTCTTTAATGGTACCTACCACTTATTCTACTATTGTTATTTTTTTATTGATTATTTTTTCATTGAGATTAAGTTTATCAAATATCTCCTTTTGGAAATCATTTGGCTTGCTTGTATTTCTTATATAGATTGTTTTATTGTCTTTTGTTGCCCTTGATACAGTTGATAACACCATTCTGCTAAAATGCTTTCTTATTCTTTGCATAGGCCCTTTTAGAGTTCTATAAAACTCCACAAGCCTGTAATAGACAAAAATGTTATCTGAATATTTGTTTTTCTTTTTAATTTCTTTTATATATATCCAAAAAACTATAGTTTGTCAAAAATCCACATTAAACAAAAGATATCA
>DAONLM010000122.1:0-8766 GCA_035406685.1 Spirochaetota bacterium
CTATATATTAATCACAAAATTTCTTAGAAAATCCTTTACAAAATTTAAGAAAAAATTTAAAAAAAAATGCCTGAAAATAAAGCATCACAAAAAATTTGTTAAAAAAATTGTTATAATAAAAATCGATTTTTTATCTGGTATTGTAATACAAAAAAAGAGGAAACAGTGAGCATAAAATTTTATACTTCAAATGATATAATTACTTTAAAAAATAATTTTATTTCTAAATTTGAAAGTCCAGATCCATTTTCAGAAAATCTTATAATTGTTCCAAACATAAATGTAAAAAAATGGCTTCAATTGGAACTTACAAAAGAAAAAAATATAATTTCAGGGCTAAATATTCTTTATCTTGAATCAGGTCTATTTTATATTTTAAAAAAAATTTTTGACATAGACGAAAGAGTTATCTTCTTAAATGATAAAGATAACTTGATAAATCTACAATTATTAATAATTTTAATACTTCTCGAAAATGAAAAAGAAAATGAGCTTGCTATCTTTAAAAAATATTACAAAAAAAATAATATAGAGGATTTTAATGCTCTTTGGAGTTTATCACAGAAAATCACTTACTACCTGAGAGAATATCAATATCAAAAACCAGATATCCTTTTAAAATGGGAAGAAGATGATTTATATTTTAAGAATAATCGGGATATAGAAAATGGATATAAGCTTATTTATAGAAAACTGTTTATTGAAAAAGATAATTATTTAGAGAGATTGAATGAAAAATCAAAAGAAAATAATATAATCTATACCACACTCTCAATTTTTGTAAAAAAGAATTTAAATAAAATTAACATTGATGTTAAAGAAAAATTTGGCTCTGATTTTAAAATCTACATTTTTGGACTATCGTTGATTTCTCATTTTCATATTGAGTTACTGTTAAAATTGTCAGATTATTTTGAAATTGAGTTTTATCAATTAAACTATCTTAATAGTGAAAAAAATACCTATCTTGATTTTTATTGCAATGCTTATATAAAAAATAAAAAGTTATTTGATAGAATTTTTAATAAAAAGATTGATATAATAAAAAATAATAAAACAGACTTTAAGACTAATCTACTCGATAGTTTTAAAAATTGTAGTTTGAATAATGCAAAAATTGAAAAGATAGATCAGGATGAGACAATTCAGGTTATAGAGGCACCAACTATTTTAAGAGAGGTTGAGACTGTCTATAATAGCATAATTTATAATCTTCTTAAAGATGAGAGACTTAAACTTACAGACATTGCTATTTTTGTCCCTGATATGAATAAATATAGATACTATATTGAGAATGTATTTGCTCAGTATGGAATTATACCTTACAATATAAATGACTTTAAACTTGCAAATGAATCAAATTTTTATAGGGCAATAAACTCATTTTTTGAAATTGTAAATAGTGATTTTAGAAAAGACAGGATTTTAAAACTAATCACAAATCCACTTTTTATGAAAAAATTCTCTTTTAATACATCAGATATAGAAAATATTATAAAATTAGTTGACGAATTAAATATATTTTATAGTTATAATATAAATGATAAAAAGAGTATTTCGCATTTTGATACACCTTATTTTACCTGGGGATATGGGCTTACAAGACTCAAATTGTCCACTCTTTTTTTCAATGAGAATGAAGATAGGGATATCTCTACTTTTAATATTAAAAATTTGTATGTTGCTGATCCTGAAAATCTTGAAAAAGTTATAAAACTCTTTGATGAACTTTTTAACTTTTTTAATTCTATTTGTGAAAAAAGATCATTTTTAGAGTGGAAAAAAGTTTTGGTTGATTTTATTGAAAATTTTTTACAGGTTGATGAAGATGATAGGGTTGAAACAATTTTAAAAGACAGGACACTTAGTTTACTCGAAAACATTGATAAGTTTGAAAATATCTTATTATTGAATGAAAAGAATGATAGTAACTTTAGTTTTGAGTTTATAAAAAAATATATTCTTTCAAACATTGAAGAGGTTGAGGGTAAAAAGGGGAGTTATCTATCTGATGGAGTTGTTATTTCAGAACTTCAACCAATGAAACCTATTCCATTTAAGATTGCATATATATTAGGCCTTACTGAAAATGATTTTCCCGGATTACAGGAGAATTCTGGAATTGATTTAAGAAACCAGAAGAAAAATGATGAAGAGTTTATAACAAAGACAGAGAATGATCGATACCTATTTTTTGAGACAATTCTTGCAACACAAAATAAGTTATATCTATTATACAATGGTAAGGATCTTGAAAGAGATAAACTGATATACCCCTCAAGTGTAATAAGAGAGATTATTGGCTATCTTGAAGAGAATGTTTTAAAAGAAAAATTCAGAGTTTATCAGGTAAGTTTATTACTGGAGGATAAAAATAACTTTATTGATAGTGAGGATAAGAATTTTTCCTGTGAGCATAATAGGTGTTATATACCGCAAAAAATTGAGACTGCAAGGTGTCTATATAATAACAGGACAATTGTCGCAGATTTTAGAAAATATAATTTATTTAATAAAAAAGAAGATTCAGAAGTGATAAAGATAAGTATAGATGATATTGCAAGTTTTTTTCTTGAACCAAAAAAGGTCTTTTTTAAAAATAAATTAAATCTTGACATAACATTTTATGATAAGGATATAAATGAAGTAATTGAACCATTTTACGAAGATAAATATGATATAGAAAATTCTATAACAAAATACATTTTTGAATATTTTAAGAATAATGCTATTAATATAGAAAAATGTATATCAGAAGATATTAAGTATGAAAGAGAGAAGGGCTTAAAACCAGAGGAGTTTTATTCTCTCTATTTTAAAGATAAGGCTATTAAAAATATTAATGATGTATTTAATTTTATTAAAGAAAAGGAAAATTTTTTACCTTTGTTAAATTCAACTCCAGTTGATAAAGAGGATATTGAATATCAATATAATTATAATGGCAAAAGTTATTTGATTAACGGAAAACTTGAAAGTTTTTTAGTGGATAAGAACAAGAATAAAGTTTATGATTTTTATTACACTGATAATTTTAATATTGATAGTTTTTTTTATAAAGAATTCATTAA
Source organism: Spirochaetota bacterium (assembly GCA_035406685.1). Taxonomy (GTDB): domain Bacteria; phylum Spirochaetota; class GWE2-31-10; order GWE2-31-10; family MWDO01; genus DAONLM01. Next base: position 3,072 of record DAONLM010000122.1, read on the forward strand.
AAAAATATTTATTTTAGCATTAAAAAGCAAAAAAGATAAGGTTAATTCTTCAATAATGGTAATTACAGATAAAAAAACCTTTAATTTTGATATAAATCTTGATTTAAAAAAAATTATCGATTTTTATATTAAGTGGATCTATGAAAGAGATGAGATTTTTAATATTGAAAGAAAGATTATTCTTAATAATTATAACAAAAAAGAAAAAAATTTAGATTGTGATTTTAATAAATACAAAGAAGATTTTGAAATAAAAAGAAACTTTGAAGAAAATGAAAATTATAATAAAAGGTTTTATATCAGTGATATGGATATTCTTATTGATGATGAAAAAATTTTACCAGATGAAGAGACTTTTTGTGAGTATAAAGATATGTTTTTAAATGTTTTAAATATGTGGGAAAGCAGGAATGAATTATAAACTTGACCTTAATGATAAAAATAGTGTTTTAAATTTTCTGGAGAGTAATGGTATTATTGAAGCCTCTGCTGGAACTGGCAAGACTTATACAATCATAGAACTGGTAAAAAATCTTATTTTAGAAAAAAATATTAAGCCAGAAGAGATCTTAATCGTTACTTTTACTGAAAAGGCAACAGGAGAATTAAAAGATAGAATATTTAAAAAATTTGATGAACTAACAAAAGATTCTTCTCAAATAGTGAGGGAGAAGTCAAAAGATATTGTTAACAATATTAATAATTTTGAGATTCATACAATTCATAGTTTTTGTAATAAGCTAATTAAAGAGTATCCATTTGAAATTGGTTGCAATTTTGAAAACTCTATTATAGATGACTCATATTTGATCGAAGAATACTTTTTTTATTATATAAGAAAAGATATTTTTAATGAATTTGAAGAAGATGTTATAAAAGACATTTTTTCAATAATTGGTTTTGATGATGATAATCCAGAAAATAAAATAAAGGGAAATATTTTAGATTATATAAAGAAGGTTAAATATATATTTAATTTTATTGAAAAAAAGATTTTAAAAGAAGATATAATATCATCAATAAGAAATTTTAAAAAAATTAATTTTACTGAAATCGAAGAAAAAATTAATACCAGTAATATTAACAAAAGATCTCAATCATCAATAATCAATAAAATTAATAAATTGAAAGAAAGCGATATAAATAATTTTATTGAAATACTTGATAAAGAATTAATTGGATACTATTTTGATAAAGAAGAAATTATAGATTTATTTAAAGATATAGGTTTATATAATTATTATGAAAATGGTATTAATTTAAAAAATCTTATTGTTGATTATATTGCAACAAGGGTTTATCAACTTGTTGATAAACATAAAAAGGATAATTTTCTTATTGCTTTTGATGATATGATACTGTATGTTTATAGAGCGATAAAAGATAGTGAGGTTTTTAAAAAGAGAGTACAGGAGGCGTATAGATATGCCTTTATAGATGAATTTCAGGATACGGACCCAGTCCAGTGGGAAATCTTTAAAAAAATTTTTCTGGATAATGAAAAAAATAGACTTATAATCATAGGCGATCCAAAGCAGTCCATTTATCTATTTAGAAATGCCTGCCTTGATGTATATTTTGAGGCAAAAGAGTATATTGTTAAAAAAAATGGGCTACTTGCTCAACTTGATACCATATTCAGATCAACAGAATCACTAATTGATGGTTACAATGGTATATTTGCTTTAAATAACTACTTTGAAAATTCCCAGATCCAGTATAGCAATGTAAACTCTCCTCAACCAAATAAAAAAATATTTGAAAATATAAAACCAATAAATTTTATCAAACTTTTAAAAGAAGATAGGGGGAAGCAATTTTGTAGATTTATAGCAGGTGAGATTAAAAAATTAATAGATGATAATTCAATTAAAATATATGATGAAAAAAACGACAATTGTAGAAATGTGTTATACAGCGACATTGCGATTTTGGTATCATCAAGAGATGATGCAGCAAACATTCAAAGATATCTTTCTAAAAATGGAATTCCATCCTCATTTTATAAGAAAAATCTTTTATTTCAGAGCAAAGAGGCAATTCAAATTTTTTATCTACTGGATTACTGGGCTGATATGGGTAATATTGGTAAGTTAAAAAAACTACTTTTGACAGATTTTTATATTCTTTCAGAAGATAATATCGATGAGATGATCAACAAAGAGATAGAGGTATTACAAAAGGTATTTGATTCATCAAAGCCAGAAAATATGATAACAACCTTTTTTAATACAATAAGATTGGAAGAGGTTATAGGAATAAAATATAGAAGCAACTATAAAAGAGTTGTGATAAATTACAGACATATTGCAGAAAAACTCGAAAATATTGCATTTAGAGAAAAACTCGATATTTTTTCTTTAAAAAATAGGCTACTCTTACTTATATATTCTGAAAAAGAGGAAGAGATTGACGAAGACCTATTTAGAAATGAGGGTAAAAATGAGAATGTGGTTAGCATTCTTACAATACATGCAAGTAAAGGACTTGAGTTTCCAATTGTCTTTGATTATGGAGCATTAAAAGGAATTCCGGGTAATAAAAAAAAGTACTATTATTCTGAACTAAAAAAAGATTACACAGAGCATATTGTAAAATATAGTTTCACAAAAAAAGAAAAAGATAAAATTGGTCAAAAAGAGATTGAAGAATACAGAAGGCTTCACTATGTTGCAATAACGCGAGGAGAATATAGTTGTTATCTACCGGTTGTAGAGATGGGAAATAACTCTTCTCTTGCCTGCTGGCTCGGTAAGAATCTTGAAAATTTAACAGAAGAAGAGAATTATAAAATTATTAATATAGATCAATATAACGAAATTATCGAGTTTGAAAAAAATAATATTGAGGATCAAAATAAAGAAGAAATCTTAACTTTTAATCAGGTTTCACTGGATGAAATATATAAACATGACAGGTTTTTTACAATAAAGTCATTTTCGAGTCTAAAAAAATTTGACTATGATATAATTACAGAAAAAGAATATAATTACAAAGAAGATGAGAATTATCCAATTATTGAAGAGTTAATAAATAATTTACCATCCCTTCCTGGTGGAACAAAATCTGGCTCGATGTTACACAAGATCCTTGAAAAAATAGACTATTCTTTGATTAACAGAGATGAAATTGATAAAACAATTGAAAAAACATTAAAATATTATTCTATAACCTTTGATAATGAAAAACTATTAAATATAAAAAATGAGATAAAAAATACCTTCAATATTTTAGTCAATAAAAAAATCATTAATGATTTTTCTTTAAAAGATTTAAAAGTTACAGATAGAAAAAATGAACTTGATTTTTATTTTTATGTTGATGAAAACTTTATAAATGGAGAGATTGATTTATTATTCAGATATAATAACAGGTATTACATTGTTGACTGGAAATCAAATAAACTTGAAGAAAATGAAACCCCGGAGAGTAATTTTAAAAAACATTATGAGGTTCAGGCAAAAATATATACCTATGCAATGAAAAAATATCTTGAAAAAAATGTTTTTAACTTTTCTTATGAAAAAAACTTTGGTGGGATTTTTTATATATATTTAAGAATTATAAATGAAAACAATGATAATGGAATTATTTATAACAATTATCCTGCTAATGAGATAGAAGATTTTTATACCGAACTAAAAGAGATGATAAAGAGTAATAAAGAAAAAACAATTTTAGAATTAAAAGAGATATTGAAAAAGGAGGAATGAATTTTACGACAATTGTTTTTATGCTGTTAATACAGCTAAAACCCCTGCGACTATTGTGGTATAGAAGGTAGCAAGAATTGTTGGGAATAGGATAAAACTTATATGACAATTGTCGTAAGAATTAACGATTTACAAAAAAGGATAAATTATGGTTCTTGGAGAAAAGATAGAAAATTATTTAAAAATGCCTCACATTAAAATAATAGACTCTTTAAAAGAAATTAATCAATATATGGAAAAAAATCCAGAGATTAAAATTGATTATTTATATAAGTCAATAATCGCCTTTTTTTTAACTATTTTTGATAAAGATAAAGATTTTTTTTTAGAAAAACTAATAAATCTATTTTCTGAAATAATGAATGGTTCATCATGTATTGAAATAGATGAAAAAGATAAAAATAGAATGAGTAAATATCCAGAAATTTTTGAATTGTTTGAAGATAATAATCTTTTTCAGAGTGAAAGTAATTTATTTAAAACCCCATTTGTTATAAGAAAAATTGATAGTCAGTATCTATTGTATCTTCATAAATATTTCTATGAAGAAAAAATAATAGAAGATATTTTAATAAAGAGGATTAAGAATAACTGTAAAAATGAGGTGAGAATTAAAATAGATGATCCCAGTAAAGAGAATATAAAAAAGTCGCTTGAATATAAAACAGTTTTTATTACAGGTGGTCCTGGCACCGGGAAAACATATCTTTCATCGCTTATTTATAAATATTTTAAAGAAAATTTCAAGCTATTAAATCAAAGAGAGCCATTAATAAAAATATGTGCTCCAACAGGCAAGGCAGCCAGAGTATTAAAAGAAAAAATTTTTTACAACATAAAAGAGAAGGTAGATGTTTCAACAATTCATAGACTTCTTGAATACAATCCAATAATAGGTGATTTTAATTATAATAAAAAGAAAAAACTTCTGGTTGATTTAATTCTTATTGATGAGGCATCAATGATTGATCTTGTTGTTTTCAGGAAGCTACTTGAGGCCATACCAGATGAAAGTAATCTTGTTATTGTTGGTGATAAGGATCAACTTCCATCAGTAAATACTGGAAGTGTTTTTTCAAATCTAATTGAGAATAATTTTGATTTTAAGATTGAACTTCAAAAACAATATAGATCAAATAGTAATATTTCTGATATTGCAAAAAGTATAAAGACTGGAGAGTTTGATTTTTCTAAGTTTAAAATCTATACTAATATTCATAATCTCGAAAATTTGTTAATAAATAGTGAGAATGGTGTATATTATTTTGATATTTCATTAAAGGAAAATCTTGTTTCTGTTCTTGAAAAGTGGTTTAATCATTATTATAAAGACTTTAAAAAGAGCATTATACTTACTCCTTATAACGAAGAAAATATAATAGGCGTTGATAGAATAAATGAAACTTTAATAAAATTTTTAAAACATAAAAATGAAAAGGGGGATATCCCCATTATTGTTATGCAAAATGATTATGAGAATAATATATTTAATAGTGATATTGGTTATAAAAAATTAGATAATAGAGTTTACTTTAATGAAAATATTATTATTCCATTAAATCTTTTAAAAAATTATAAGTATGCTTTTGCAATAACGATTCATAAGAGTCAGGGAAGTGAGTATGATGATGTTTTTCTTTTTATCCCTGATGAGGAGTCTCAGATTTTAACAAAAGAGCTAATATATACTGCAATAACAAGGGCAAAAAATAGGGTATTTATTTTTGGAAAAAAAGATGTCTTTCAAAAATCAATCAAAAAGAGTCTTGAAAGAAAGTCCGGTATAAAGTATATAAAAATAAAATAATCAAAAGGGGGATATCTATACTAGAGCAAAGATTGTTTGAATACGATAAAGGGTAGTCAATAAAGATTTAAAGGAGGTTTTTTTAATAAGCAGGTAGTTGGTAAGATAAAAGACTTATAGTTTTAACACAACTTCCACCTATAATTTTAATATTTTTTCTTATAACCACTTTATT
>DAONLM010000123.1:0-5254 GCA_035406685.1 Spirochaetota bacterium
TTAAGAACAAAATCATATTTTATCATAGTTTTTAGCTCCTTGAAATAAAAATTGTTTTCTAATTATTAATCACAAAATTTATGAAAAAATCCTTTACAAAATTTAAGAAAAAAATAAAAAATTTTACCTGTAAATAAAATCGAAATCAGTATTATCAATATAACAAGATAATTTTGACAAAATATAAAAAAATTATTAATATGTCTTCAATTAATTTAATTCATTATAAAAATGTTTTTAGGATTTTAAAGTGGATAAAAATTATATTCTTTTTATAGATTCTGGAGTTGGCGGTCTATCCATACTAAAATATTTTTTAGATTTAGAAAATAGAGTAAATATAATCTATTTTGCCGATACTTTGAATTATCCTTATGGCAAAAAAGACGAAAAAGTATTAGGCAATATTTTATTTAATATATACTCCTCTTTAAAAAATCAATTTAATATTTCGTTAATAGTAATAGCATGCAATACTGCATCTGTTTCTGCTCTTGCCTTTTTAAGATCAAAGGTCTCTGTCCCTATAATAGGAACAGTTCCGGCAATTAAGCCAGCTGCAAGACTTACAAAAAATAATAAAATAGGAATAATTGCCACTGAAACAACCACAAAACTTGATTACATTCAAAATCTTATAAAGGAGTTTGCAAAAGATAAAGAGGTTTTTATAAAGTCATCTTCAAAATTAGTAGATGCAGTAGAATTATTTTATTCAACAGATAAGGTAAAAAGCCTTATAGAAGAAGAACTTTCTTTTTTTGTCGAAAAAAATATAGATGTTCTTGTTTTAGGATGCACTCATTATTCTTTTTTAATAGAAGAGATAAATCTTTTTTTTAAAAATAAAGTAAAAGTGATTGATTCAAGAGAAGGAGTCTCAAAAAGAATAATTCATCTATTACCAAAAGAGATAAAAGATAATAATCCAAAAAAAATTTTATTTATAAGTAGCCCTGATCCAGAAATTCATAAAAAATATAAAAGGTTTAATGAAATATTAAATATTTTTGACTCAATAGAATATTATGAAATTTTACCATTTAATTAATTTAAGATTTTTAGAAATAAAATTTAATTTTTTGACAAATAAAAAAAAATTAAGTATATAATAAATATGAAAAAAATATTTTTTCTACTTTTATTGTTTTTTCTATTTCTTTCATGTTCCACAATAGAATATTCAAGAATCAAGAACATTTTTGAGGATAATACTACAGATTTAAATTCCATTAGAGAATTTGATCTGAAATATGAGCAAAAAATATTAGGCATAAAAATAAAAGGTGATAAAACAATTGTAGAGGGATTTTTTTTACACCCGGATCAAAAAAGCATATTTATACCAGTTAGTTTTCCAAAGATTGGAATTCTTAAAACAGATGATTATGGTAAGACAATTTCTGCCAGTTTTTTTAAACTGCAAGGACTGGAGGAGTTTTTTGGTTATTCAGAAGAAGATAAAGAAACAGAAATAAAAAAAGATAAACAAAAAATTTTACCTAAAAGAGTCTGGACAAATTTTACATATTCGCCAATAGACAATAATAAAATAGCAATTTCTTTTGGAGAATACATATTTCTTTCTAATGATAAAGGAAATAAATGGATAGCAAAAAAAATTTTTTATGATAGAGATAAATCAAATATAATAGATATCTTTATTACAAATAGAGAAGAAATAATTGCCATTACAGAAAATAAAATTGCTAGAAGTTTTAATTGGGGTAAAAACTGGAAGTACGAATATATAAAAATTCCAGAAATAAATTTTTTTAAATTAAGATATATTTCTGGATTTTACGACAATTCTTCTGATCTATTGTATGCCTCTTTTATTAACACGGATGAAAAAGATTCTTTACTTTCTTATAGTTCTTATCAGTTTTTATACAAAAATAAAAATATATTACTTAAATCTGGGTTATTTGTTTCAAAAGATCTTGGCAAAACATTTACTAAAACATCTTTATCAATTCCCTTAGTTTTATGGAAATACAATGATAAAATATATGCCTCATCTATTTATTCTTTTTCTCTTTATAATCATAATTTCTCAGAATCTTTTTTAAATTCGAGTATTGTTAAAACAGGTAAAATAGATGCAAATATTTCTCAATTAAAGGAATATATTCAATATTTAGAAAATTTAACATCAGAGGATTTTGATATTGTATCTTTCAAAAATAATAGAATACTTACGATTGAGGAAGATGGAGAAAGTTATTCGATTATAGAAGAAAGGGACTTTTCAAATATATATAATGCTAACAAGAGGCTTGAAAATCTCCCTTATTTAATCTGGGATGAGAATTGGATGGACAGGGAGAAAAGTAATAACTTTTTTTATGAGTATTCACCAGATAGATTATTTAGAATATGGACAGGCATGAGAAATAATTCTCCTAATTTATATCTTAAAGGCAATAAGATATATTATAGAATAAGTTGTAATAAAGAATTCTTGAAGGTATTTTTTAAGTATTGTATAGAAAATACAATTAGAATTAATAAGATAAATCCATTTTTAAGAAAATCCACGGATATAGAATTCTTTGATCCATCATTGGATCCAACTTATGGCTTTCCAGTAAATATAGAATATTCGAGTGATAATGGTATTATCTGGCATAAATTAGTAGATTCAAAGCATATAAGAAACATTATAGATCCCTTAAATAATAAAAGATCCGGTTTTTACTGGTATAAGAATGTTGAGCAAAAAAGAATTTTTAGACTTCAAATAAGTTTTGGATTTGATCAGGGGGTAAATTATATGGTTTATCCATTTAGTGCGACTCTTCTGGAAAATGATATTGCTATTGTAATAAATTATTTTACCATTTCTAATAGTTATAAAGATATCTATCTTATCCCTGTAAAAAAGGATTTAGAGTAATGGCTGATGGAGAGAATAAAGAAAAGAGAAATTTTTTACAAATGTTATTTTCTAAAAATAATAAGCCGGATTTAATACCAAAGGACATTCATAAAATAGATAATTCATTAATAGAGATAGATGCAAAAAAGGTTATTTATAGATTGAAAAGATTTGGCTATCAGGCTTATATTGTTGGTGGAGCGATAAGAGATCTTCTTTTAGGTAAAAAACCAAAAGATTTTGATGTTGCAACAGATGCCAAGCCAAATGAAATAAAAAAGATATTTTGTAATGCAAGGTTAATAGGTAGAAGATTTAAACTTGTTCATATAATATTTAAAGATAGAATAATAGAGACAGCAACTTTTAGAGCAAATATAAAAACAAAAAAAGGTATAATTATAAATGATAATAAATTTGGGACAATTGAAGAGGATGCTTTAAGAAGAGATTTTGGCATAAACGCCTTATATTATGATATTGAGTCTGAAAATATAATCGACTATGTAAATGGATATAAAGATATTCAAAAAAGAAGAATAAGGACATTAAAAAAAGCAGATATAAGTTTTTTAGAAGATCCAGTTAGAATGATAAGAGCCATTAAATATTCCATTCTATTGAATTGTAAAATAGAAAAAAAGATAGAAAATTCTATTAAGAAGAATTCAAGCCAGATAAAAAAATGTTCTCCATTTAGATTGCTTGAAGAGATAAATAAAATAATAAAAGCAGAAAAGGCAAAAGATATTTTAGTTAAGTTAGCCAGTAGTAAATTATTAAAACACTTTATCCCTATTATTGATGAAGAGATAAGGGGGGATAATTCAAAACTTTATCTAAAAAGGCTTGAAATCTTTGATAAAGAAAAAGATAATTTAAAAGAGATTGAAGAGAAAATAGATCTTTTCTGGTCCATTATGCTTTTTGAAAAAGTAAAGTCCCAAATAAATAATGAAGATCCAATTTTATCAATAAGCACCTGTCTGAAAAATTATCTTTATGTGATAAAATCACCAAGAAAGACAGTAGAAAATATAACAAAAATTTATTATAACTATATTAAAATAAATGGCCTAATACAAGAACCAAAAGAAGAACTTAATTCTGTTATTGCCAGAATGAGAAGAACAAAATATTATAATGTATTTGTATATTTTGTTAAGATAATAGGTGATAAAGAAGTAGAAGAAATTTTTAAACCATTAAAGAAAAGAAATTCCAAGCATAAAAAATTTAGATCAAAAAAGAAAAAGAAATTTTTTAAAATGGTAAAAACAGAAAAAAACAGTACTGTCCCTAATTAGATTTTTCTAAGAAATATGAGAAATATGTAACAGATTTTAATATGATAATTAAAAATCTTTGCATATTGTGTCCAAGAAAATTAAGACCACATTTCTATTTTTTCAAAAGGTGACATTTTAAAATAAATTCAACAATCTTTTATAAAATAGCCTTTTTTATCCAAATTTTTTACATAACTTATTGACCATTTATTACTTTTCAGGTATAAAAATAATATGAAAAAAATATACATTTTTCTTTTTGTATTAATCATTACGAGTTGTTCTGGATTTTTTACATCCAATGAAATAAATATAAAATACAGAGAGAAAAATATTGTAGAAATTATCAGAATAGATTCTGTTAATGGAAATATTGATATTATTGGATGGCCAAAAGATTTTATAGAGATTAATACAAAGAAAAAAATACAGTCCGGTTTTTCTGGGGATTTAAATCTTATGGATACTATTTTTAAATTTGATCCAGAAATTAAAGAACTTCTTATAAAAACAAAAATTCCATCCCGTATCAATGGATCCATTGAATTAAAAATTTATATCCCTTTCACTCTATTGAAAATATTTATTGATTCAAAAAAAGGAAATATTTTTATAAACGATTATCTTGGCGATGTTGAATTAACTAATTCTAATGGTAATGTAGATATGGTTTTTCAGGGAACTATTTTAAGAATTAATTCTATAAATTCAAGATTGAATCTTGTTGTAAAATCTTATAACTCTTCCGATATTATAATAAATTCTGAAAATGGAGATAATAAGATATTTTTTGAAGCCATTGGTAAAATGTCATATTTTGATTTGCTCTCTTTGAATACCTCAAATAATATCTACTTAGCATACGAAATAGATCATAATATCTCTATAAGAGCAAAAGAAGAAGATATTTCAATAAAGTATAATTTAGAAAATAAAAATCTAATTAAAACCGGATATTCTTTTTTATCCGGCTCATTTGGACAGAATCCAGAGTTTTTCAATATTGATATACATTCAGAAAATGGCAAAATTAATGTATTGCAATTAAAAAAATAGAGATTTTTTTGACAAAATTATATTTTTG
>DAONLM010000123.1:5354-8759 GCA_035406685.1 Spirochaetota bacterium
TTACTATTATTTTCCTGCATTACTCCACCAGAAAATGTAAAAGAGATAAATATTTTCTTATGGATCCAGAAGATGATTGAAAAAATGAATCAGGCAGTAAAGAATAGAGAAAAACAAAAAGCATTATTAGATGAAGCATGGAATAATAATGAGTATTTTGCATTTTATAAAGATACTGTTATCCAGATATCCAGTTATGAGAATAAAAAGTCTGATTTATTTTATTCTCTTAATAATAACTCTTTTATAATAAAACAGCCTTTATATATTACCTATATAGGTAATGATATGTATGTTTCAAAAGATGGGGAGAATTGGCTTATATTTAAATTAAACGATCAAAAAGATAACCAGGAGTATTTTGAGGCAGACTATATAATAAATTCAAGCCTTGAGAATGAAGGTAAAATTTTAAATATAAAATATTCTATATCCTTTACCCAAAAAAAAGAATTTAAAACAGTCAAGTTAAAAGAAAAAAAAGAGAGAGTTACTCTTTCTAACAATATGGTATTGGCAGATAAGGATAAGAATAATTTAACGATTGATTTAAAAAAAGTAATTCTTTATATACCATCAGAGACGATTTTTTCTGGAAAACTCAAAATAGACGGTAACGTTGTTGAGAGTAATTCAAAAGATGGTATAATAAAAATTAAAAGTTTAGTTGATATATTCATCTATGCAAAAAATAAAATGCTTGCAATAAGCTTTGATAGAAAAAACTGGGGGATATCCATTCTTTCTTTTAATATTTCTCCAAACTTAACAGTAAAATCCCTCAGTGATAAGCATATAGAATTTTTTTTATATATAACGGCTCTATATAAAAGTAATTAAAAATACAAAACTTAGAGGGAAATTATGGGAAAAGATATTTTATCACAAAAAGAGATAAATGATTTAAAAATTGATGAAAGTATATCTCTTGATCAAAATATAAAAAATCTTATAATCTTATGTAAAAATGAGCTTACTATTCTTGAGGAGACACTAATTAAATATAGTGAAAAAAGCAAAAAATCTATTTTTAAAAAGATTAATAAGATTCTACTAAAATTAATAAATATACGAAAATAAAAATTTCTATTTCTTCTTTCTTAATAAAATCTGATTTATCATTCTTATAGTTGCTTCAATTGCTGCTATTATCTGATCTGGATTAAGCCCTCGACTTACAATATGTTCTACCTTATTATTTTCATCTTTTAATTCCCAATATATCGTGGTTTGAACTAAAGCATCTGTTTTCCCTCCCGGCGGAATTGTTACAACATAATCAACAAGATTTGGTATTGTTATATTAAATCGTTGTAATATCTGCTTTAAGGCATTCATAAAGGCATCATAACCACCATCACCATAAGCATAAGCATCCATTACTTCATTATTATAAGAACATTTTACAGCAGAAAAAGGTTTTAAATTATAAGTGGTATTTATTACACAATGTATTAATTTAAATGAGACCTCCTGAGGCATCTCAAATATATCATCAATAATATAAGGCAAATCTTCTATGGTAACAACCTTTTTCTTATCTCCTAATTCTATTATTTTATCGAGTAAGATCTTCTTTTTTTCTTCATCGAGTTCTATACCTAATTTTTTTAGATTCATTTCAAGACTTGCCTTGCCTGAAAGTTTACCGAGAGCATATTCTCTTACCCTTCCAAATCTTTCTGGCACAAGTTTATTGGCATATAAATTCCCTTTTTTATCCCCATCAGCATGAATTCCAGCAGTTTGAGTAAAAACATTTGCCCCATAAATTGGCTTATTATTAGCAACTCTCTGGCCAGAAAACATTTCTACCATTTTTGATGCTTTATATAATTCTTTTTCACAAATTCCTGTTTTAAATCCAAAAAAGTCCTTAAGACCAACGACTACTTCATCTAGTGAAGCATTACCGGCCCTCTCCCCCATTCCATTCACTGTAACATGAATCCCCTTTGCACCAGCCTTTGCTGCGGCAAGTGCATTTGCTACCCCAAGACCATAATCATTATGTGGGTGAAAATCAAAGTGGACATGAGGATATTTTTCAACAAGAAGTTTTACATAATCATAAGTCTCAAAAGGATTAAATATTCCAAGAGTATCGGGAAGCATTATTCTTTTTATTGGTAATTTTATAAGATTATCTATCATTTCAAAAACATAGTCTGGGGAGTCTTTTATCCCATTAGAAAAGTCTTCTAAATATACATTTACTTCTATATTTTTTTGAATAGCATAATTTATAGTCTCATATATATCATGTAAATGCTCTTTTAAGTTTTTACCAAGTTGATTTTCGCAATGCTTTTTTGATCCTTTTGTTAGAAGATTTATTCTTTTTATACCAACAGATATAGCCCAATCTATTGATTTTGTCTTATCAACAAAACTTAAAATTTCTAATGCATTTATATAACCAGCCTCTTCTGCCCATTTTGTTACTTTTTCCACAAAAAATTTCTCACCAGTTGATGCTCTTGCTGAGGTTAATTCGAGTCTATCTACTTTTACCTCAGTAAGTAGTATCTTAGAAATTGCAAGTTTTTCTTCTGTTGTATAAGAGACATTTTGCATCTGTTCGCCATCTCTTAATGTTGTATCCATTATTTCTATACTTTTCAAAATGGACTCCTTAAATCTTAGAAATTTAAATCTTTAATATTACCAAAATATACTTAAAAATTTTATTTTTGTCAAAAATAATGATAAATTTTTTTAAGTTTTAGAGTCATTAAAAATAAATTTGGATTTATTTATAGATATTCTATCTATACAATTTGTTTTGTAAAAAAAATTACACTATTCTTAAGTTGTTGAAAGCAGACTTGTACTAAGATTAGTTTGCGGTGAGAATAATAAAAAGAGAAAATTTTTTAAAAAATGGTCGTTTTTATAGAAATTGAATCTGTTTTAGGCAAAAATCCGTCCCAAAAACAAGGTAATAGTATACTTCTTGGTCGATATAAAAGGGGATATCTGGATGAATCCTCTCATCCTTATCCTTATACCATTTTACCTTCCTTGCCCTCATATCCTCTATCTTATTTTTTACCTTCTCAAGCCTCTTTTCAAACCCATCAACCCCATACTTTTCCACAAGTTCAAAATATAATTCCAATATTTCCCTTACCAATACAGCGATACTAAAAGTATTCAAAGTATCGTGTATCTGTTTTAATTCATTATAAACACTTTCTTCCATAAATACTCTTACCCTTTTTGTAGCATTTACACAGGGATAGTCTCTCTTTCTTCTATCCTCTGTTAAATGTTTTTTCTTTAAAAAAGGTAGCATTGTATTTATTACCTCTCTTATTATTTCTGACAACCCCTTGTTATTTTTTTCCGTTAAGATTTTAATCTTACCAAATAAATTATCATTAATAACAAAATCAAATTGTA
>DAONLM010000124.1:0-8684 GCA_035406685.1 Spirochaetota bacterium
AACTAAAGCCCCTATTCGTCCGTGAAATGCTATTATTAACTTTAAAACAGGCAAAAAAGAAATTTAGATTCTCACTTCTAAATTTTGTATTTGTCTATACACATTGTCATTTTATTATAAAACCAAAAAGAGGAGAAAATCTATCAAAAATAATGCAGTGGTTACTGGGTACATTTGCCGTTAGATACAACAAAAAGTTAAAAATAAGAGGAAAGGTGTGGTTTGATAGATTTAAGAGTGAAGTAATAGAAAAAATTGAGGATTTTGTAAGAAATTTTAAGAGGATAAATGACAATTTAAAGAAAAATAATATACAGGAAGCATTAGAAAATTATATTTTTTGTGGTCTTTTTTATTTTAAGAATAAAAATTTTGAATTTCTTGATAGATTGCCTCTATTACTCGAATTTTTGATATGAAATGAAAATTACTATTTACGATTTAAAAACTTTTTTGTATAAAAAATATTTTAGAAATAATTATATTTTTGTGATATATTTATATTGAATATATTTTTAAAATAAGGGCGAATTATGAAAAGAATTTATTTATTATTATTTTTATTATTTCTATTTGTAACCTGTATTATAGATGTACCTACAAATAATCAGGAAAAACCAAAGTATAAAGGGAAATTAATAATAACAGAAGTGGGCGCTGGATACTATGTAAATGATTCAAGATGGATTGAGGTTTATAATAATTCAACAGAAACCGCAAACCTTGGAGAATGGACATTAAGATGTAAATCCGTATTAAAAATCTCCCCTTATACTATATATAACGAGGAGGTTTTTACTCTTCCAGACTTAATAATTGAGCCAGGTTGCTATGCTCTAATAAGGGGAAAATCTTATGATTATTTGGTTAATAGTAGTAATGTTGTATTTATTTCTAAAAAGGATAAGCTACCTTTCTGGAGTAATGATGGTTTTATAGAGTTGAAAGGGACCGCTGGTTCTGATTTTGTTAGATTTGGAACTAATAATATATCCCCTACAAATTCGAATGATTGGAGTGGTAATAATGCACCAGAACTCCCTTATTCTGAAGATGGATACGGCAAGAGCATCGCAAGAGATAAATTTAACACTGATACCAATAATGGTTCTGACTGGACTTTTATAGAATTTGCAACAGCAGGTGGGCCAAATGATGTTACCTCAAATACAGATTCTGATAATGATGGAATTCCGGATTGTTCAGAAACTGACAACAATTCTACCTTTGCTGGCTTACCTTTATATCAATGGGGGGCAAGAATTGGGCAGAGAGATATTTTTATACATATTGATTATATGAATTCTACTGATCCCGGAGTTATACCAAGAAAAGAGGCTTTAGAAAAACTAATACCTATTTTTGAACCTCATAATATTAAGATGCACTTTGATGTAGGTGATCTTTTTGGAGATTCTACCTCTGATTTTAATCTTGATAAAAGAAATCATAGAGTCCCTTTTGCAACAGCAGTTGCTTTTGGAATTTTTCCAAACAAAGCAAATCTTTATGAGTACAAAAATAAGTATATGCCAATTGCTAAAAGACAGATTTTTCATTATCTTTTGATGAGTTATTCTCAAAACGAAGATGGATCAGCTGGATCTGGTGGACGGGCTGAAATAAATGGGAATGATATTATTATCACAATGGGTAATTGGGGATTAAAAACCGATACCTCTTCTGATTTACAGCTACTTATCAACTATCAGGCTGCCTGTATTATGCATGAATTGGGACATAATCTTGGCTTAAGGCATGGTGGTGATATAGATAATAATTATAAACCAAATTATTATAGCATAATGAATTATATGTATTCTTTTAATGGTCTACCAGAAATAGGAAATCTAAGAGAAGGTGATAGGTATTACTGGTATATGTATAAGACTAAAGGAGATAATAATTTTGCACAATATTTTCCAAATGGCTATAAAGATATGCATAATACTGCTTATACCTCTAATTTTTTAATGGATTATTCAAATGGTATTGGGCAAAATATTTATGAATCAAGTTTTAGTGAAACAATTGGACTTGGCAGAAGTGGTAGTAGTGGCGTTGATTATAATGGAAATGGCGATAGCACTGATAATCTTTCTAATTATAATATTGATGAAACATCTACAATTGATACTCTTTCTGATTATGATGATTGGGCTAATTTAAATCTTTTTTTTGCAAGGTTTTTTAGTGGAAATAACTCTGTAATGAGAATGGATCTTAATGAGGTTTTTATATTCCCGGACATTATTGGTAATGATAGACAGGAGGTGGATGAAGAGAAGTTATTAAAGCCTTTTTAATATATTTTGAATTTTAGTTTGTATAATCTTCTTTATATAAATAGAGAAATAGAGATTTTTTCTCTTATTAAATATAAAAATAAATGCAATTAATTTTATTTTTTAATTAATAATCTAATCTTTTGACAAACTCAAAAAAATTCACTATATATTAATTATGGCAAATAATAAAAAAGAGATAAAAATAGAAGATTCTATAAGACTTACTATAACAGAAGAAAATGATATTACTTTAATTACTATAAAAGGATATATTGATTATAGCAATTATCTTGATTTTCAAAGAGAGATAAATTTTTTTATTAAAAATAATGCAAAAATAATATTTATATGCAAAGAATTAAATTATATATCTTCTTCTGGCATTGCCTCTTTTGTTCAATTTGCAAAAAAAATAGAAGAAAAAAAAGGCAAGGTTGTTCTTGTTAATATTCAAAATAAAATTCAGGAAATATTTAATCTTATTAAAATGAGCAATTTTCTCCTCATCACAGATAATATTAATAAAGCCAGAGAAATTTTAAAATAGATTAATATAATTTTTATTCAATTATGGGGATATCTCTTTTCTTATCTCTTCTTTCATCTTTTCAATATTTTTCTTAGAGTAAAATTTATCTCCGAATCTATAATAAAATCCAAAATTTGCTAATGATGGAAAATTTACCCATTTCCCTGCTGGCACACTATCCCATGGAACCGGAAAAGTATAACCTCCTTCTATTGCAAAACTCCATTCCATCTTATAGCCGAATCTTACCTCAAATCCAGCCATGACTGGCGAAATGAATATATAAGTAGGTCCACCTTCCAGATCTATATCAAATCTTGGAAAAACAGTATAGTAAAGAGCAAATCTCCTATATGGCCCAAATCTAAAACTTGCTGTTATATCCGGGATAATATAAAAAGTATGCTTTTTTAATTGTAAATAATTTTTACCTACTACTGGCTCCCATTCCGGAGTATTAAAGTTACTATCCTGATATCTGTAGCCAAATCTAAATCTTGCTCCTAAAAAAAAGAATTTATTCTTTGTTTCAAATATTTTAAAATGAAGTAATAATGCTCCTATATATACATGAGGAATCGGGCTTGCCCCACCTTCAATTGCAATATTGAAATAATCAGTAACAGCATATCTGTATCCTAATTTAAAAGTAGAAAAACCAGTCCATTCATCATTTGTTCTTAAATAAAATGAATGTTCACCAGTTCTCATCATCCCACCTTTCTGACAGAAGACTGGATTATTTGTCTCATAATCCTTTATTTTCTCTTTTAAAATTTTTTCTACTTTTTTTTCTATTTCTTCGTTTGATATATTATTAGAACTATTGTCTGAAA
Source organism: Spirochaetota bacterium (assembly GCA_035406685.1). Classification (GTDB taxonomy): domain Bacteria; phylum Spirochaetota; class GWE2-31-10; order GWE2-31-10; family MWDO01; genus DAONLM01. The sequence continues at coordinate 3,654 of DAONLM010000124.1, forward strand.
AAAGATAGAAAGCGATAAATAAAATAGTAATAATTATAAAATATTTTTTACTCATAAAAATCCCCTTTTATGTTTAATTAATACTATTTTAATATAATTAAAAAAGTATAAAAAAGCAAGTTTTTTTAAAAAATATATTTAAGAATTTTAAATATTTTACTTTATTGACAAATTATATCTTTTTGAATATAAAAAATGAAAGGATGTTATTATGAATTTATTAATTCCAATATATTCTCCACCAACAGGGACTTATGGGAGTCTTACAAGACTAATTGCTATTGCAAATAAGTTCATAAAAGAAGGCCATTCAGTAGCATTCTGTGCATCAGGCTATGTTAAAAATATTTTAAAAGAAAGGGATTATAAAGTATATGAGATTCCAGAAACAACAATATTAGGTTTACCAAAATTTATTTCAAATAACATTGTTAAAGGATCACAGAAAACATCTCTTCCAGTAAAAGAAGGAAGATCATTCGGAAGTATCTGGTTTCTTTTTGTTTTTACTGGCTATGCAAAGAGAAAAAAACTTTTTGAGATAGTAAAATCTGAAATTAATGCTACTTTTGATTTTAAAGCAGATATTATTTTAACAGAAATGGAATTAGGGGCATATCTTACTGCATATATTTTGAATAAACCAATAGTCACGACATATGCTAAAATATCTGAAAGTGGAAAAGAAGGATTTTTCTATAAAAAAATTCAAAAATCAACTGATTATGTAGTAAGAAAATTTTTGAAAGTAAAAAACTCAAAATTGGATGAATTTATTTTTGGAAAAAGAGTGTTAAAACTAATTCCCTCAATACCAGAATTAGATACAACTAATCCAGAAAGAGAAGATATTTGCTATACTGGAAACTTATTAGAGCCAATAAAAACAGTTGAAAATAAATTTATACCCGAAAATAATAAAAAATATGTATTTTGTTATTTTGGTAGTGGGTCAATTCCTTTCACAATTGTAAAAAATATATTACCTCAGGTAATTAATAGGATGGAAAATACAATTTGTTATGTAGCATCCCATTTTATCAAAGAAGAGTTTAATATTGGAAATGTATTTTTTGTAAAATATATTCAGGCATCAGAATTATTACCACATTGTAAATTAACAATTTGTCATGGAGGACTAAATACAATCACACAATCACTGGAGGCTGGTGTTCCTTTAATTGTTTTTCCAGGAGCAATTTTTGAAAGAAGATTTAATGCCGAAAGAGTAGAAGCATTAAAATGTGGATTTATTGGGGAATTGAGTGATTTTAATGCTAAATGGCTTTATGAAAAGATATCTGCAATAGAAGGTTTAAATATTAAAGCAATACAGGAAAGTTTTAAAAAATACAAAGGAGTTGAAACTGCATATAAAAGGATTATTGACTGGATAAAAAAGAATAGTTAATATACCAACAAAATTTTAATTTGTAAGTTATCCAGGATCGATTATATGAAAATTAGTTCCTATGAATGCTTTTAAAGCATCTTTATGATGTTGATTTTTTATTTCATTTTCAAAAAAATCTATTACTTTATTTTTAAATTCATTAAATGTTTTATAATAAGCTGTTAAAATTATCTTTTTTGAATATTTCCACAATCTTTTAATTAAGTTAAGATTTGGTGAATATGGTGGCAAATATATCAATTTTACCTCAACTTTTGTTAAATTATTAATATATTCTCTAAATAACTTGCTTTTATTACTTTTTGCATTATCAAGAAATATATATATTTTTTTTAATTCTGGATGCGTTGTTATTATTTTATCCAACAATTGAATATTAGAATCTTTATCAACAGAAATTTTCCCAGTAATTATTACTGGTTTTTTATACCTGAATCCCAATCTTTTTAATGTAATTACCATTCCTTCTTCGGTATAATTTATATTAAATCTTTCTTTAACATATTTACAGGCAAATTTTAAAGTTCGGAATATAGTTATTTTCTAAATATTTCACAAAAACTCTGTTTCTTGTTCTTTAGTCATCTTATTATTATGACCTTTAAAATTATTCTTTAAGATTTCTTCTATCCCTTTTTCCTTATATTTTGATGTTACATCGCTTATATATCTTTCACTAACTAATAAAGCTTCCTGAATTCTCTCCCATTCCCAACCTTTGCCCCATAAAACTAAACATTTAACTTTATCCGCATCTCTTTTGTTTTTTAAACTTTTGTGAATATATATTAAATTTTGTATCTCTTTATCTGAAAGCCTTTTCCCCATAATTTTAATTATAGCACATTATTAATTTTTTTTCTTACTTTTTAAAAAAGTTTTAGTATAAATAATTTTTCAAAATTTTATTAGGATAAATTTGTGTCTTAAATTTAATTATAATAACTTATTGTTTTTTTAAATATTCTTTAGCAAACATAACTGACATTAAAGATAAAGAATTATCCATAAAATCACTATTTAAAATACAATCGAATATCTCCTCCATTGGTTTTATCACTATTTCGATCTCTTCTGTTAAGTCAAGATTTACTTCTTTGGTTTTTTTACAATCTTTTGCAAGAAAAAAATAACAAAAATTATTTTGAATTGCTGGATTTACTCTTATTTTTTTTAATAAAATAATTTCATTAGAAGTATAACCGGTTTCCTCTTCAAGTTCTCTTTTTGCAGCCTTTTCTGGATCTTCATTTTGTTCAATAGCACCAGCTGGGACCTCATTTGTTATTATATTTGCACCGAGTCTATGTTGACGAACAAGAATGACATTTTTCTCTTTGGTATAAGCAAATATATTTACCCAATTATGGAGTTTCAAAGATAAAAAATTATTATTAATATTTTTCGATGGTAGAAAACACTGCATTTCGTTTATTTTAAATATCTTACAACTAAAGACTTCTTTTTCTGAAAGAATTTTCCATATTTTATCCTCTGACTGCATTTATACTCCTAAACTAATATTTTAAAAAGTCTGGAACCATGGGGTGGCATTTTTAATTCAATTATTCCATCCAGATCCAGATCTATCTCTTCATTGGTCCATACATCAACAAGAGTTCTTATTTTATATTTAAGAATATCATAATTAAAAAGATTAATTTTCTTTTTAACAGTGATTGATCTAAAATTAAATATTCCTAAAAATCCTGCTGTATTATAATAGATTTCTGGGATTTCCCTTTCCATAACATCGACTGGTATTGCATCCCCTTTAAAACACAAATCAGCATACATATTAATTTTTTTCATCTCTTCAAATATCTCATCTGATAATTCTGAAAAGTTGTCACTATAAAAAAGTGTGCCTCCTGCAGTAATTATTGCATTGATCTGAGTTTTTCTTTCATTTTCTGTTAATTTTGTCTTTTTATTTCTTATCATTAGACAATCCGGATCATTTATCCATAAATTTTTATTCATAAAACTTCTTACCATAAAATTTCTTATAGAATTTCTACAACCAATCATTGCACCAGTTTGTAAAAATGTGCCCATTATTTTTTTCCAGAAAGGAGCAGTATCAGGACCTACTCTCATAATATTAACATTACCTATACCAGCAGAAAGAGGCATTCCACAACCAATTAATATTGTATTGTTTCCAGCTTCCTCTTTAATAACTCTCATACCATATTTTAAAACTTCTGTTCTTGACATTCTGTAATTATTATGATTCCCCCCTCTCATACATCCGGCGAAAAGAAAATCCAGTTTAAGGCATTTAAATCCCCATTGATGAACAATTGTTTTTATTACTTTTCTTATATACTCCTCACATCTTGGATTTGTTACATCAAGAGCATAATAAAATTTACTCTTCCATAAAGGATTATATCCAGCAACAATTGGTTTACCGGTCTCTGTTCGTAAAAAATAGTCGGGAAATTCTTTGTATAAAGTAGAATCCTTTTCTGCGATAAAGGGAGCCAACCATATTGCAGGAATGAATCCCTCTTCTTTAATTTTATTTGAAATTTCTTCCATTTTGTTCTGAAATTGTGGTTCTAAATCAAACCAGTCTCCTACATGTTTTTGATATCCATCGTCTATTTGAATAAGATTAATATCGAGATTCTTTTTTTTGATTATTTTAATATTGTCATAAATTATTTGGGGATTAATTTTATTATAATAATAATACCAGGTAGACCATCCTTTTATGTTTGTCTTTAGAATATTTATATTCATCTGATTCTTTATAAATTTGAAATATTTTGATTGGATGTCATTTATCTCCCCTTTTGCCATTATTATAGAATCAAGAGTTATTGATTCAGAAGCTTTAAGCATTTTTCTGCCAAAATCAAATACAAGTTCAAAATAGTTTTTCTTTGATTCTTTTCTATAAATAATAAGACGAATATAGAAAAATTGATTAAAAGGAGGTCCCTGACCAACTAAAAAAGCCTCATTTTTTCTTAAATCAGTAATTACAGAATACATTTCACTGGAGAGATTCCCTGCAGTATTTGATGGTAAATTAGCAAGATTGCTTGATGTAAGCGATACCAATTGAAGCCAGGGTCTTAAAGGTTTTTCATATACTCTATAACTTCTTGAAGTTGACCATGATTGATACCCATTTCTTAAAAAAGAGATATTCATAGAATCAAAATCTTTCAAAAAATTATCAAGTCCATTTTCTGTTGGGAAAACCAGTCTTGTTATTCTTATGGAAGAATCAGAGATATTTGTTATTTTTAAAGATAATAGAGAACCAAAACTTGGAGAATTGTCCCATTTTCCTTTTAATTCTATATATTCATTTTTGAATAGTAAATTGGATCTACTATTTGTCTCTATTTTTTTTAATGGAAAAATTTTTCTCTTAATACCAAATTTTAATTGAACAGATGGATTTATATCAAGAGAATCCCATATAATATCAAAATTTATTTTTTCCCCATTCAAGAGTAAATCCTGTGAATAAGATTGTATACAATAAAAAATTTTATAATATCAAAAAAATTACTATTGGTAAATATATTTTAATATTTTTTTAGAAATTTCTCATATAATTATTAATTCCAAAAAAAATAAAAATAAATAGAAAT
>DAONLM010000125.1:0-8682 GCA_035406685.1 Spirochaetota bacterium
AAAATTACTATTTACGATTTAAAAACTTTTTTGTATATTTGTTTAAAATTTTAAAATTTTTTAATAAGATTAGAAAAAATAATACTCATATAAAATGGGATGGCTACTTATTTTTTAGAAAGTGGCTGTCTAAAAACTTTATTAGTTTTAAGACAGCCATATTTTTTAATTTTAATTATAGACTTTTTCTCTTAATTCATAAAAATTATTTGTTTTTCTTAATTTGTCTCTTATTCTATTCATAAAAACTGAAACCGTGGTTGCTGATAGTCCTAACTTTTTCCCAACGATCTCATCTGTTGGCAAAACACTAAAAGATTCTAAGAGGTTTTCTATTTTTCTTTTAGTATTTTTTACACTCTTTTCGATCTCTTTTAATCTATTTTTATCCTCCTCTCTTACTGTTTTTAGAATATCATAATGTATTTTTAATAATTTTACATATTTAAAAGATAGAGTATCCTCTATTTCTTTTATTCTTTGAATTTTCTCAGTGATAAAATCCACCACTTCTTTATCAGATGTAAAACCCAATTTAAGTCTTAATATTTCTCTTTCTTTATCACTTAACCTTGATAAATTTAAATTATTGAATAATGTTATATAATCTATGCCGTATTTACAATTGTTATCAAGAAGATCTTCTATTTCGACATATTCTGTTCTCTCTAATGCAAGAGTAAAAATTCTATTTTCTCTTGTGATGAAGTTTAAGAATTTTCTTTTTATAACTTTTTTAAACCAGGATTCGAATTCTTTAAATCTCTCTTCATCATAGTCATTTAAAATTTTTTCAAGATTGGATAAAATAAGAAGATAAAAGTCGTGAATTATCTCCTTATTTTTAATATTATAACACTTTAAAGAATTAAGTATAAGATTTGTTAAAGGCGGGATAATCTCTCTTCTTGAAATTAACCCTTTTTTAAATTTAATAACCTCTTCTTTTAATAATACTTGTTCCATAATAAACTCCTTTAAACTTTTTTAATAAAATTAAATATTTATTCAAAATATACACTATATTTTAAAAATTTGAATTTAGAATTTATTAAATAAAAGTGCAAATTTTTAAACAAATGTGTAATAAAAGTGGGATATCTATATAGATATCTCACTTCTTTTTTACAGATATCCCATGTTATGTCAGGGGCTGTCTTTTTAATTAATTTTAACAATGATTGAAATATATTTTTAAAAAAGATATACCCCAACTCAGTTTTTTATTAAACAATTTTTTTAATAAAATTTTAGATTTATAGATTTTACTTTTTTTATTGACAAAAAAAGATTTGTCAGGTATAAAATAAAAAATATTATTTAGAGGAGATTGTATGTTATTAAAAGATAAAATTGCTTTTGTTACCGGTATTACAAATGAAAGATCAATTGCCTATTTCATAGCAAGAGACTTTGTTAAAAATGGTGCAAAGGTAATACTAAGTTATCAGGGTGAGAGATTAAAAGAAACAACTGAGAAAATAGCAGCAGAAATAGGGGCTGTTGCAACATATAGTCTGGATGCAACCAAAGAAGAAGATTTAAAAAATATATTTGAAGAAATTGATAAAAATTTTGGGGGACTTGATATATTTGTTCATTCTATCGCTTTTGCTAATAAGAATGAACTTGCTGGTGGAATAACAAATTCTACAAGCGAAGGATTTAAGTTGGCACTTGAAGTTTCTGCTTTTACATTGATAAGTATGTCAAAATATGCTATGCCTTTAATGGAGAAAAGAGGTGGTGGTTCAATTATGACTCTTACCTATATTGGTTCTGTAAGAGCACTTCCTGCTTATAATGCAATGGGAATAGCAAAAGCAGCCTTAGAGTCTGCTGTTAGATATCTTGCTTATGAGGGTGGACCAAAAAATATTAGAGTAAATGCTATATCTCCGGGACCTATAAAAACAGTTGCTGCAAGATCAATACCTGGCTTTCTTGATATGTATAATAAATTTACAGAGTCTTCTTTTATTAAAAAGAATATAGAGGGGGATGATGTTTCTGGAACAGCAGTATATCTTGCCTCTGATTTGAGTAAACTTGTTACCGGAATGGTAATATATGTAGATGGTGGTTTTCACTGTTCTGCTTATTAAATAAAAAATATGCAATTAGCAACAAAATTAAAAGAAGATAGTTTATTTTCGGATTTCTGGTGTATAGATAGAAGAGAGTGTTTTTTACAATCTCTAAAGAGTAAAAGTGGGAAGTATAAAAGATATTTAGGTTCTCCTTTAAGATATCCGGGTGGCAAAAGTTGGGCAGTTGGATATGTAATAGAGAAATTACCTCTTGATTTAAAAAGAGTTATTTCTCCTTTTTTCGGCGGAGGCTCAATAGAGATTGCTATTGCCAAAGAATTAGGGATAGAAGTAATAGGTTTTGATATATTTGATATTCTTGTAAATTATTGGCAGATTCAAATTAATTCTTGTGAAGAATTATATAATGAATTGTGTAAATTAAATCCAGAAAAAACAGTATATGATTATGTAAAGAAAGAATTGACAAAACATTGGAAAAAAGAGATATTATTACCTCCTTTAATGCTTGCTACTTATTATTATTTTAATTATAATCTTTCATATGGACCTGGTTTCTTAGGGTGGATGTCAAGCGTTTATGCTAAGAAAGAAGTTTATAAAAGGTTATTAGAAAAAGTTAGAAATTTTAATATTAAAAATTTAAAAGTAGAATGTGAATCATTTAAAGAAGTAATTCCTTTTTTTAATAATGATTTTTTATACTGTGATCCTCCTTATTACCTTGGCGATGATAGCACTCTTTTTAAAGGATTATACCCTCAAAGAAATTTTCCTATTCATCATAAGAATTTTAATCATACTTTATTAAGAGATTTATTAAAAAATCATAAAGGAGGATTTATACTTTCTTATAATGATTCGCCGACTATTAGAGAATGGTATAAGGACTTTGAGATTATAGAATTACCAATACATTATACAATGGGACAGGGGGAAACAAGAATAGGTTTAAATAGAAAAAAAGATGGGAGGAATCATATTAAAAAGACAAATGAGTTACTTATTATAAAGAGGTAATAATGAGTAAAAAGAAAGCAATGAGTTCTGAAAAAGCAAGATTTGTAAGAAAAAAGGGACATGATGATGCTAAACTTTTTGCTTCTTTATTAGGTATAGGTAAAGAGTTTAAAAGAGAACCAAAAGCTAAAAAAGATGTAATTGATTCAAATGGGTATTCCTATTCTGTAAAGAGTGGGGAAAAAAGTGGCAAATTTTTCTTTATGGAAAAACGAGGTTTGAAAATGACATAATATTTAAAGCAGTAAATAACCTTGGTGAGATTTTTTTAAGTTGTATCAACGTTTTTCCAGAAGATCGCAATAAATATTTAGAAAATAAAAATCTTTATAAAGAAAATTTAAAAGAAAATATGAGATTATTATGTAAGGAATTAAATAATAAAGATATTCTTAGAGCATTTCTTGATAAGAGTATTTTTAACGGCGGTGAAGTAGAGTTTTTAGTAGTAAAAGAAGAGGAAAATTTTCATGTTTTTCACAATGAATATGTTACAAAAATTCTAAGTGAGAAATTTATAGTAGCAAATTCAAAAGCAAAAGTTAAGGGGCAAATGGATGATCAAAAGGTTATATTTAAAGTAGCTGATCTAACTTATGGTGAAATAGAGATGCGTAATGATAGTAACGTTCATTATAGAGAAGTAAAATTTTGGCTTGATAAAAATAAAATATTGGATTTATTAAAGCAAAATGTTAAAAATAGTCATAAACTTAATGATAATATAATTTTATATGATACTGCAATAAAAAAATTAAAAAATGAAACATAAAGTACTATTTTTATTATTACTCTTTAGTCTTTTTTGTTGTTGTGTTCTTTCTCCAGATTTTGTTTTATTAAGATATTTGAATTCTGTAAGAAAAAATAATCTAAAACTTGCTTATAAATTTTTATCAGAAGAGGATAAAAATATCATATCTTACGATGAATTTATAAAATATGAAAAATCAGTGTTTGATAATCTATTAAAAAAAAATACAAAATATAAAATCATAACATCTACACTTTCTGAAACAAAGAATAGAGCCATGATAAAAGTAGATATATACCAGCCAGATTTAATTTTATTGTTTGCCCATTTTCCAGAATTAACAAAAGAAAATATTACAGAAGAAGAGATAGATAAAATAGCAAGATCAATAAAAATAAAAGAATATTTAAAGATTTATGAAAATGAGTTTATTTTAGTAAAAGAGAAAAATGAATGGAAGGTTTTTGCAGATTATGGAAGAAAAAAGAAAATTAAAGAACTCGAAGATCTTGCGATGGAAAAATATAAAAATGATGAATATGAAGAGTCTTTGAATATTGTGAATAAATTATTTCAATTTGAAGATTTTAATAAAACAGCAAAGAATTTACTTATAAAAAATAAAGAAAAAATCGACTATATAAAAAAATATATAGAATTTAGTTATTATAAAAAAGATGACAATATAATAATCAACATAGAAAATAAAGGTAATATGATAGTAAAAAAATTAACTGTTGAGATAAAAAGTAGTGATAAGAGAGAAATTTTTTATATAATAGGTAATGAAGAAAAAAAATATATAGAGGTGGATGAGAAATATTCTACTAAAATTAAATATAATGGAATGATAGAAGATATTAAAATAAAGGGAATCGATTTTTAGAAATCTAATTTTCTTTTTAAAAAATAGATGACAAAAAATATAAATTTGTGTAATTAATATTTCAAAACGGGGCATAGCGCAGTCTGGTTTAGCGCGTTTGGTTCGGGACCAAAAGGTCGGAGGTTCAAATCCTCTTGCCCCGATTTTTTAAATAAATATTTAATCCCAAAAATCTTTTGCATCTAATTCTTTTAAAATCTCGCCGTAATATCTGTCCATATCACCGGCACCAATAAAACAGGTTATCTCATTTTCATTAATATAAGGAAAAAGATTCTTGTATATATCAGAACTTTTGCCAGCATAATAAACAGAACATCCAGATTTTTTTAATTCTTCATAAATTTTATAAGAAGAAACCTTATCTATCCATTCTTCCTCTTTTTCTCTTGCTGGGTATACATCTATTAAAGAAACTCTATCCGATTTTTTTAAGGCTTCTATAAATTCATGAAAAAAGTTATATGTTCTTGAAAAGAGATGAGGTTGGAAAACAGTATGAAGTTTTTTATCTGGAAACAATAATCTTATCTCTTTAATAATATGGTTCAGGGATTCTGGTGAGTGGCCATAATCGGTAATTATTATACCATTATTTTTTGTTTTAAATAATTCAAATCTTCTTACCATACCTGTAAAATTGTTTATATTTTTTTTAATAATTTCAAAATCAAGCCCCAGTTCAAAAGCAGCAATAATCGCACCAGTCGCATTATTAATTATATACCCCGGCAAAAATTTTAATTCAAAAGGATATTTTTTATCTTTATAGATTAAAATAAAAGAAATTCCATTAATAGAGATTTTATAATCAGTAATAATTGCTATATTTTCAGATTTTATCTCTTTAATCTCTTCTTCAGTACCAAACCAGATTATTTTATGAGTTGATTCTAAGTTGTATTTTCTAATAAATTTTTTAAGAGTCTCTGTTGCCTTTAAGATAAGAATTTTGGGCTCTTTCATTTGAGAAAAAAAATTATAAAAAGCATCCTGATAATCATTAAAATCTTTATATGTCTCCGGGTGCTCAAATTGAAAATTTATAGTAATATTTATAGAAGGACGATAATTATAGAAATTTCTATTAAATTCATCACCTTCTAAAATAAAACATTTTCCCTTGCCAATATAGATGTTAGAATTTTCTCCATTTATATTTTTTAGTTTTGCACCAAGAATAGAGAGAGGATCAAACTCTGTCCCTTTTAAAATCATTGTTAAAATTCCAGCAGTAGTTCCTTTGCCTTCACTACCACTAACAGTTATGCCATTATATCCTTTGCTATGAAAATATTCCCCTATGAATTGTTGCCAGCTTAATAGGGGGATATCCCTCTCTTTAGCCTCTTTTATTTCTGGATTGTTGGGATTTAATGAAAAAACAGCCGGGGAATATAAGACAATATCCGGTTTAATATTATTTATATAAAGATTCTCTTTTTTATGATTATACTCTATTTGAATATTAAGATTTTCCAGATATTTTAAATCTTCTCTCTTTTTTTGTTCTGATCCAGTGACAATAATATTATTTTTTACAAGATATTCTGCAATTGCAGAGGAAGCACATCCTCCTATTCCTATTATGTGAACTTTCTTTAAATTGAGCATATTTATTTTCCTTTTTTGTTTTTAAATTAAAGAATTATTGTAAATTGTTATTTTACCCTTTCCATCTTTTTTGGATTTATATAATGCCATATCTGCCTTATGAAAAACATTAGCAGCAGATTCTTTGTCTTTTGAGGCATAAATTCCTATTGATACACTTATGTTAATAATTTCATTTGAAAGAGTATAAAATGGTTTTTTTATTCCATTATAGATTCTTTCAGCAATCTTGAAAGCCTCATCTTCATTACAATCCACTAAAATTGCAACAAATTCATCCCCCCCATATCTTCCTGCAAAGTCTATCTCTCTTATGTTATTTTTAATCTCATTGGCAATATGTTTTATTACCATATCCCCTGTTTGATGTCCATAAGTATCGTTTATAGGTTTAAAATTGTCTGTATCAATCATTACAATAGAATAAGGGACTTTTAATTCCTCTATTTTATTAACGATAAATTGATGATTAAATAGTTCTGTCATCTGATCAATAATAGATTTTCTATAGAAAAAATCTTTTTTTTCTTTTTCTATTATTATATTTTTTTCTAAATCAATATAATTAAAAATAACTAAAATAATTAAAGAGATAGCAAAGATAATCGCACTATAAATGTTTATACTTATTATATTAATAAGTGTAGTTTTTTCAAATGTTGAGAAAAACATATCATAACAGAATGATATCAGTAAGAATATACTTGCTGTCAATATTACTGTTGCATCTATATTTTTCTTTCTCTCTTTAAAGGTTGTAAATATCCAACCAAAAATATTAAAGAATATCACAATATTGAAGATATTTCCTACTTTTTTTAATATAACCATATTTGAAGAAATAATAATAATAATGATTAACGATACTAAAGCATATACACTTAAAAATAAATTTATTTTTTTATTGAATTGGATATAAATCCCATAAGAGACTAAAGCCGTTGCTGTATAGACACATAAAAATATAAATTTCTTAAAAATTATTAATGGGATAGAGAGATCGTATATTAAAACATTATCAAATATATAAAAAGAAAAGAAAAGAGCAGCCAATGCGTAATAAAAAAATTCTTTTTTTGCTTTATTTAAAAGATAAGATAAAATCAGAAGTATTATAAAGGCAAACCATAAAATACCTATTGCTATTACATAAATATTTAAAAGAATTAGTCTGAACCAATTTAATATTTTATTCGCATTGCTTATATTTGTAATTAAGGGGGGGAAACCCAATTTACCGACTTCATAAGTTGCATATATTTCAATTACTACTTCATTTTCATTTTTTAATAGATTTTTATCTATATCAAAAGAGTTAATAGTATTCCATATAATACTTCTATCATTTTTTAGATTACCAACACTTCCTATTAGAATATTATTAAAGTATACTTTATACCATGCTCCTGTGACTCTATATAGTATTATCTTATATGAATCCCCTTTTATTTTTAAAAAATCCAGTTCTGGAATAGTAGTTTTAAAAATAAATGTTTTTTTTTGAATATCATTAAATAATCTATAGTCTAATTTATCTATTTTATTTTCAAGATAGAATTCTTTTAGAAAAATTTTATTTTCGCTATCAGATAAAACAAGAAGAACACTATATAAGATTGAAAAAATTATTAACATAAAAGTAATTGTAAAAATTGTAATTACCATATTTTTAATTTTTTCTTTTCTCATCTTTTTGTCCTTATAACTATAAATAATATAACTTTATTATATATTATTTTTTGAAAAAATCAAATGTTTTTTAGAAATGAAATTTTTACAGAGAAAATTTATTTTTTTCTTGAATTTTGTAAAGGATTTTCTCAAAAATTTTGTGATTAATATATAGAAATATTTTTATAATTACGGAGGTATTTTATGAATAATATTTGTAAAATTTTAGAAAACTACAATGGAGAACATGAGTTTCACTTTGTAGTAAAATCAGAAATGAAAAAAAATCTTGTAAAAATAGCAGAGAAATTAAATTTATCTTTATCAAAACTTGTTGTGTATATTCTTCAATTGTTTTGTAACAGGATAAAAAAGATATACTGCTTTGGTGTTGAGGATGGAAATACTTATGAAAGAATTGATGCTACTGATAAAATTAGGGTATATCTCTCAAAAGAGGATTATAGATTCTTAAAAAAGATTCATGCGGATCTTAATTTTTTCAGCATGGCAGTCCTCTTGAGGAGAATTGTCGCACTTTTTTTGGAAGAATATGAGAAAATGGGGCTTTTAGGTGTGGAGAAGAAATGTAGTCTTGTGACATTGAGGTTATGGCTGAAACTTACAAAGATAAAGAGGTGGAAAAAGAATAAAGAATTGTCGCATTTTGAAGGGAATACCACCCC
>DAONLM010000126.1:0-8670 GCA_035406685.1 Spirochaetota bacterium
CCTTGTTATTTTTTTCCGTTAAGATTTTAATCTTACCAAATAAATTATCATTAATCACAAAATCAAATTGTAGCATTTTATTTACCTCCAATAATAAAAAATATTTCTATATATTAATCACAAATTTTTTGAGAAAATCCTTTACAAGTTTTAGAAAAAATTTAAAAGATTTTTTAAAAAAATAAATTTTTAATATCTTCTGTGTAATGCGGATTTTTGACAAACTATAGTTTTTTTGGTATAAAAAGATCTATAATTTTATAATATCATCCTCTTTTGCCGCAAAGACAATAATAGAAGATTTTTTTTCTTTTAATATTTTATGTGCTCTTTTCTCCATTAAATCGATCTCATTATCTGTTCTTTCTGGATCATGATGAGTAAAAACCCCTATTTTCACATTACTATCAATAAAAAACTGCAAGACATCTTCTATTGTAGAATGTCCCCATCCCTTTTTGAATTTCATATCTTTTTCTAAATATTGAGCATCATGGACTATAATATCAGAGCCTTTGCAATACTCTAAAAAATCTTCATATTTATTTTTTTCTTTTAACAATTTTATCTCATTATCAGTGGCAAAAATAAAAATCTTATTATTATTTATAATCTTAATTGCTGAAGAACCACCTGGATGATGATTTTCAAAAAGTTCTATTTTAAGATTATCAGATATATTAATATTTTTATCAACTGGTATGAATTTAATCTCACTTGGAAGATTTTCAAATTGGACTGGAAAACTTTTGCCAGACATCTGTTTAATTATAGCCCCTTTTATTTCATCAAACAATAAAATATCAATATAAAACAAAAATGTAACATCTGGATTATATAATTGATTTAAAAAAGGCAGTCCCTGCAAATGATCCCAATGAGAATGAGTAAAAAAAAATTTTATAGTTCCATCATCATTTTTAAAAAGATATTTATTAATCTTTCTAATGCCAGTACCTGCATCGATGATTATTCTTATCCCTTCTTCCGATACAAATTCAACACAACTTGTATTTCCACCATATTTAACTGTATCTATACCAGGTACTGGAATAGAACCTCTTGTGCCAAGAAATTTTATATACATTCAAAAACCTGCTTTTATTTTCTATAGACACCTTTAATATAAAGATCCTGCCTTTTACTCAAATCTATTTCCTCACCTTCTTTATTCTCTGTATTCTCTAAAATTATAGTCTTTACTATGGGCCTCATTGCAACTCCTGATGCACCTATAACTTTTGCAGGCATTCCATTTGATAACAAAACAAAACTTCCTATAGGATAAAAAGAAATATTCTTTACAAGCTCTCTAAGAACATTAGGATCATAAGCTGTCCCACCACTCTTTAATAAATCCTGTACAGCATCCTTGGCATGTAAAGGATCCTTAAAAGGCTTATCAGAAATAGCAGCACAATAGGCATCTACAACAGATATTATTTTTGCTATATCGGTAATTTTTTCTGCTGGTATTTTATTAGGATAACCTTTTCCATCGATTCTTTCATGATGCTGCAAAGCTCCTGATGCTATAATAACAGAATAATTAACTTCTTTTAAATATTTGTAGCCAATTATTGTATGATTCTGAATAATTGTAACCTCCTCTGGAGTCAATTGACCTGTTTTCTGAAGAATGGGTTTTGGTATTTTTATCATTCCAAGATCATGAAATAAAGTTGCTATTCCAAGATTAGAGATAGCAAATTCTGTTAGATTCATTGATTCTGCAAGAATAAAAGCAAGAATAGTTGTCTCTATGGTCTTCCTATATATGTAAGAAATCCCTTCTATTGGCACCCCAAAAAGCATCAAAATTTTATTTTTGTCTTTTTTAATAGCATTTCTTATATCTCTTAAAAGATTAATAACTTGCTCTTTATTTATGTCTCTTGTAGTTATAATATTATTAAAAAAACCAACAGTCATTATAATCCATTTTTTATAAGTCTCTTTTAAATCCTCTTCTGATGATAAGGTTACAATTTTTTGGTCATCTGTCTTTTCTCCCTTTACTTCTTTTACCTCTTGTAAATCTGTTGCTCCTTCTTCTGGGACATCAAAAAGATCTTCAAGGTATTTCTCTTTTTCATTTTGCACAGTTTCTTTTATCTCTTTATTTTCTTTTGTAAGTAAATCCCCATTAGAATATATTTTATCTATATTCCAGTTTCTTAATATCTTGATATGAGAATCTTGAAAACTCAAATTTTTAGGATAAAAAAATAGATCTTCAAAAATAAAAACATCATCATTAATATAATTATTACTAGATATATTATTTATAGGATAAGCCTTCATTTATGCCTCCTTATTATAATAATTCGGATAATAAGTTATATAAACTTTAACTCATTATTAATATACTAAATTTAATAAAAAAAAGAAATAAATATTTTAATTCTCTTTTAAAAAAAATATGGGGACACCTCTCAATTTGTCCCCTATTAAAATCAAGAAAAACTTTAAATTTATTTAACCATAAAATAAGAAAACAGAAATTATTTCTTCCCTAATTCCTGTAAAGCATTATAAGCTGCTTCTCTTATCTGTCTGTTATAATTACCCATCTGAATTTCTGATAATATATAGATAGCATCCCCATAAGAAGAATAATTAGACTTTGCTATCTTCTGTACTGCTTGAATAATAGCCATTACAAAATTAGGATCTGGTTTATAAGTTCTTCTATAAACATAAACCAAAGCTCTTAAAGCATCCCCACTTGAACTATCCCCTACCTCAGCCAGAGCAAGGCATGCTTCAGCCTTTACAAGAGAATCCTCATCATTAATTAATACATTTATTAAAGCATCTCTTGCAGCATCTCCTTTAATCTTTGCCAGAACCTTAACGGCTTTCCTTCTAACATCAGGAAAATCATTGATAACCCTATTATTCTCATACTCTTTTCTTGTGCTTCCCTCTTCTGAAAGATAAACTATTAATTCTACCAATTTCTTATCCTTCTCACTATACTTCATTTCATCAAATTCTGATAATATCTTATCGAGCACATCAATCTTTTGGTCCCTTTCACCAGATTTTGCCTGATAAATATAGGTTTTAATCTTTTGCTCTTTTCTTTGTAATAATAGCTCTTCTGGAGTCTCTGAAAAAACAAATAAAGGTAAAAAAAATAAAGAGAAACAAATAACGGTTTTAATAATATCTCTCGTCATAATTATACTTCCTAATATATAAAATTTATCGCTACTAACTTAGCGATCTAATTTCCAAGAACCATTTTCAAATGTAAAATTATATGCGAATTTACCTAAACCTTCTAATTCGCAAAAAACCTTTACATGTTGTCTATCAATATATTGGTAATCAACAAATTTCAATATTCTCCCTTCTCTTGCCTGTATAACAACATATTCAAAAAAATCTTTTGAACTTTTTAAAACTATGTTTCTATTATATAAGAAATCGGATTCATCTGACATTTTTTTCAATACCTTAGGATCACTTATATAAGATTGATAAGAAGTAGTCAATGATTTATACCATCCTTCAAAATCACCTTTTGCAATCTTTTCTTCAATAGAATCAAAAAGACCTTTCATATATTTTTTCATATCCTCTTTAGATGTATTTTCATCAATTACAACTGTCATTCTCTTATCTACTCCACCAGACTCAATAGTAGTAGTTGTACTGGCAGTCTTATCTTTCTCTGTTGTTTTACATCCATTAAGATTTAATACTACTATTAAAGATAAAATAAAAAATAAAGATATTAACTTTTTTGACATTTCTATCTCCTCTTTTCTTATAATATATTTTACTATTATTATTTTAAAAAATCAAATTTTTTTTAAAAAAAATTTTTTTTAAAAAAATATATAAAAAAAATCGACGTTAAATATGTTAAACTTTAAATTTATATTATATATTAATACCTAAAATTTTTTCTATTATTCCAATTATATTATCAGTTCCATTATTTATTTTAATTTTAGATAAATTTTCTTTCATTTTTTTTATCTTTTTGGAAAATAAAATATCTTCTATCTTTTTTAAAAGAACTATTGGAGTTAAATCTTTTTCTTCTACTATTTCAGCCCCACCTGCTTTTACATCTATCATTGCATTTTTTAATTGCTCCTGTTTTGTTGCTATTGCCAATGGTATAAATATTGCTGGAATTTTAAGAGCCATAAATTCATTTACTGTGCCAGCTCCACTTCTTGCTATAGCAAGATCTGTTACTGCTAAAATATCTGGGAGATCTTCTGTGATAAAATTGTATAAGATAAATTTTCCCTTTTTTTTATCCGCTGACAATGATTCTTTTAATTCTAAAAGTTCTTTGTAATCTTTTCCATCATTAGCATTACCAGTCTGAAATACCACATTACATTTATCAAGTAGATCTGGTATAATTACCATTGCTGCTTGATTAAGAATATGGCAACCAAGTCCACCACCAGTAAAATATATTGTTGGTAATTCTTTAGTTAGATTAAATTTTAAGTATGCCTTATCTTTTTCTCCTTCAAATATCTCATCTCTTAATGGTATACCTGTTAAAATAACCTTTTTTTGGGGAAAATATTTTTTACTTTCCTCAAATGTGAGTGCAACAAAATTTGCAAATCTTGAAGCAATCTTATTTGCAAGCCCTGCGTCCACAGTCTGTTCATGGATAATAATTGGTATTTTTTTAAGATTCGCAGCAATAACTGGTGGCACAGAAACAAATCCACCAGTACTAAATAAAAGATCTGGCTTTGCGTTTTTAAAAATCTTTAAAGAATCAAAAAGGCCTTTTGAAATTCTAAAAATATCGGTAAAATTTTTGGCAGATATATATCTTCTTAGTTTGCCAGTAGATATTTCAAAATAATCAATATTATTTTTTAATACAAGGTCTTTTTCAATACCATTTTTTGAACCAATATATATTATAGAAAAATCTATATCTTTTTCTTGAGAGTACCTTTTTAATCTTTTTATTACAGAAAGAGCTGGCATAACATGGCCACCAGACCCTCCGCCAGTAACAGCAATTTTAAATGACTTTTTCATATTAAAATATATACAGAAAATTATCTCTTTTGTCAAGAATAAGAATTATATAAATATAACATTTAATATAAAATAAAAATCCAATTAAATGATAAATTTATCCTAATAGAATTTTTGAATAATAAAGATAAAAGGGCTCAAATTATAATAAAAAAATTTAAAAAGTTGCCTAAAAATAAAACAGCACCAGACATGGGATATCTGGATATCAAAAAGGGAATATCATTATAAAATAATAACTATTAAATAAAATATAAAAAAAAGAATATTTACTTGTATTTTTAAACAGGATTTTTATTGAGACTTTAAAGCCTATTACAGATACTACTCATAAAGAATGTTTCCACTTAATTTTGGAATAATAAATTCATGACTCTCGATTACTTCTATTTTATCTCTGTAATAAGTATCTTCTATCAATAATTTTTTCCATTTATGCGGTTCTAAATTTATTTTCACCTCAGTGTCATAAGGATTTATAATAACAAATATGCTATTTACTTCATTTTTAAAATAGTGATTTTTAAGAATATAGGCAATACAATGAGAGCATTCACAATGAAATATCTCTCTTTTAAATTCAATAGAGTTTCTTAATATATGCTCATTCTCAATTTTAAATAAAGGATGATTGTTTCTTATTTCTATCAAATTTTTATAATAAATAAAAACATCATAAAACTCTTTCTTTCTATTCCAATCTATTTTATTTACAATATCGCCAGAATTATAGCTATTCTCTACTCCAAATTTTGTTCTTAAAAAATCCATCCCAAGATGAAGAACCGGGATTCCCTGACTTGTCAGTATTAAAAAAGCAGCAAGTTTATGTAACTTTTTAATTCTTTCTAAAAGATCTCTATCAATCATTTCAAAATCTTCTTTAGTAGCATGTAGATTTTCTGTTTCTGTAAAATACAATTTATCAAAAAGAGTATTATTATCATGAACTTCAACATAGTTAAGACTCTCAACAGGATGTGCTGTAAAAGTATTTATACTGCCAAGAATACCCTGAATTATTCTATCATAATGATACTGCCCCTTTGTCTGAATATATCCTCTCTCTGTCCTGTTAAAAACAGGGCCTTTAATAGCATCTCTATAATCATCATTAAATACTGAAAAATGTTTATTTCTTTGAGAACCTTTATAAGTAGGATGAATTGGCGTTAAGCCACCTGTCCATGGCTCACCATATATGAATATATCTGGTTTAATCTCCTTTAAATTCTTTATTATATCCTCGATTGTTGTTAGATCAATTAATCCCATAAGATCAAATCTATAACCATCAAATCCATAAAATTTCGTTAAGAATTTAATACTATCAATAATAAATTTTCTTACCATTGGTGCCTCTGTTCTCATCTCATTTCCACATCCAGAACCATTTGATATATATCCATTCCCAATTCGATAATAATAATAAGGGACAAATCCATTAAAAGAATATATCTCATCTCCCCAGAATCCTTCTGCTGTATGATTATAAACAACATCAAGATTTACCCTTAATCCCTCTTTATGAAGAAAATTAATCAATTCTTTTAATTCTATAATTTTTGCATCTGTTTTCCAGTTTGAAGAATAACATCTATCAGGAGTATTAAAATTTTTAGGCATATATCCCCAATTATATTCATTCTCGTTCTCCTCATTATTGTCAAAATCCTGCAAGGGCATAATCTGAATTGTATTAACTCCTAACTCTTTAATATGAGCAAGGCCAGTCTTTATCCCACTTGACCTGTCTGAGTTTAAATATGTCTCAAACTCTGTTAAGCCAGAATATTTACCTCTATTAATTATACTAGAAGATCTGTCAATAGATATATCTCTTATATGTATCTCATAAATTATAAAATCTTTTATAGGGATATCCCTTGAACATCTATTTGCCTCTGGATAGTCATTTAAATCAATTATCAATGCCCTTCTTTTGTTGCCAATCACACATCTTGCATAAGGATCAACTAAATCCCTCTTATAATCAAACAAGGATAATTCTCCATCAACATTATAAGAATAGTATTTGCCCTTTAAATCTCCCTCTATCACAATTTCCCAGATCCCATTATTACTCTCTGTTAATTGAAAACTCTTTTTTTCATTGGTTTCAAGAGAATCATAAATATTCAATCTTACCTTTGTAGCAGTTGGTGCAAAAACCTTAAAAATTGATCTTTCTTTTGAATATGTTACGCCAAGATCATCACCTCTATAAATAAATTCTTCTCTATCCAGAACATGAAATGGAATAACTTCCTTTTTCTCTTTATGAAAACCTACAACATACAATTTTTTTATATCCATTCTATCTACACTGATAACTGCTCTTGTATCATGAACAGAAATAAGAGAATAGTCACTAACCTTTTTATCCCTAAAAAAAGTTATCTGTTTTGCGGTTCTTATATCAATTTGAGTATTAAAATATACTGAAATAGTATTATAATCTTCCATTATCGCATTTAAAAGACTTAATTTATCTTTATTATGCATATTCTATCTCCTATTCTTCCAACAATAAAGAGCAAAATTCTTCAATATTTTTATCTTTTTGCATCTGTAAAATCTCATTGAAATTTTTAGTGTTTAAGATTTCTGTTTTAATCTCTTTTGCCCATTCAAGTTCACTCTTTATCTTTGCTATAAAATGTTTTAAAACAAAATATTCCCCTATCTTTTCATTTTTACTTTTTTCACATTCTTCCAATCTCTGTTTATAATATTCATAAATTAACTCCATCTCTTTTATATATTCTGTTATGCCGTTTTTTATCTCATTAAAAGACAAATTGTGACAATTGTAGATAGTATAGTCAATTGGATTTGAAAGATTAAGTTTAGCCTTAAATCCCTGTTTTAAAGCTTCATTTAATAATTTTTCCCCTTCCTCTGTTATATTAACTCCCTTTTTATTAATCTTTTTCTTACTAAATGTTTTAAATGTATTAATTAGTTTTTTTTCTTCAAGAGTATTTATTAAAAAGTATATACTCGAAAAAGATAATTCAAAAAAATCCCTTAATTTCTTTTTTTCTATTATTTTTTCTATTATATATGGATAATTTAATCCATCTTTTATAAAACTTAATATCATCAATTCTGAATCAGTCATATATCTAAAACCTAAAATTAATTTGATGAATTATACATAAATAAATTTATTTTGTCAAAAGTTTTATTTTAAATGTTTAAAAATGGGTGCGATTTTATTTTTAGGCAAAAATTTTTTAATTTTTTTCTAAAAGTTGTAAAGGATTTTTTCAAAAATTTTGTGATTAATATATAGAAAATAATTTTTATAATAGTTGAAGGAGGATTTTTTATGAATAATATTCGTAAGATTTTAAAAAACTATAATTTTGAGCATGAGTTACACATAGTCGTTAACTCTGCTATGAAGAAAAAACTTGCATCTATCGCAAAAAAATTCAACATCTCTCTTTCTGGGCTTATTGTATATATCTTGCAACTCTATGTTAATAGAGTAAAAAAGATATATTGTTTCGGTCCAGAGGATGGAAATAAATACGAAAGAATAGATGGAGATGCGAGAATTCATATATATGTTTCCAAACAGGACTATCGTTTTTTGAAGAAGATCCATGCTGATCTTAATTTTTT
>DAONLM010000127.1:0-8635 GCA_035406685.1 Spirochaetota bacterium
CATTCCGCATAAAATTGGTAAACTTTCAAATTCCATGACAAACTTGGGTTAATATCATACTAAAAAAATCCTCTAAAGTTAGTCAGCATCGATTATACAAAAATTAGTTTCACATCATGATAAAATTAAGTCTGTCCCTCTTTTAAATTAAATTATAGGTCTGTCCCTTACTTTAATTTTTGCCGAAAGAAAAAAAGTAATTTTTTTCTATTTTTTTTAAAAATATAAAAAAAATAAATTTTTCTTGATTTTATAATATTTTTATTTTATATTTATATTAAAATATATTTAAATTTTTTAGGAGGAAAAAGTATGTCAAAAATTAAAACTTTATTTTTAATTATTTTTAGTATCCTATTTTTGTTTTCCTGTGCTAATGCCGGTTTAACAACTATCTATGAGGATGTATCAGAAAATGATGTTGCAATCCAGCAAGATAAATCAGAGGCTCCCTCATGGCCTGTTGTTAAAAAAGGGGATAACTCCCTCAATACAAAGGCAATTCAATACTTTCTTAGTTATCGAGGATATTCTGTAACAATTGATGGCATTTTTGGTACTGGAACAGAGAATGCTGTGAAATCATTTCAGAGTGCAAATGGCTTGACAGTGGATGGAATTGTTGGTCAGGCTACATGGACAAAACTTGTTGTTCAAGTTCAATACGGTAGTAATAATATAGCCGTAAAATGTTTACAGGATTTGTTAAAAAATAAGTTTGGTTATGCATTAACTATTGATGGAATTTATGGAAATGGTACAAAGAGTGCTGTTCTTGATTTTAAAAATAAAAGAGGCCTTACTGGTGCTGATGTAGTTGGGGTGACAACATGGCAATATATTATTGGAGAAGTTACTGACTTCTGGACAGCAAGAATGAGTAGCTGGGTATTCCCAGTAAAAGGTAGTGGGGTTCTTGATATTTATGGTGGAGCAAGATATTTTGGTGCATCAAGAGATGGTGGGGCAAGAGCACATGCAGGTGTTGATCTTGTGCCAACAAATGGACCAGGAACACAGGTTGTAGCAATGACAAGTGGAACTGTATTAAATTATTATCTCTTTTATGCCGGGACATATGCTCTGGAAGTTAAAAATGATGATGGTACAATAGCAAGATATTGTGAGATATCGTCTTCATTAAGAGCAGGAGCAAGAGTTTCAAAAGGTCAGGTAATAGGAACAATAATCAGAAATACTTCTGGTGGTTCGTATATGTTACATCTTGAGATGTATATGGGAACATCAAGTGGAGCTTTAACAAATAGATATAATACTACTTATTATTATGTTCCTTATAAAAATTATGAAAGAAGATCAGACTTGCTTGATCCAATGGGTGTTATAAAATTACCTAGATTATAATATTTTACAAAAATGGGATGGCTTTAATATATTTAAAGCCATCCCATGAATTTTTTTAAATATTTAAAAAATAGACAAATTCAAAAAAAATCAGTTGACACTATTTAAATTAAATGTTATTATTTTTATAGTGAGGGCTTCTTTTTATTTAAGTTAGTATTAATTTTTTATCCTTAATATTAAAAAATCTAATAGATATAGGTGGTTTCGAGTATGAAGTTAGTAGATACACATTGTCATATAGCATTATTATATGAGGATCCAATTGAACAGATTAGAGTAATAGATGATGCAAAAAGAGCTGGTGTAGAGATAATAATTAATGTTACGACTAATTTGCCAGACTTTTTTTCAAGTTATAAGAACATAAAAAATATTCCAAATATATATCATACTATTGGATTATCTCCTGCTGAGGTAAATAATCCAGGAAAAGATTGGGAATTAAAATTAAAAGAGGGATTAACATATCCTAATGTAGTTGCAATTGGTGAGATAGGTCTTGATTATTATCATAAATATGGTGATAGAAATGCTCAGATAGAATTTTTTTTAGCTCAACTTGAAATTGCTATTTACAATAACCTTCCTGTTGTTATTCATAATAGAGACTCTGGGAAAGATATGAAAGATATATTAAAGTCAAAAAAACCACCTGCAGGCGGAGTAATGCACTGTTTCAGTGAAGATATTCAATTTGCCAAAGAGATGATTGATTTAGGTTTTTATATCTCTTTTGCTGGTAATCTTACATATAGAAATGCCAAAAATCTTCACGAGGTAGCAAAAAATGTACCTATAGATTCTCTTTTAATAGAGACAGACAGCCCTTTTTTAACACCTCATTCTTATAGAGGCAAAAGAAACCAACCCGCATATCTTGTTGATACTTTTAAATTTTTAGCAGAATTAAGAGAGATGAAAGAAGAAGATCTTGAACAAAAGTTATATAATAACAGTTTAAGGGCTTTTAAAATAAAGGTATAATATGTTGATTAGAGAAGCAAATGTTGATGATGTGGATGCGATTCTTAATCTTGTAAATGGTTATGCGGCACAAGGATTAATGCTATCTAAAACACCTTACAAAATATATTCAACTATTCAACACTTTTTTGTAGTTGAGATAGACTCAAAAGTAGTTGGTTGTGCCTCTTTAAATGTTTTATGGAAAGACATTGCTGAGATCTGTTCTCTGGCAGTTGATAACAATTATAAGGGTATGGGTATTGGTAGCATGCTTGTAAAAAAATGTATTGAAAAGGCTAAAAAGTTAAAGGTAGAAAGGGTAATTGCTTTAACATATCAGGATAAGTTTTTTGAAAAAATGGGATTTGTTCTATCTAATAAAGATAAATTTCCAAGAAAACTATGGCGAGAATGCCTTGAATGTCCTAAACTTGAAGTATGTGATGAAAAGGCTTATGTTTATGAGTTAATATGAATCCTATCATTTTCTTGAGTAAAAAATGTTTGAAATATTAGCAAAAGATGGTTCATCAAAAGCACGAGCAGGTATATTAAAATTATTTCATACCAATGTAAAGACTCCAGTTTTTATGCCAGTTGGAACAAATGGAGTTGTTAAGACTTTTTTCCCAGAAGAATTGATAAAAATGGATATTGAAATAATATTATCAAATGCCTATCATCTCTATTTAAGACCCGGCATGGATGTTATAAATAATGCTGGTGGTTTACACAAGTTTTCAAAATGGAGTAATGCTATTCTAACAGATTCTGGTGGCTTTCAATTATTTTCTCTCAATGAACTTACAAAGATTAGAGAGAATGGAATAGAATTTAGATCTCATATTGATGGAAGTAAACATTTTCTTTCCCCAGAAGATGTAATTAATATTCAAAAAATAATAGGCTCTGATATTATGATGGTTCTTGATCATTGTACAAAGGCTGGAGTTGAATATAAAGAGGCTTTAGATGCTTTAAAAAGGACGACTAAATGGGCAAAAATTTCCTATGAATATTATAAAAAAGAGATAGATAGTAACAGGCAAAAGATATTTGGCATTGTTCAAGGTAATTTTTTTAAAGAATTAAGAAAAATAAGCGTGGAAGAGATATGTCAGATAGATTTTGATGGCTATGCGATTGGCGGGCTTTCTGTTGGTGAAAAAAAAGAGACATTTTTAGAAATTCTTTCTTTTACTTCTGAGTTAATGCCAGAGAATAAGCCTAGATATCTTATGGGCGTTGGGACTCCTATTGATCTTTTTATTGGCGTTGAGAATGGTATAGATATGTTTGATTGTGTCTTTCCTACTCGTGTGGCAAGAAATGCCCTTGCTCTAACTCATACTGGTAGATTAAATATAAGAAATGAAAAATATAAATTTGATAATCAGCCACTCGATAGTGAGTGTGATTGTTATGTTTGTAAGAATTTTCCAAGATCTTATATAAGGCATCTTTTTAAGGCAGAAGAGATAACTGCTCCAAGAATGCTTAGTTTTCATAATGTATATTTTATGAAAAAGATAATGAATAATATAAGAGAATCAATAATTAATAATAATTTTATTCAATATAAAAAAGAATTTATTTCAAAATTTAATAGTAAAGAATGCTAATAAATTGAAAAGAAAAGTTATATAGATATCCACTTTATTAAGAGAGATATACCTTTAAAATTATTATTATATAAAAATAATAGTTATTTTATTAACTATAGCTACGACATATGTCCATAGTTTTTTATAAAATAAATAATAGTTATATTATAGAAATACCGCAACTTGATTCAAGTAAATATTCCCTGTATAAAAAGAAAGATATCCCCTTTAAATTGCCACAGATATCCCCCTTGTGTATGAATATTATTATAAAATAGTCGTTATTTCATCTATATAGATTATTTTGTTTAAATCTATTTCAAAAAAGAAAAATAGAGAATATAAGAAATTTCTTAAATATAAAAATTTTATCTTTTTTTAAAGAATGGGAAAAAACCGCCAACATTACTCTTATAACTTAAAAATTCCTTCTGAAAATAGTGTTCTAAAAGTTCATCTTCCATTTTAGCCTTTTTAATGGTTACTGGCAGAATAACAACAATCGCCCATAAAAATAATACCCATGATTGTAAAGCAAGGCTTGCTGCAAAAGGAAGCATAAATTCTGAAAGATAAATAGGATGCCTTATAACCCCATAAATATCTTTTGTGATTAATTTATGCTCCTCTTTTATATCGATATTGGTGGAAAAATGCTCACCCAGTGCTACAAAACTCAGATTTTGAACTATACAAAAAAATAGATAGCTGATAGCCCCAATACAGCCAATTATTATTATAGGAATTTTAAATCTTTCAATATCAGCATTATCAAGGATAACATATCCCCAAAATTTTAATTGAATCAATCCGGTATCATAAACTTGCAATAAAGAGCCAATTCTAAAAAGAGAAAGCCCTATCAAAACAGAAGAAAGATAAGTGAAATAAGGGAAGATTTTTTGCCATAGACTATTATAATATTTTATAGTTTCTTTATTATCATTAATAAATCTATTCTTTTTTATCTTTTTAAAATTGTTTACTATGAGAATAAATGTTCCTAATATTATAAATCCTCTAAAGAAAAAATCAAACACCCTTATTATTGTCACAAAAAAATCCTATTGATTACTATTATATTTATCAATTAAATCTTTATAAAGTTCTTTCCAGTTGTCTGGCGTTTCTTTATCTGCAATATTCTTATTTAAAATACCGATTCCCTCTTTTTCATTGCGATTCAATAAACAGGAGACTGCATAATAATAAATAGCCGTATATTTAATATCTGTATCATTATGATTTATTAGTTTAGCAAATATCTCTTTTGCCTTTGCATAATCCCCATTATCCCCATAAGATGTCCCCACCATAATATATACATTTGCAGTATCCTTATCTTCTATATTAAGTAAACCATTATTTTCTAATTTAAAAAACATCTCAAGTGCCTTTTCTTCTCTTTGTGCTTTAAAAAGCATGTTTATTAACTTAACAGTATTATCATAATTACCCTTTGAATATTCTTCACTATATTTTGCGATATTTTCTTTTATATTATACACATCTTTCATCTTTTCAAGAAAAGCAGGTGCCTCCAAAAATCCATTTATAGAAGAGATAAGAGTACCATCTCCCTCGATAAAAAGAATGGTCGGATAACCAGAAATATTATATGGCTGAATAAATTCGTATGCTTTTGTGTCTTTTTCAGGGTTTATCTTTAAACATACAAATTTTTTTGATTCCTTAATAATATCTTTATCAATGTATGTTTCGGCATCGAGTTTTTTACACCAAGAACACCAATCAGTCCATATGTCCACCATTACAATTTTTTTATTATTTTTCGCAATATTCATTGCTTTATCTAGATTATCATACCAGAGAATAGCTTTTGAATTCTTACATGAGTAAGAAAATAATAAAAATAAAACAAAAATAAATAAATAAATCTTTTTCATAAAAAATCCTTTATTAAAAATTTATTTCTTATACTTAAAAATTTTAATTCTGTCAAAAGAAATATTTTTATAAAAATATTTTTGGGTGTTATTTTATTTTTAGTTAGATGAAAAGATAGAATTAGCCTAAGGGTAAGTTTTGAGTAATAAAGACAGAATGGTCAAATTTTAAACATATTACTAATTTTATAAGAATTTTATCTCTTTCAGGCAAAAATTTAAGTTGAATTTGAGTAAAAAGTAGTCGTTATGCTCTATTGAGCAGGGGATATCTTGGGCTCTTCCCTCCTTCACAACACAAGCCTTTCTTATCTTTAAACCCTCTATCTCATTTTTTAGTTTTTGTATCATCTTCATAAATTTCTCTTCCCCATAAATTTGAATGCCAGCAAAATATACTTCAAGCAACTCCCTAATAAGAGTTGCTATGCTAAATGAATTCAACTGATCATGTACAAGTTTCAATTCATTATACACCTCCTCTGGTAAAAACACTCTTATTTTTTCAGAGGCATTTATAAATTTATAATCCTTCTCCCTCCTCTTTTCATAAAGGTGTTTTTTGCGTAGTATAGGAATCATCGATAAAATTATTTCTCGCACAATGGCTGAAAGATCTTTATTTTTCTTTTCTTTCAAATATTTAATTTTATCAAATAGAGATTTATTCAATACAAAATCAAATTCTTTCATATTTAATCCTCCTCTTAAAAAAATATTTTCTATATATTAATCACAAAATTTTTAATAAAATCCTTTACAAATTTTAGAAAAAAAATTAAAAAATTTTTCCTAAAAATAAAATCGCACCCAATCACAATTCAAAAATTAAAATTATAATTGACTAAAAATAAAAAAATTGTTAAAAAGCATATACAAAAGCCGGCGTGATGGAATTGGTAGACGTGCCAGACTCAAAATCTGGTGGAGGCAACTCTGTATCGGTTCGAGTCCGATCGTCGGCATTATTAAAAATTTATCGATTTATAAGTTCGAGGAAATGGTATAACATCCCTTATATTTTGCATTCCGCTTATATATTGAATAAGCCTTTCAAATCCGAGCCCAAATCCAGAATGTGGAACTGTTCCAAATTTTCTTAATTCAAGATACCACCAGTAATTTTCCTCTTTTAATCCTAATTCTTTAATTCTTTTTAATAGCTTATCATAATTCTCCTCTCTTTCGCTTCCTCCAATTATTTCACCTAATTTAGGAACAAGAACATCCATTGCTCTAACAGTCTTATTGTCATCATTTAATTTCATATAGAATGCCTTTATATCTTTTGGATAATCTGTAACAATTATTGGTTTCTTAAAAACAATCTCAGTTAGAAATCTTTCATGTTCAGCCTGTAGATTTACCCCCCATTCAACCGGATATTCAAATTTTTTCTTTGATTCCTTGAGAATATTTATTGCCTCTGTATATGTTATTCTTTCAAATTTCTCTTTTACAATATTTTCAAGATTTGAAATTACTGTATTATCAATTCTTTCATTAAAAAATTCAAGATCATCCCTACAATTTTTAAGAACATAGTTAAAAAGATACTTTAAAAATTCTTCTGCTATATCCATATTATCATTTATATCACAGAAAGCCATTTCCGGCTCTATCATCCAGAATTCGGCAAGATGCCTTGTAGTACTCGAATGTTCAGCCCTGAAAGTTGGGCCAAAAGTATATATTTTAGAGAGAGCACAGGCATATGCTTCTCCATTCAATTGGCCACTAACAGTTAAAAATGTCTCCTTACCAAAAAAATCTTTTAAATAGTCAACTTTTCCATCTAAAAATGGCAACTTTTCAAGATCAAGAGTGGTGACTCTAAACATCTCGCCAGCTCCTTCACAGTCAGAAGAGGTAATAAGTGGTGTATGAATATAAAAAAAACCCCTATCTTTAAAAAAAGTATGAATAGCATAGCTTAATTCACTTCTTAATCTTGCAATTGCACCAAAAGTATTTGTTCTTGGTCTAAGATGTGCAATTTCTCTTAAAAATTCAAAAGAATGCTTCTTCTTTTGAAGAGGATATTCAAGAGGATTAGCATCACCATATATATGAATCTCATTAGCAATCAATTCAATCCTTTGATTTTTTCCTTGAGAAGGCACAACTCTTCCATTGATAGATATAGATGCCCCAGTATTTAAGATACTAATTTTTTGTTTATAATCAGGTAATTGGCTATCTATAATAATTTGAAGACTTTTTATAGTTGAGCCATCATTTATCTCTAAAAAACAGAAATCCTTTGCCTCCCTTTTTGTTCTTATCCATCCTTTTACATTAATTCCCTGATTTTTTGGCTCTAATTTTAAAATTTCTTTAATAGATAGAGTTCTCATTTTCTCCTCCCTTTCATTATGTATATACTAAAACAAATTTATTTTGTCAAAATTATTTCTTAATACGACAATTGTCATTCATAGATATTTTGAAAATATACAACAAACTTTTATTAAAAAAATATATGTTATTTTATTTAGATTTTCTAGGTAGATATCCCCTGTATAAAATACAGATATCCCCTTTCTAACTATGGATATCAATTTCTAAAAATAATATCTCTATAAGGCAAAAAATAGATACACAATTATAGCTTTAATACAGGATATATGATTTATATAGCAAAAGGTTTTTAAATATTACTTCATATCAAAAATTCCAGTAATAAAGGCAATCTATCAAGAAATTCAAAATTTTTATTCTTAAAATAAAAAAGACCACAAAAAATATAATTTTCTAATGTTTCCTGTATGTTATTTTTCTTTAGATTAT
>DAONLM010000128.1:0-8607 GCA_035406685.1 Spirochaetota bacterium
TTTTTTATGAATAACATTAATACTATATTAAAAAATTATACGTGCGATCACGAATTACACGTGGTCATTAATTCGGAAATGAAAAAAAGACTTGAAAATGTGGCAAGGAAATTTAACATTTCTATTTCTGGACTTGTTGTATATATCTTGCAACTCTATACTAATAGGGTAAAAGAAATATATTGTTTTGGTCCAGAGGATGGGAATAGATATGAAAGAATAGGCGGGGATAGTAGGATTCATCTGTATCTGTCAAAACAGGATTATAGATTCTTAAAGAAAATCCATGCTGACCTTAATTTTTTCAGCATGGGTTTTTTATTAAGGAGAATTATCCTACTCTTTTTAGAAGAGTATGAGAGACTTGGGATTACCGGAGTAGAGATGAAGTGTAGTTTAATAAAATTAAAGTTATTTTTGAGACTAACAAAGATTAAAAAATGGAATAAGGAGAGAGAATTATCCCACTTTTCCGGTAACACCGCGCCCTTTTACAAGGCAATCTACAACGATTGTTATCAAGTAATAGGCTTTGAGACCTATTATTGAAAAAATTTATTTTAAATTCTACCAAAAAGTAAATAAGACTATTACAATCATTTCTCGAACAAAATTAACCATGGGATAATTCTATATTTTTATCTCTCTAAAAATAAAATCGAACCCAAAAAGAAAATAAGCCTAAATATAAAGTTGACAATATTATTAAAATTATCTAAAATTATTTAAGATTAAATTTCTTAGGTATAAAAAATGGACAAATGCGAAGTAACAACTTTATTAAAAAGAAACAAATTAAAAAAGACAGAACAAAGAGAATTATTACTCCAAATAATAATAAATTCGGAGACTCTTTTTTCTGCTGAGATTTTATATGAAAAAGTTAATAAAAATATCAATCTTGTTACAATTTATAGAATTCTAAATCTATTTATCAAAAAAAATATAATAAGAGAGGTCTTAGTTCATAACAAGACTCAATACTATGAACTTGCCTGTGAACATCATCCAGTTCATCCTCATTTTCTATGTAAAAAATGTGGCAAACTTTATTGCCTGAGATCCGTAGATAAAGTTGAATTTTCAAATTTAATTAATCTTTATAAAGAGTATCTTATTGAGAATATTTCATTACACCTAAGTGGTATCTGTCCAGAATGTAGATAACTTTCTATTTAATTACTATCAATTTCTGTTCTGGCAAAAATTTTTCAAAAAAATATTTTAAGTTATATTCTGCAAAACAGAGTTCTATTGTCTCTTCAAAATCTCTCAGCATTGTACCAGAATTTCTTATGTTTCTTAAATGTTCTGGGAAAATTTTATCAGTATATTTTTTATTCCACAGAATAGTCTCTGCCAATACAAGATCATTGCTCGGATCAGTTATCTTAAATTCTGGATCTTTATATATAATAGAATCTGAGAAAAATTCTGGAAAAAGGATTCTTTCTACTCTCTCTTTATAAGACTCCCCATATTTAGACTTGAAAATTGGAGTATAAAAGAATTCCGGCATATTATTATTATTTTTTAAGAATTCATTTAATGCCATTATTCTATCAAATTTATTCTTTACATTTGTTAATCCTTTTTCATCATAATAGTAATCATCCTGATATCTTATTACCCCTTTTGTAATTTCAAAAAATTGAAAATTTTCTTCTACTTTGCATCTATAATAATCATCTTCTTTTATGAGTTTTAATCTTGCATAAACACTTGCCTCCCCTTCTGTCCAACCATTTGGCCATGTAGCAAGAAATTTCATAGCATTAATATAAATATCAATATCCCCTGTTTCATCAATGTTAAAATTACCAATAAATACAATTGGATTAATAATTTTACTCTTTATCTCTATCCATTTATTTCCCTTCTTATTCTCTCTTATCTCGACTTTTGTTAAGTCTATTGAATTTTTTTCATTATTTTTATAACTCTTAACAAGAGTAGAACAACTTATTAATAAAAAGCAAACTAAAATAAAAAATTTATTCTTCATAATATTACTCTCCTTTTTAAAAACTTATTTTTACACCAACACTAGGAAGTGGTGTATTAATTCTTTGTTCTGGTGCATCTATCTGAGTCCCAGTATATATATCAGTTTTTTTACCAGCTTTTGGACTGTAAAGCATTGCAAATATATCCTCACATGCAATATAAATCTCTGTTTTAAACTTATTACTATAATAATTAAAAGAAATTTTTAAGTTAAAAGGAATGCTAAAATCTGCTCTTAAATCGTCATCATATTCAGTATTTTGAGAATATAGAGGTACAACCTGATCATTATTATTCTTGTCTTTCATAATCGCATAAAACTCTTTTGCTTCACTAAATTTTTTTAATGGTGCTCCACTTGCAAAAGTAAATGAGGGAGTTATCGTAAGCCAGCTTGTTGGCCTTATATTCAATACAATATTTAAACTATGCCATCGATGATAATATGGATAATACCATATCCCTGTTGGTTCTCCCCAGAGATTCTCTTTTTGATCATCAGAGGACGGATTATAATATCGAGCAAATATAAAAGAGTATGTTATTATACCATCAAGATATCTTGAAATCTTTCTTTCTAAAAGAAGGTCAAATCCAGTCGCATGTCCTATGCCATCAGTATGAACAAATACTTCCTTACCATCTCCTTTAGTATTCAGGTATAATCTATTAAAAAAATACTTATAATAAGTCTCTATTTTAAAAACAATATCAAGAGGAAATTTAAATTCAAAACCTATTACACTGGTCAATGTGTATGGAATCTGGACTTCAAAATTTTTTATATTCCACTCTTTTTTAAATCTATCAGTTTCAGGCAACGCTGATGAAAAAAGAGCAACACCAGCACTTATACTAAAAGATTCAAGGTATTTGAGATTTCTTACTGGAGTATATGTTAGATTAAATCTTGGAGAAAATGTAGGATAAGTTGTTAAAGAATAATCCGAATCAATAAATAACCAAAGATGCTCAACTCTTAAGCCAGTCTCTATTTTTAAAACATCCTGAATAATATTAAAATTAAAATTAAGATATGTATAATAATTTAATTTTTTCTTATCCTCTGGATTTACCAGCCAATCAATAAGTTTTAACTCAAATATATTTTTTGTTTCATTAAAGATTGGTTGCCATGCCTTATATTTTTCTTCATAATTAAAAAAGTTTATTGTTGCTCCTAATCCGTATTGAAAATTTATTTTTTCTGTTAATTGATTTTCAAAGTTTAACTTTGTCTGAACTATATGTTCATTGTTAATACTTAAAAAACTCCCCTCTGTATCAATATAGTAACTATTTTTATCACTTTGACTATTATAAGTATCTAAAAAAGTTCTAAAAAATTCTTTTTGAGGATCTCCATCTGGCAGGCTATTAAGATAAAACATAAAATTCTTAAAATCTGTAGAATATCCCTTCTTACCTTTATCATAAAAAACCCCATCTGCTTTTGTTGTTAAAAATTCATAACCTATAATAGTTTCTATAAAAAATTTCTCAGTAGGTAAAATTTTAAAATTGCTAAAAACAAAGGCATCATAATTATACCATTTAAAATCAGAGGTATTTATTATATCTCTCTTCTCAATAACATTGCCATAACTATCAGTTATTTTATCCTGTATCTGTTTTAATCCTATACCATCTGAACTAAAAAAACCGTTTAATGTCCATTTAAATTTAGGATTAACCTGCCAATACCATTTTAAATAAACATCATATATATATGGTACTCTTGAGTATTCCATTCCCATCTGTGTAAAATAATCTTTCATCATTAAAAATGTTAAATCAAAATATGTAAGCCTTGCGCCAAGTAGTATGCCAGCATTTTTTAAACCAACAGGTATATTAAAAAAGAGTTCCTGAGTACTTGTTGCACTGTTATAATAAAATTTAAATTTATCTTCTGGATTAAGATAATTTACCTCTAATATAGAACAACTGGAAGGTCCAAGATTTGCGGGGAAAATACCAGTCCAGAATTTCATAGAATCCACAGCATTTGGATTAAATATTGAATAACCTCTTCCCCAGTGATATGGATATTCGAGATTAAAGCCTTCATATATTGCTATAAAGTCATCCGGATTTCCCCCTCTTACAGAAAAAACACTATTAAATTTACCAGCATAACTAACCCCTGGTAAAATTTTTATTGTAGAAATTACATCTTCAATCTGTCCTATCATTGAACTTGATTTTAATTCCTCTTTCTCTATTACCTTTGATTTTCCTATCTCATCACTTTTTTTATATTGTTTTTCTTCAACTACAAGTTCTTTACCTTCTATTATACCCTCTATAGACATTTTAATTAAAATTGGGTTTGAAAAGTCAGATACAAACATTTTTTTTGATTGATAACCTGTAAGAGTGGCTATTACCAATGTCTCTCTTATATTGTCGTCAATCTTTAATATTAATTCTCCATTGCTATCTGTAAATCCAGAATACCCTCCATTTGTTAAGATAATTTTTACCCCTTCCAGAGGTATGTCAAGATCTTTATCAATTACTTTTATGTTTATATCTTTTGAAAATAAGGATAGACTAA
This sequence comes from Spirochaetota bacterium, assembly GCA_035406685.1. Taxonomy (GTDB): domain Bacteria; phylum Spirochaetota; class GWE2-31-10; order GWE2-31-10; family MWDO01; genus DAONLM01. The sequence continues at coordinate 4,568 of DAONLM010000128.1, forward strand.
AAAATAAAAATAACAAAAAAACTTTTTTACTCACTTATTCCTCCTCATTCTTTTGAGTTAAATAATAACACACTTTTTATAAAAAACAAATTTTTTTAAAAAAATTTTTCGTTCAAAACAAATACTTAATATTGATCTTGAAAAAATGAAAAAGAAAAAAATTATTATTTTTCATTCGAAGCCTCCAAATTATATTTTACTAAAAGTTCATTTTTATAAAATAATTTAATCCACTTATTAGGATTTTCTCTAACTTCTATTTTCATATTTGCTAATGAATATCCTTTATATTTAGGAACAATGTATATCTTACTGTTATAACTTATTTCATTTACCTCTGAAATGTTAAAAACTTCCTTTCAACTTTGCCTTTCCCCTGTGGTTGATTTTGAGATATATTTATTCTTTCATTTTTGGTATCACACTTCTCTTAAAACCATATCAAAAAATTTTGACAAAATGATAAAATTAGGATATAAAAATATCTTGAATCTTACTCTAAAATGAAAGGTAGACTAAAATGTCAAAAAAAGAAGAAAAAATAGATATTGATTCCCTTATAAAACTCTCTGCGATTGAAATCACAGAAGAAGAGAAGGAATATTTTAAAAAAGAACTATCAAATTTTTTAGAATATGCAGAAATAATTAATAGTGTTGATTGTAATAAGTTACAACCGGCAAGTCATGCGGTAGAAAAAGAGGCTTATTTAAGAGATGATATCCCAATTGAATATGATAAATTAGAATCATTATTAAATAATGCTCCTTACAAAGAAGGGACAAGTTATATTGTCCCCCCACAAAAAGGGAGAACTGGTAAAGAAAAAGAACTCGGTGAAGCAAAATTTACAGACCAAAATGTAGAATATGAGGCTGTAATTGGATTAGAAGTACATGCTCATTTAAAGACAAAATCAAAACTCTTCTGTAATTGTAGTACTGAGTTTGGGAAATCCCCAAATGCAAATACCTGTCCTGTTTGTACGGGGCAACCAGGTGTATTACCAGTATTAAATAAAGAGGCTGTAAACATGGCGATAATGGCTGGCCTTGCAATGAATTGTAAGATAAATCATAGATCTATTTTTGCAAGAAAAAACTATTTTTATCCGGATTTACCAAAGGCTTATCAGATATCACAATATGAAGAGCCTCTTTGTAGTGGTGGATGGATAGATATCGAAATAGATGGCAAAATTAAAAGAATAAGATTGAATAGAATACATATGGAAGAGGATGCTGGTAAAATGGTGCATGTAGGAGCACCCGGGATATGGGGATCAAAAGCAAGTGCTGTTGACTATAATAGATCCAGTGTCCCTTTAATAGAGATAGTATCAGAGCCAGATATAAATAGTGCCAAAGAGGCAAAAGAGTATGTTATAATGTTAAGATCAATACTTGTCTCTCTTGGAATATGTGATGGCAACCTTGAAGAAGGTAGCCTTAGATGTGATGCAAATATTTCTATAAGACCAAAAGGAACCAGCGGATTAGGAGTTAAAACAGAAATAAAGAATATGAACTCTTTTAAAGCAATAGAAAGGGCAATTGATTTTGAAATAGAGAGACAGATAAAATTAAAAAAGAGTGGTAAAATTATAGAGCAGGAGACAAGATTATGGGATGAAGCTTCGCAAAAGACATATACAATGAGAACAAAAGAGGAGTCCCATGATTATCGATACTTTCCAGATCCAGACCTACTTCCTCTTATAGTTGAAGATAAAACAATAGAAGAATTAAGAAAAAAAATAGGCTTACTACCTCTTGAGAGAAAAAAGATATATATTGAAAAATTTAACCTTACAGAAGACGAAGCAAGACTTCTTATAACAAATCCAAAATATGCTGATTATTTTGATAAATGTCTAAAAAATTATGCAAATTCAAGAAATCTTGCTAACTGGTTTTTTAATGAATTACTATCTTTTGTATCAGGCGATATAGAATTGATTCATATAAAGCCAGAAGAATTTATAGAACTTTTAGTAAGGATTGATAATAATGAGATAAGTGGTAAAATTGGGAAATATATTATATCAAAATCATTTGAGATAAAAAAGAGTTTTAATTTAATTATTGAAGAAGAGGGATTAAAACAGATAACTGATGAAAGACAAATTGAGGCGATTATTAATAAGATTTTAGAAAATAATCAATCTCAAGTAAAAGAATATAAATCAGGTAAGAGTAAAGTTTTTGGATTTTTTGTTGGGGAAATAATGAAAGAAACAAAAGGAAAGGCAAATCCGAAGATGGTAAATGAAATTTTAAAACGACTTCTTGATTCTTAATTTAATAATTAATAAATATATTATATTCCCTACCTAATACGACAATTGTCGTATATTTATAATGAAAGATTAATGCCAAATGTAAAATAAATTCCTTCTATATCTATTCCCCAATTGTTATATAGTATATTCTCATTACAATATCTATAACCAAATTCAAAATAAAGATTTACTATAGAATTCAAAATTACAGAGATAAAAATATATGGCCTAACCATAATAGAATCTATCTGATATTGTAAATTTTCATCCGGTGAAAAAAGAGCACCCACAAGAGTGCCAATTCCGAATTTAAATCTATTTATATTAAAATCAGCCTGTATACCGGTTTCAATAGAAAATGGCACTATGAATTTATTATTTTTAAAAAAGAAGTTTAGTTCTGTATTTACCACTGGATTAAAAAATGGAAGTCTTACAGGGATTAATATCCTTATATCTGCATAAGGATACAAACTAATATTTTCTCTCTCTATTTCTGATAGAGAAAATCCGCCAGCAAACTGTAATTCAATATTTGATGTCTCTTTCTTTAAAAAAGTAATCTCATTATTAATCTCTTCATTGTTAAAAAGAATTATTGCTACTGAATTTGTTTCTGTTGTTTTTATCACCTTTAGTTTTGCTATCTCCTGTAAATAGCCACTCTCTATATTATAACCGATAAGAATATCTGTTTCCTTTATATTATCCTGTTTACCAGCATTAAGCCAGACAAAAATCCAGTTCTTTTTTAATATTTTTATCTTTTTTTTAAAATAAAGAAGAGAATTTTTATATTTTTTTAGTTTTTCTTTTATAAGAAAATTTAATCTTTGAATAATACTCTCTCTATTTCTACTTTTCTCTGTTTCAATTGTAAATTCCTCCTCTTCTATTATTTTAAGATTTTTACCGTTAATAATTATTATATTAAATTTAATTATCGCAGAATATTCGATTACATCTTGATCATAAAAATTTGGTTCCTCTTTTATATTATAATATAACACATCACACATAACAGAATAATCATATTCTTTTATCTTTTTTATTAAATCATTATCAATGTTATTATCTTTATATTTATTCAAATCTTTTTTTATATTATAAATATTTTCTTCTCTAAAAAAATAGGTTATCTCAAAATTTGAAATATCTGAAAAGGCAAAAATAAAATTATCTTCAAATTCTCTATGAAATTCTCTATTTATATCTTTAAAAGGATTAATTATATTTGCAATTCCGATTTCTTCTGAAAAAGATAAAATAGAGATAAAAAATAGAAATAAAATATATATTTTCTTCATTGTAGAATATATAATGAAAATTTTTAATTTTGTCAAAAAATGGTTAATAAAATCAATTTATTTATACAATTATTACTCTTTCTATATGTGCGATTTTATTTTTAGGTAAATAATAAAGATAGAATTATCCCATGGTTAATTTTGTTTGAGAAAAGATTGTAATAGGCTAATTTATTTTTTTTATAATTTGAAATATTTTTTTTAATAGTATGTCTCAAAACCCACTACCTGATAGCAATCGTTGTAGATTGCCTTATAAAAGGGCGTGAGGTTACCGGAAAAGTGGGATAATTCTCTGCTTTTATTCCACTTTTTAATCTTTGTCAACCTCAAGAATAACTTTAATGTCATTATACTACACTTCATCTCAACACCAGTAATTCCTAATTTCTCGTATTCTTCCAAAAAAAGTAGGATAATTCTCCTCAGTAAACAACCCATGCTGAAAAAAT
>DAONLM010000129.1:0-8605 GCA_035406685.1 Spirochaetota bacterium
TTACAAATAAGGAAAACTTTTTATCTGGACTACCAGACTTTTATCATACCATCTCTATAATAAATTAGATGCAAGTTCTGCTAATTCTGATCTTTCCCCTTTCACAAGGTTTATATGGGCATATAGTTTTTGTCCTTTAAACCTATCGATAAGATAGCTTAAACCATTTGATTTTGAATCAAGATATGGAGTGTCTATCTGATATGGATCCCCGGTAAATACTATCTTGGCATTTGCTCCAACTCTTGTAATAATTGTCTTTATCTCATGAGGTGTTAAGTTCTGTGCCTCATCCACTATAAAATATATCTTTTCGAGAGATCTACCCCTTATGTATGATAATGGCTCAATAACAAGTTTTTTATTCTCAAGCATATCGTTCAGTCTGATAAAATTTGGATCATTCTCCTGAAATTGATGCTTTATCACCTTTAAATTATCCCACAATGGCTGCATATATGGGTCTAATTTTGAACCAACATCTCCTGGAAGATATCCCAGATCCCTGTTTCCGAGTGGTATTATTGGTCTTGCAAGAAAGATCTGCTTATAATCTGATCTCTTCTCAATTGCACATGCCAGGGCCAATAATGTCTTACCAGTGCCAGCCTTACCTGCAAGTGTGACTATTGGAATGTTATTATCCATTAAAGCATCCATTGCAAAAGTTTGCTCTGCATTTCGTGGTTTTATGCCATATGCATTTTTTTTATCAACTTTTATTATCTTTTGATTAAAGACATCATATCTAACAAGAACAGAGTTTTTTATTGATTTTAATATAAAATACTCGTTAGGATATATTTCTGATACTGGTAATATAAACTTATCCAGATCAATTTCAAATGGTGGATTATAAAACATCTCTATTAACTCTGGAGAAATATCCTCAAGTATTCTTTTTCCAGTATAAAGTTCGTCAATGTTTCTAACAGTGCCAGTGATATAATCTTCTGCTGGTATTCCAAGGGATTTTGCCTTCATTCTTAAATTTATATCTTTGCTAACAATTATAACATTTTGATAATGTTCATTATTTATCAGATGATAGGCAAGTGCAAGAATCCTATTGTCTGGTGAGTCTTCTATAAAAAATTTTTTTATTTCTGAAAGACTTGTTATATCAGACATTATTTTTAAAATACCAAGATTCTCCCCTAATTTTGCACCTTCTTTAAAATCTGTATTTGTATAAATTTCATCCAATTTCCTTATGAATTCTCTTGCATGAAAATTTTTTTGCTCGTCACCTTTTTTAAATTTATCAATTTCTTCTAAAACGACTAAAGGAATAATTATGTTATTATTTTCAAAATTGTAGATACAACTCGAATCATGCAAAATAACATTTGTATCAAGAATAAAATTTTTTACCATTTTATTTCCTAAATTTTAAAAATTTTTTAAGTAATTTTTTTATTAAGACGAATCAAATTTATGTTATTTTTTCTATTTTAACAGAAAAAATATCTAAAATCAATAATTATTTTTAAAATAATTCCGATTTATTATAATAAAGATTATATGTTTGAGGTAAGAATATGAGTATATCTACAATCAACGCTTATAATCAAGTTGCTCAAATGACTCAAATGATGAATAGGTTAATAATTCAAGCAACAATCTTTAAGTCTCAATTAAACACAAAAGACTTTTTGCCTTCTGATCCATCTTTTACTGGTATCGGAACAAAGATAGATACCTTTGCTTAATAAATTATTTTTTTAAAAAATTATCAATAAATTTTAAAAAGGGGATGCATATATCCCCTTTTTTTTCGTGAAAATCTTTTACATAAATATAAAAAAAAGTATTTATTTTAATTTTATAACTTTATGGCAATGCCTATCTTGTCACCACTAACAACTGGAACAATCTTTTGATCTTTTTTAAGTGAACCAGAAACAGCACCAGCAGCACCAACTGCCCATAAAATTATGCCAGGTATTAATAATGCAACACCAACACCACATGATATAATACCAAATATGAGAGAAAAATTAGCAAGACCTGCATAAAGAGAAGACGTTGAGTCAGTATAAGGACCATAAAAAGAAATTGTCCATGCTATTACTGAGTTAAAAGCTTCTGTAGGTCTTTCTTCTTCCCACATTAACCATACAAATACATACCCAAGAATAATCCATAAAATACCATCTCCTATGTTACCTATACCAGCGGAGGTAAGTTTAATGCCAAGATTCATCATATCGCCTGCTTCCATTCCCAAAGATGCAGCAAGATTATTAACATTTCCTTTCGATAAAGAATTGCCACTTAAAAAATTATAATTTGTGATCAATGAGAATGAGACTGGATTAGAATCCTGAATAATGATATTTTTCTGACTTGCAAAACTAAAACCACATAAAACAAAAATAATAAATAATACAACAAAAAATCTCTTCATAATTTTCTCCTTAAAAAAATTAAAATTTCATTATAATTATATCACTTTTTTTAAAAAAATAAATTTTTTTTTAATTTTTTTTTATTTTTCAAATTTATAGATTAATTCTTACTCTTTAAGTTAGGTAATTAAAACAGCAATAGTTATATTATGCTTTTAATATCTTAACTATAACCATAATTTATTTGAGAATATTATTTTTTTAATGCTTTTATTTTTAAATCGAAACATCTATGATAAACTTCGTTTAAAAATTATTAAAATCTAATCTTTTGCAAGAATAACGCCATCTGATTGAATGTTTTGGTCTATATTAATTATATTGCTATTTTCAATTTTCTCTTTATTCTCTTCTGGCTTTGCATATATATTGTTGCTAAAAACTATCTTAAAAACATCTTCAACTCTTTTTACGAATTTAAATTCCAGTCGCTTTTTTATACTCTTTGGTATATCAACAAGATCTTTCTCATTTTCATAAGGAAGAATGATTATTTTTTTCTTATGCCTTGCAGCAGCAAGAATTTTTTCCTTTAACCCACCGATTGGCAAAACTTTACCTGCAAGAGTAATTTCCCCGGTCATTGCTGTATTTGAATGAAGTGGCTCCTTTGTTAATGCTGAAAGAATGGCTGAGGCAATTGCAATTCCAGCAGAAGGACCATCTTTTGGTATTGCCCCTTCTGGAAAATGTATATGAACATCATAATCTTTATAAAAATCTTTATATTTAATATCATACTGAAAAGCGTTTGCTCTTATGTAAGAAAAAGCAGTCTGAGCAGACTCTTTCATTACTTCACCCAATTTTCCGGTTAAAATTATCTTACCACTTCCAGGATAAAGAACAATTTCAATTGGTAATATTGAGCCCCCTATTTCTGACCATGCAAGTCCATGTGCAATACCAATATCAAGAATTTCATCAACATCTGGTTTTAAATATATTTTCTTACCCAAAAATTTTTGAAGATTTTTACTTGTAATGATAATTTTCTCAATTTTTTTATTAAGAACTATAAATTTTGCTATTTTCCTAAAAATTTTTGCTATATTTCTCTGTAATGCTCTAACCCCAGCCTCCATTGTATAATATCTTATTATGTCAATTATTGCCTTATTTGTAATCTTTATATCAATATCTTGAAGCCCATTCTCCTCTTTTTCTCTTGGTATTAAAAAGAATTTTGCTATATTGAATTTTTCCATCTCGGTATAACTACTTATATTTATTATCTCCATTCTATCCAGCAAAGGATAAGGGATTCCAGAGATGGAATTAGCGGTTGTTATAAACATAACTTCTGAAAGATTGTATGGCACCTCAAGATAGTGATCAACAAAGCCAGAATTCTGTTCTGGATCAAGAACTTCGAGTAAAGCAGATGCTGGATCCCCTCTAAAATCAGAACTCATTTTGTCTATTTCATCCAGTAAAAAGACTGGATTTATTGATTTAACCTTTTTCATTGATTGAATTATTTTACCGGGAAGTGCCCCTAAATATGTCCTTCTATGGCCTCTTATTTCTGCCTCATCTCTTACTCCTCCGAGTGAAATTCTAATAAATTCTCTTCCTATTGCATTTGCAACAGACTTGCCAAGTGAAGTCTTACCAGTTCCAGGGGGACCAATAAAGCAGAGGATAGGCCCTTTTGTTTTCTGGTTTAACTGTCTTACTGCAAGAAATTCGATAATTCTTTCTTTTACTTTCTTTAATCCGTAATGATCTTTATCTAATATCTCTTTTGCCTTTTTTAAGTCTTTTAAATCCTCTCTTTTTTCTTTCCATGGAAGATCTATTATCCATTCAAGATATGTTCTTAAAATACTTGATTCTGGTGAAATTGGTGGCATCTTTAATAATCTTTTATGCTCTTTTAATGTTTTCTGTTTTACATATTCTGGAACACCTATTTCATCCAGTTTTTTAGAAAATTCTACAGGATTTGAAAATATATCTACATCATCATTATTTAAATTACCGAGTTCTTTTTGAATTTCTTTCATCTGTTCATGAAGAAAGTATTCTTTTTGACTTCTTTCCATTTTATTTCTTACTTCCTGAGTAATCTTCTTCTCGAGTTGAATAATCTCTATATTTGAACTTATCAATTCTGCAAGAAGCATCAATCTCTTATGAGAGTCAGTCTCTTCCAAAATTGCTATCTGATTTTCAATCGAAGATTTTAAAAGAGACATCATAGCATTTATAAATGAATTTATATTATCAGATTTATTTATAATATCTTTTATAGTATCATTGGAAATTCTTGCAAGAGCACTGAATTTTTTAAATTCTTTAATAATATATTCGAGTAGTGTCTCTGTTTTTGCATCGATCTCTTCCTCTTTCTCTTTATCAATCTTTTCTATTAATACCTTTTTTATATTATCCTCATTTACAAATTCTTTTATTATTCCTCTTTCAATACCAGTTACAACAAGTTTTATTATTTTATGATCAGGTCCTTTTTTTTGTTCCACAATTTTAGCAAGAACGCCGACTCTGTAAATCTCATCCTCTTTTGGATTTTCTACATTTGGATCTTTTTGAGTCGCTAAAAATACTATATTTTCATAAAATTTTTTAGAAATTTCTACCGCCTGAATTGATTCAGATCTTCCTACATAAAAAGATCTCTGCATTGATGGAAATATGACCATCTCTCTTAATGGGATAAAAGGGTATTCATTTTCTCTTATTGTAATATTATCGTAATCTTTTAAAATTTTCATGCTGTTTTCTCAGAATCCTTTTTAATTATTCTTGGTTTTGCATTATTCTCAATCACATCTTTATCTATAATTATTTTTTTGATATTCTTATTAGAAGGAACATCAAACATTAGATCAAGCATAACCTTTTCTATTATTGATCTCAAACCTCTGGCCCCAGTATTCTGTTTCATTGCTATTTTTGCTATTGATTGAATGGCACTATCCTGAAAATCAAGTTCTACATCCTCTATGGCTAATGCCCATTGAAACTGTTTTATTATTGAATTTTTAGGCTCTTTAATTATCCTTACAAGATCCTCTTCTGTTAATGGATTAAGAGCGACTACAATTGGTAATCTTCCTATAAATTCTGGAATCATGCCAAATTTTATTAAATCTTCTGGATGAATGTGTTTAAAAATTTCTACTAAATTTTTTTCGTTATATTTTTTTACCTCAGAACCAAAACCAATAGGTTTTACATTTATTCTTGATTCTATTATCTTTTCAAGTCCAACAAATGCACCTCCACATATAAACAGTATATTTTCTGTATTAATCTGAATTAATTCCTGATTTGGATGTTTTCTACCACCCTGTGGTGGAACAGATGCTACTGTTCCTTCTATTATCTTCAATAGAGCCTGCTGAACACCTTCACCAGAGACATCCCTTGTAATTGACATGTTTTCACCTTTTTTGGCTATTTTATCAATCTCATCTATGTATACTATACCTTTTTCTGCTAACTTTACATCATTTCCAGCAGCCTGAATCAGTTTTAATAAAATATTCTCAACATCTTCACCTACATAACCTGCCTCTGTTAAGGTCGTCGCATCTGCTATTGCAAATGGAACATTCAATTTTTTAGCTAAGGTTCTTGCCAGTAATGTTTTTCCAGAACCAGTTGGACCTAATAATAATATATTTGATTTTTCTACCTCAAGGTCTTTAAATTTTTTATCTTTTTTTAGTATATTAGCAAATTTAACTCTTTTATAATGATTATATACTGCTACAGAAAGAACCTTTTTAGCATCTTCCTGACCAATTACATAGAGATCAAGAAACTCTTTTATCTCTTTTGGAGTTGGGAGTTGATCGAGAGGTATCTTTGACTCTGTCTCCTCCTCTTCTAATCTTTTTATTGCATCATAAGCTTTTTTTATACAGTCGATACAAATGTTTGAGTTATAACCCTTAACAAATTTTAGATCAAACTCCTCTCCACTTCTACCACAAAAAGAGCATATATTATGCGTTTGTAGATCTCTATACCAGCTCATTTAATTTCACTCCTTAATAATATTTTATCTATAAGCCCATATTCAATTGCCTCTTCTGGTGGTAAAAAGAAATCTCTTTGAACATCTTTTTCTATCTGCTCTATTGGTTTACCAGTATTTTCTGCTAATATTTGATTTATCTGTTTCTTTATTCTATTAATCTCCTTTGCCTGAATTTGAATATCGGTTGCCTGTCCACCGGCTCCACCCCATGGTTGATGCAACATCATTCTTGAATGAGGAAGAGCAAATCTCTTACCCTTTGTCCCACTGGATAGAATAAGAGCAGCAGAACTTGCAGCCTGACCAACACAGATTGTACATACATCTGGTTTTATATATTTCATTGTATCATAAATAGCAAGCCCAGCAGTTACAGAACCACCAGGTGAGTTTATATATAGGTATATATCCTTTTCTGGGTCCTGACTCTCCATAAAAAGAAGAGTGGCCATAACTATATCTGCCTGCCAATCATCAATTACACCACCTATAAAAATAATATGATCCTTTACCAATCTTGAAAAAATATCCCAAACCTCTTCGCCTCTACTTGTTTTTTCTACAATTTTGGGTAAATAACCATGACTCATTGTTTGTTGGTATGAATATGAACTTATAATCATTAAATTTCTCCTAATTTTTAAAATAATTTTTAAAAAACATAATATTAAGTATTAAAAATTTCTGAAAATTTTATCTTTTTCCCTTTTTTAACATTTACACTTTCTAACAGTTTATCATAAAGTTTCTCTATTTCTATTTCATTTTTAATAGTTTCACGCAATTGATTATTATTCTTTAGATATTCCATCATTATATTTTTATCTAATTTATCATTATTGGCTTTTAATTTTTCTAAATATTTATCCATATCTTCATCAGTAACTTCTATTTTCTCTTTTTCGATTAGATCTTTTATTATTAGAATCGACTTTACCTGCTTTATTGCATTATCTCTTGATTTCTCTTTAAATTCATCTTTATTTTTGATATTAAGACTCTTTTGTAAGAATTTTTCATTTCCTCTTGCTTTTGATAATAGATTATTGTAAGAATTTTCTAGTGTTGATTGAATCATTGATTCTGGAATCTCTCCTTTATAGCTCTCTGTTAATTTATCAAGTATTTTCTCAATTGTCTTTTCTCTTGAGTACTCTTCAGAATATTTTTTTAATTCTTTTTCTATCTTCTCCTTAAATTCTTTTGCACTTGAACATTCTGAATCAATATCTTTTACTGTCTCATCCGTTAATTCTGGTATGACCTCCTTTTTTACATCAAGAATTTCTACCTCAATTTCTATATCTTTATTATTCTTTTTTCTCTTTAAAGTTTTCTTATCACCTTTTTTTAAACCTATCAAGTCTATTGCAATATCCTCTGGATTATTATCATCTATAATTATATGAGTCCCTTCACTTTTTTCTATCTCTTTATCATCCTCTTTTGCTACAAATTTTATGTAGGCAATATCATTTTTTTCTAATTTACCATCTTTAGATTCTATTGTTGCTATCTCTTTTAAATACTCTTTTATTCTTTTTTCTATATCATCCTTTTCTACGACAATCTCATCTTTCTCTATTTCTATTTTTGTATAGTCATCGTATTGGAATTCTGGATAAACATCATAAATAAGATCAACTGAATAGTCTTTATCCAGTTCTATATTTTTATACTCTTTAATTGTAGGTATAGAATTAGGTAAAGGCTTTTTTTCCAGTTTATCATAGATATCTTTAAATGCAAGATCAAGAACATCAGCAGATACTTCATTTAATATAGCATCTTTATATTTTGCCTCGATTAAAGATATTGGAGCCTTACCCTTTCTAAATCCTTTTATTATGATCTCTTTTTGAATTTCTCTTAATTTTTCATCATACTTTGATTTAATTTCATCCTTTGAAAATGTTATTGTTAATAACATTTGTGAATTTTCTTTTTTTTCTGTTTTAAATTCAAAATTCATTTTTTATGTACCAATCCTTTTTTTAGCTTTATTTTTAAGATTATTTATTTAGTTTTAAAAGTAACAATTTTTTTAAAAAAAGTCAAACTCTTTTTATTTCTACGGGGCAAAAGGGGTATGATTTTATTTTTAGGCAAAAGTTTTTTAAATTTTTTAAAAAAGTTGTAAAGGATTTTCTTAAAAATTTTGTGATTAATATATAGAAATATT
>DAONLM010000130.1:0-8557 GCA_035406685.1 Spirochaetota bacterium
ACTTATAATTTTCTAAGATAGTATTAATGTTATTCATAAAAAATCCTCCTTTAAACTATTATAAAAATTATTTTCTATATATTAATCACAAAATTTTTGAAAAAATCCTTTACAAGTTTTTTTTAAAATTTAAAAAAAATTACCTAAAAATAAAATTACGGATTTATTAAAGTATGTATCTGAAATTAAAAAAGATATAAAATCTATTGGATTAGAGTCAAATTCATTTAATATTTATACGACAATTCTCTCTATCTAAAAAAATAAATAATTTTTTATTTTATAAACTTACCCCCAATAAGAGAACAATTAATTCCACCCATTCCAAAGGAATTTTTCATAAAATAATTTATATTATAATCAATCGATTTATTAGCACATACATCAAGATCTATTCTTTCATCAAGATTCTCAATATTAATAGTAGGATGAAGTTTATTATTATACATCTGTAATATAGTAGCAATTAATTCTATTGTGTTACTTGTCCATCCAATATGACCAATCATCGATTTTGTAGCATTTATTTTTAATTTATAAGCATGTTCTCCAAAAACTTTTTTTATACTTTCTATCTCTATTAGATCCCCAAGCGGGGTTGATGTAGCATGAGCATTTATATAATTTATATCTTCTTTTTTTATGCCTGATTTTTTTATAACCTTATTCATAATATTTGTCTGTCCAATAACAGAAGGAGTTGGAAGATGGCTTGCATCATTATTAAAATCTATTGCTAAGATTTCAGCATAAATATTTGCATTTCTCTTTAAAGCATGCTCTAAAGATTCCAATACTATTACACCACTTCCATGGGAAAATACAAATCCTTCCCTATCTCTATCAAATGGTCTTGATGCTTTTTCTGGATTATCATTGAAACTTTTATAACTTATTGCCTCAAGCATTGATAAAGCCTGAAAACCTATATTAGAATAATCAAGAGAACCTCCGCCAACTATTACAATATCACTATTATCCAATAATATTTCATCATATGCAAACTTTAGAGCAAGTCCAGAACTTGCACAAAATCCACCAATTGTGCAAATATGTCCATAGATTTGTAATACTTCCGCAATAGAAGTTACAGTATCAGCATCAAAAGAAACAAGCCCACAAAGAGGATCTATATAATCTGGTTCAATATCGAATTGTCTTATATTTTTTGCTATGTAATTATCATATAAATTATGACCCCCAATAAAGCAAGAGATTCTTTCTTTATCAGGCATGAAATTGAATAAGCCACTGTTAAGATAGGCATCTATTGCTGTTAATAAAGTAATTTTTGTTGAAAAAGGTGCTGTTTTAAATATCTTTTTTAATCTTTTGAAATAGTCTTCAGGTATATTCTCTTTTAAATAGTTAATTTTACTATTAAAATCATAATCACTCAAATCCCCGGCTATTTTACAGGCAATTTTAGAAGAATCAATGCTCTTTATTTTTGTAATGCCAGATTTTCCATTAATAAGATTTTGATAAAAATCACTTAAATTATCACCAATTGTGGTAATAACCCCCATTCCAGTAATAACTATTCTTTTTTTCATACTACCCCTTTATTAAAATATTTTTTAATATAATTTATTATAGTATATAAAAATTTAAAAATCAATATATATGCTCATATTTTTTTAAAAAAAATAAAGGGTTGAAATAAATACAACGGAAAATTTCTATTTAACTTATTTGAATCATAGAAATTTAAAAATATTTTAAAAAAGTAAGAGAAAAGTTTAGAAAAATAAATCCAATAACTTATAAATTATTTTGTGCCAAGATTCATTACCTGATATGAGTCAATATACCAGATATTTCCTTTTTTGGAGAGAAAATAGGTATAATATTTTTTTTCTATATAATCAATATACTTGAATTCTATTAAAACATCTACCTTGCCTTTGCCTTCTGTATACTCTGTTTTAAGAATTTTAAAAGAGTGAGGCAAATAACTTATTTCATCTATTGTATTCCTTTTCAAATACTCTTTATAAGAATCAATTACCTCTTTTTTCTTTTCAATATCTACTTTTTTTATTTTATCTTTAAATATACTATTTTGTTCAATAAGTTTTTCTAAATCAAGATAAAGAAAAAATTTCTCCCACTCCTGATTCATCCTTGCCTCAAGCATATATGTTACAACTTCATCCGGAGATTTCTTTTCTGCATAAAGTTTTTTCTCTTCTTCAATACTTTTTATTTCTGCAATATATTCTTCTTTTATATCTTTTGGTCTTATATTAATTGTTAATTGATTGGAAATAATTGCCTCGTTATTAGAAGGAGTTCCCATAAAATTTAGTTTTAAATTGGGAAAAAATCTTGCTTTAATATAAAACTGACCCGGGACATTTATATCAAAATAGTCATTTAATGCAATTTGATAACTATATCCTTCAAGACTTCCGAGTCTAATAAGTGAATTAAATATAGCCTGAGGTCTATTAACAGAAATAATATATTCTTTTTTGTAATCAATGGCTCTATTCTGCATATTTACCATTTCAATATCAAAACTAAATTTTTTATCCTGAGCCATTAAAAAACTCTTTTCAGTATTTGTAGGGTTATACACATTAATATTTAGTATTATTTCATCCCCAACTCTATAAATTTTAGGATTGGCAAGTTCTATGCTAATTTTTATCCCTTCATAATTTGTTGGGTATATGGGATTTTGATTACTTTGAGTAAAACAAAGTGATGTTACAAAAATAAAAAATAAAAATATTATTCTTTTCATCAAGATAATTTATCGGAAATTTTTATTATAATTTTAAATAATTTATATAAAAAAAATTAAGTTTATATTCAAATAAAATTTAAACTCATTTTTTAGATTTTGAAAAAAAATTGGTAGATCAAATTCATTTTATCTATAACAAAGTTATATAACATAAAGTTAGTCAATTTGAGTAATATTTTATTTTCGTCTAATTAACAAGAACATATTTATCCTAAGGTTAATTTTATTTGAAAAAATATTATGATAATTTTATTTATTTATTTTCTAAAATTTTTAATAAATTTATCTAATAATAAGTTTCAAAGCCTATTACTTGATAGCAATTGTTATATATAGCCTTATAAAAAGGCTTGGTATTACCTTGAAAGTGGGACAATTCTCTACTCTTCCACCACTTTTTTATCTTTGTTATTTTTAAGAATAACCTTAATGTTATCATACCACACTTTTTCTCAAACCCAAGCATCCCTATTCTCTCATATTCCTCAATAAATATTTCAAGAATTGCTCTAAGTAATTTCGCCATGCTGAAAAAATTCAAATCAGCATGGATTTTTTTCAAAAATCTATATTCTTCTTTTGGAATATAGAAATGAATAGATGCATCTGCCTCTATTTTTTCATAAACATTCTCATCCTCACACCCAAAACAGTATCTCTTTTTAATTCTATCAGAAAATTTTTGCAATACATATAAAATTAACTTTGATAGAGAAATATTCTCTTTTTTTGCTATCTTTGAAAGTTTTTCCTTCATAGCAGAAGTAAGTACAAAGTGTAATTCATGATTATTGCTGCAATTTAGATTTTTTTTATTCATAGAAAATCCTCCTCAATTTTATAAAAATTATTTTCTATATATTAATCACAATTTTTTTAAAAAAATCCTTTACAATACAAATTATATTTTACAAAGAATTTACTTTAATTTAATGGAAATATTTATCTAAAAAAATTGATTTATAAAGAGAATATTGATATAAATCGAAAATGATTTTATAAAAAGTTTAAATGAGCAAAATATTTATGGTATAAAATATGCCTGAAAATAAAAAAAAATTTTTAAAATCCACTGCTATAATAGGTATAGCAACATTTTCTTCTCAGGTTTTAGGCCTTGTTAGGACTTCTCTTCTTTCTGCTTTTTATGGTGCAACAGAAAGTGAGGGACTTGCTGATTGCTATTCTGCTGCCTTTAAACTACCAGATATTATTTATACCCTTGTTGTCTCTGGTATTATTTCAATAATTCTAATCCCTTATTTTATAAAGGGTCTGGAACAGGATAAAATAAATATCAATAAGGCATGTTCTGGCTTTTTAAATCTTTTTTTTATTATAATTTCCTTTTTTATTTTTATTGGCTTTATTTTAGCACCCATTATTGTAAAAAATTTTTTACTCCCAGGATGGAATGATAAAGAAAAGATAGATTTGACAATTAAGCTTACAAGAATTATTTTCGCTCAAACTCTATTTATAACACTATCCAGTGTTTTTGGTTCTTATCTTAATGCTCTGGAGAAATTTACAGCATATTCTCTTGCTATGTTATCTTATAATATCGGAATTATTGCTGGAATAATATTTTTATCGCCATTTATAGGAATAGAAGGGGTTGCTTATGGTGTTGTATTTGGTAGCTTTTTACATTTTCTTTTTCAATTCCTGGGATCAATAAAGAATGGCTTTAAGTACTATTTTGTTTTACCTAAAATAGATAAAGAATTAATTGATTTAACTCTAAATGCGCTTCCCCGTATAATTACACTCGGTAGTTCTCAAATAGTAAGATTCTTTCTTGTAAATATCTCTTCATTTATATGGACAGGTGCTATATTTATTTTTGATAATGTTGAAAATATCGGTATGGTTCCGTATGGTTTACTTGCTATAAGTATCTCAACAGCAAGTTTTCCAATTTTTATAAAATATTATAATGAAAATAGATGGCAAGTTTTAATAGAGAGTTTATTTGATAAATTAAGAATGCTTTTTTTCTTTATTATTCCTATCTCTTTTTTCTTTATTGTTTTTAGAGTAGAAATAGTGGATATACTTCTTGGATATAAAAATTACCTACCAAAGGATGTCAATATAACAGCAGAGGCTCTAATATACTATATGATAGGAATACCATTCTTTTCTGCAACTTTAATTCTTGTAAAATTCTATTATGCTATAAGAAGATCATTTTTACCAATGTTTATTGCAATTTTGTCTTCTTGTGCGACAATTGTCGTATCATTCTTACTGGTAAAAATTTTTGCTGTCTCTTCTCTTTCAATAGGCAGAACTACTGGTAACATTATTCAGTTTTTACTTTTAATATTATTTATATTTGTTATTAAAAAAGAAAATTTTAGTTTTAAAAATGAAGCAAAGGAGATATTATTTATTACATTAATTTCTCTATTCTTTTTATTCTTAGGGTTAATTTTAAAACAGTATATCAACTTTAATATAAATTTAAAGATTAACTATATATTAAGAATGGCAATAATAGGAATACCTTTTGGATTTTTTTATTTTCTCATAACTTTCTTTTTAAAAATTCCAGAGGCTACTTTCATATTAGATTTTATAAATAAATTTAAAAATAAATTTAAATCTAAGATTAAACAATAAGAGTTATTTTTAATATGCCATAATATTTATTACTTTCATAAATTTCTTTTGTTATATTGTATAATTTTGCCTTTTTCTTTTTAATATCTTTATTTTTTATTATTCTTAACCCTTTCTCTGAAATAAATTCTATTTTTTGTATTCTTTTTAGTAAAATTAGACTGTTAAAAACATAATCAATTGATTCTAATTCTTTATTTTTTAATAAAATTTTTATCATGTTTTCAATAATATTAATAAATTTGTTTTTTACTATAAGATTAAAATTTGAAAATATAATACATGTTAAAGATAATAAAATAGAACTTAATAAAGAAATTAAAATTATCAGATTCGATTTTTTCATATTTTATCTTACCTTAATATTAATTTTATTTTAACTCTTTTGTAATAATTTCATAAAAATATCTCGATTTTTCAAGTATCTCTTTTGGTTTATCCACATTTGATTTTCCCATACCAAAAAGCTTACCAAAATACAATTTTGCCTTTTCAAGATCTTTTTTTCTTCTTTCCGGATCACTTTTATCTCCATAGCAATATGTTAAAACAGCAATCATATACATAAGTCCATCATAACCATAATCTTTATCAATATCAGGTCCAAGTGGTTTTAAAGTCTCCATTATCTGCTCTTTTATCCTATTTAATTCAGTAGCATACTCATAAAAAAAGAGAGCCTTTTTATAAAACATCTCACTTAGATAATCATAATATCTGTTTGGATATTCTTTATTTAAATCTTCAAATAGATAAGCAGCCCTTACAGAGCATATTGCCTGTTTAATCACTGGCAACTGTTTTTTATTAAAATAGTCATAACATTGCACTGCTAAAACATAACTTACTGCCCCAGATTTTAATGTTTTGTACTTTGTATAGTCAATGGGTTCACCGCATAGTTTATTTGCAAATTCTATTCTTTCGAGAGTCTTCTCTTTTAAAGCCTCAATACCTTCATCTGAGATTTTTTCAAAATCTGTTTGCAAACTGGCATAATAACAATGCGGACATACCATAACAGAATAGATAAGGGGATAAATCTTACCAAATTTGGCACTTGGCTTATATGTTCTATGAAGTTTATCTGTTATTTCATCGGCAATGAGTCTTCCACCACCAATCATTAGATTCTCATTAAAAAATTTCTCCTCACAGACTGGGCATGTTGTCGCCTCTTTTGATAAGAATGTTATTTTCGGCCTAAATTTAGATTCTTCAGACATATAAAAAGCCCCATTTTCTAATATAGTCAAAATTTTTGATCTTGTCAAAAAAAATAAAACTTTTCAAATTTATTTAAAATTTTTCTATTACAACAACAGCCACAGCGACATCCTTCTCATGACTTATTGATAAATGAATGTTTCCACCATTTATCTCTTCATAATATTTTTTAGTATTGCCTTCAAGTAATATGAAAGGCTTCCCTTTCTCATCTTTTTTAATAATCACCTCTTTTATACTTATTCCATTTCCTATGCCAGTTCCAATTGCCTTTAAAAAAGCCTCTTTTGCTGCAAATCTTGCTGCAAGACACTGACTTACATTCTTTCTTTTCATACATAGATCTAACTCATTATCAGAAAATACCCTTTTTAAAAAATTATGATTTTCTTTTAATCTATCGAATCTCTTTACATTACAAATATCTATTCCTATTCCAAACATTTTTTTACTTTAAAATTTATTAACTTCAATCTATTTTTTCTAATCTTGAAAGCATTATTAAATCTTTCATTTTTTTAACAGCATTTCCAAGACCATTAAAAATAGCATAAGTTATAATAGAATATCCTATATTGAGTTCTTCTATACCTTTTATATTACAGATTGGCAAAACATTATGATAATTTAAGCCATGGCCTGCGCAAACTCTTAGATCAGTCTCTCTTTTTACCATTTCTGTAAATTCTTTAATCTTTTTTAATTCTTTCTCTTTTTCAATTCCGCTTGAAATCGAGTATCTACCTGTATGAATTTCTATATCTTTTGCTCCTGTCTTTAAAAAAGTATCTATGCTTGAAATATCAGGCTCTATAAAAAGACTCACCTCAATTTTATTCTTTTTTAATTCCGTAACAAAATCTTTTATTCTTGAAAAATTATTTTTTACATCAAGCCCACCTTCTGTTGTTATCTCCTCTCTCTTTTCAGGAACAAGAGTGACCTTTTTTGGTTTTGCTTTTAAGGCTTTTTCCAATATATCATCATTACATGCCATTTCAAGATTTATATAAGTTGTAACATTATTAACAAGTAAAAATAGATCATCATCTTTTATATGCCTTCTATCTTCTCTCAAATGAATTGTAATAAAATCCCCACCATTCTGTTCTACTATGCTTGCTGCATAAACAATAGATGGGAAAAAATCCCCCCTTGCATTTCTTAACGTTGCAATGTGATCAATATTTACACCCAATAGTATCATCTTTTACCTTTATTTATTTTTTAGATTTTTAAGAATATTACAATAAAATAGATTTTAAATCAATATTTTTTTTAATAATAACATTATGCTATCTTTTAAAATTTCACTTGCTTTTGAAATGTTTTTTAAAAAGTCTTTTTTTGCATTACAATCCCCTCTATCTGTTCCAACTAAAAGAGGAAGTATGAAATTTTCTTTTAGCCTATCAATAAAATAGAAGGTCTCCATATCAATAAAACTATACCCTCTATCAAAAAATTCCATTGCCTTTTCTTTATTTATAAGAGGAAGTTTTGTTGTGAGTAGTCTTTTATTGATGATTTTATCATTTATTAAATCCTGTAAAAAAGTAAAATTCTTGGTCGCTTTAAGATCTATCATCTTATCCTCAAAACATACTATCTGAGGAACAAAAGAATTTAGTATATCCATATCTGGATCAATGATAGCAGCAGTTCCTGCTTTTACAATGATACTCTCTTCTTCAAGATTAAATTTATTTAGAAATATCTCTGTATATTCTTCTCCTATTCCAGAAATATATAATTTTATATTTAAATCTTTATATTTACCAGTAAAATAATCGGGCCTTATTTTTTCTAAATCTATACCACTCTGATATATAAAAGAATTCGCCTCTTTGTAAGATGAAAAAATCAAAAAAACTTCACTCTTTTTCATAATTTTCTCCTATGATAAAAGTCAAGATATATTTCAAGCTTCCGCTTGTTTTAATACAT
>DAONLM010000131.1:0-8554 GCA_035406685.1 Spirochaetota bacterium
GCTTTAGTTCAGGTCTGTCCCTGTTGATTGT
Organism: Spirochaetota bacterium; assembly: GCA_035406685.1. Lineage (GTDB taxonomy): Bacteria > Spirochaetota > GWE2-31-10 > GWE2-31-10 > MWDO01 > DAONLM01. The sequence continues at coordinate 32 of DAONLM010000131.1, forward strand.
ACAGGTAATATAATAGCTAGCCCCCTTTTTTAGTATTCTATTTCTCCTCATAAAAAATACCTCCATAAAAAATTATTTTCTATATATTAATCACAAAATTTTTAAGAAAATCCTTTACAATTTTTGAGAAAAAATTTAATTTTTTTTGAAAAAAATTAAAGTGAGGGACAGACCTATAAACTATAAATCTTTTTAAATAGGGACAGACTTATAAATTTTTTATAATTAAAATTAAAATAGGGACAGACCTGAACTTTATCATAAGGAGAAACTAACTTTTATATAATCAATCTTAAATGACTTACAAATTAATTAAATTGTTTATAGTATATCTCAAAAAAATATTACATACCGATAAAATAAATTCTCAAATTTTAAAATTTTTGACTTTACTAAAAAAATTTAGTATTAATATAATATATTTTTTTAAAGGGGACTTGTTTTGTTTGATAATATTATTATTTTAATATTAATAATTCTTTTACTCAACATGATTGCAAATATTATCTCATATTCTATTAATTCAAGAAAAAAGAGCAATAATCTTCCATTTCTTTCTGTGCTTGTGCCAGTAAGAAATGAAGAAGAAAGAATAAGAGATTGCCTTACTTCTTTACTAAATCAAGATTATCCAGATTATGAAATAATTGTTCTTGATGATAACTCAGAGGATAATTCTGGAAATATAATCAAAGATTTAGCAAAAGATAATAAAAAGATAAAATATATTAAAGGATTGCCACTTTCAGAAGGATGGGCAGGTAAATGCTTTGCCTGTTACCAACTTGCACAATATGCAAAAGGAGAATGGCTATTATTCACAGATGCTGATACTATTCATAAAAAAAATTGTCTCTCCACAATGGTTAGTGAGACAATTAATAGAAAAGTGGATTTTCTTACCCTTCTTCCTTATAAGACAACTAATTCTTTTATTGGATATATCTTTCTACCAATTATTAATTTTTTCTTCGTTGTTTTATTCCCATCTTTTCTTCTTAATAGCCCTATAAAATTTTTCTCTTTTGCATTAGGTCCTTTTATTCTTATAAAAAAAGAGATCTATTGGGAAATAGATGGACATAAATCAGTATATGATAAGATAGTAGAAGATGTAGAACTGGCAAGAAAAGTAAAAGAATATGGGAGAAAACTTTCAATTGTTAATGGTAGTGATTATATGAGTGTCTTTTATTATCATAATTTTAATGAATTATGGAATGGGTTTTCTAAAAATTTTGCTGGAGCAATAGGTAATTCTCTTTTTATTGCAATTTTTTTAATAATTTTTGCCACAGTTGTATTTTTGTCACCACTATTTAATTTACTTTATAGTCTCTATTATGCTCATCCTATTACCACCTCTATGATTATAAAACTTATTTTAATATGGCTAATCTGGGCTGGATTGAGTATTTTTTATAAAGAGAATATATTTGTCCTATTTTTTTATCCTTTCTGTCTTATAATTACATTTTCAATTTTAATTAATTCTTTTTATGTCTCTTTTACTAATAAATTAATAGTATGGAAAAAAAGAAATTATAATGATTCTATAAAACTCAACAATTTTCTTTATATATTTTCAAAATTCTTTTATTATTTTATAGAAATAATACTGGGTTTCTTAATTGGAAAAATATTTTTTCAATACAAAATTATAGGTAAAGAAAAAATCAAAAATATAAAAGGAAGGGCAATATTTGTTGCAAATCATTGCCATTATTTAGATTGTTTTCTTATTGCTCTATCGAGTTTTCCGAGATTTTTAAAATTTGCAGCAATGTCCTCCCATTTTAAACATCCCATATTAAAAAATCTACTTCCTCTTTTGGGGTCCTTTCCTATAAGAATCGATGGAAAAAGAGATCCATTTTCATTTAAAACAATTGAAAATACTCTACTTAGCGACGGATATATAGCAATTTTTCCGGAATGCCATTTAAAACATTATTCAAAAAAAATAGGAAAATTTAGAATAGGTGCATTTATGTTTGCAGAAATATTTGATGCCTATATAGTCCCAGTCTCTATTACCATTGCACATATTTATCTAACAAATAATATTAAAATTCCATTCTTTAAAAAAGCAATAATAGAATTCTTAGAACCAAGAAAAATTCAGGTAAAAGATAAAATTTTAACCCCAGGCATTACAGGTAATGAAAAATCTTTTTATGAAATAAAAAAGAATGCATCAAAAGAATTTTTAGATTTAATTGAAAAAGAGGCAAAAAAAATAGAAGAAGAAATTCAGGAGTCCATATTAAGAAATAGTGGTAATTTCAAAATCAAAACCGAAGAAATTATTGAAACAAAAAAGGCTTATTAGTCTATTTCATAAACAATTTTATCTAAAAAAATATTTATGTCTATAAATTTACCATAATATTTAAGATTAAATTCCTCTATCTTTTTTAGATTGACATCTTTATGATCTATTAAAATAGGAGTTATCTGATTATTTATAGCACTAATAATATCTTTTTCTGTATCACCAAATAAAAATATCTTTTTTTTATCGAATTTTTTATTAAATTTTTCTTCAGAATTAGAAATCGCATTTTTTACTATTTGATCTCTTGTTTCGACATTTTCTCCAAAACCACCGGTACAGAAAAAATTGTGAAGATTAAAATTCTCAAGTTTTATATAGGCTGCATCTATTATATTACCAGTCGCCAGAGCAATATTTGAATATTTATATAAAAATTCGATTGTTTGATAAACATTTTGGAAAATATTCCAATTATCTTTATTTGAATTCTTTAAATTGTATGAATATATTCTCTTAAAATCAAGCCATGATTTTTCAAAATCAATATTTTGGCCATATTTATCATAATAATTTTTAAAAAATATACAATCAATTCCACCAGCAAAACTTTCAGAGTAATCGGCTTTAATATTAAAAACCTCTTCAATTGCAGAAAGTAAAGATCTCTTCCCGCAACCATTGGTTTCTAAAATAGTGCCATCAATATCAAATAAAAAAAGAAAATCTTTTAAACTATATCTCATTAAGTTTTAAATTTATTCAACTCTTTATCAAGTTCTATAATATTATTCTCATTCTTTTTACCAATCTCTGTCAATGTTACCATTGAATTGGCTATCTGAATAGCACCTTTTGATATTTCTTCCATTCCACTTGCAGATTGAAATGAAAATTCTGAAACTTTTGCCATATTTTCATTTATAGCTTTAATATTAAGATTTATTTCAGAGGAACTACTTTTTATATTATCTGTCATATCAAGAAGAGATGTTATGGCATTAACAATCTCTTTTCCACCAATTGACAACTCTTTCATCCCATTTAAAATCTCTTCAACAAATTGAACAATCTCTTTAACCCCAAGAACAATGCTATTAAATGATTCCCCAGCAGTTTTGTTTAATTCACTCGCATTTCTTATATCCTCAACAGTCTTTTTTAAAGCATTACCTATTGACTTTGCATTTTGAGTAGTTATTTCCGCAAGTTTTCTTATCTCATCAGCAACAACAGCAAAACCTTTACCATATTCACCAGCATGAGCAGCCTCAATTGCAGCATTCATTGCTAAAAGATCTGTCTGTTCAGCAATTGTATTAATAACATTTATCATCTCAAGCATATCATTTGTTGATCGAGATATTTTTTCAATTGCATCAACTGATTCTATCATATTTTCTATACCAGTCTTTGCTGTGTTTGAGATTCGATCAATAGTCTCTTTCTTTGCTCTAACAATTGACTCCATGTTTTGTATAGATGAAGATATCTCTTCAATAGAGGCAGAAGATTCATTAACAAGTGCTGATTGATTTTCTATGGATTTTGTAATATTATCAATTGCATTCACTATCATTTTTACAGAACTGGCTGATTCCTGAATCTTTTGATTTAATAACTCTATATTCTCTTTACTCGAAATAATGATAGCAGAAATCTCTTCTGTGCTTGCAGATGTTTCTGTTGTTATCAAACTTAAATTTTGACCAACTTCTTTGCTTTTATTAGACAAATTTTTTATAGTAATAATCATATTTCTTAATTCTTCTATTAAATCATTGAAGTATTTTCCCATTTTACCCAATTCATCATTGCTAAAAATTTTAACGCTCGTATTAAAATTGCCATTTTTTAACTCTGTTATGGTTCTATCTATCTCAAAAGCTGGCTTTAAGATTATATTTTTCATATTTATTATTAAAATTATCATAAATATAACACCTATAATTGAAAAGGCTATTAAAAGAAAAAAGATCGTGTTATTTACATTTTTATATATACTTGCTATGGAAATATTAAAATAGGAAATTCCTAATATCTTTTTATCTTCTCCATGGCATTTATAACACTCTGGTTCATTTTTTATAGGAGCATAATAGTGAAGTGATTTATCCTTTTTTGATACATAACTAAAAGGTTTATAACTATTAACAACACTCTCTACATTTTCTTTAAGCCATAATGTTTTCTCCCCTTCTTTTAACTCTCTCTTAAAAGCAAGAGTAGAATCTGGAGAAATTATTTCAATATCATTAAAATTAGAAATCTTTTTTAAATCAGAAATAACAGTTCTTGCTAAGTGCGGATCACCATCAATCATAATATTTCTTAAAGTGGATCTTAAAATATCTTTACTTATCAATAAAGAATTTTCAAATGAAGATAAAAGATTCTTTGTCTGAAACATAAAAGCAACAACAACAGACATAATAATTGTTAAAGTTAAAGCAATTACTATTATTACTACAATCTTCACTCTTATAGAATTCATTGATCTTCTCCATTCTGTAATTTCTAAAAATATTCAAATTATATATTAGTATAATAAAATAAAAGAGATTTGTCAAAAAATATATAATATTTTTACTAAAAATTTTTATAATTAAAAAATATTATAAAATCAATTAAGAAATACAACACATTATTTTAAAAAATATAAAAAAAGGCTGCCTTTTAAATTTAAGACAGCCTTTTTATTCAAGACAAAACCTAAATTACTTCTTTATCAAGATCATTGCACTTGCAGGTTTTATCTCTATATTTCCACCAGAAATCTCTCTTAATTCTTTTGTCCCAGCAACCCTTTCATCAACAACTACTTTATATTTACCATCCGGTATAGTATAAGTAGCACTATTATTAACATCCGAATTAACAAAACCAAATATCTTATTACCAATTATTACCCCTAAGGAATTCTTATTGTCATTTTTAAGAATTACTACATCTTCTGGTTTACTCTTTGTAAAAAGAGGATCGCTCTTTCTTAGTTCAATCAATCCTTTGTAATAATCCAATAGATCCTGATTTAATTGAATGTATTCATAATTTATATAATTGGTATCATTGTCTGCTGAATATGAATTGGGAGATGGGGTTAAATATATGATATTATCTGAACTTTTGCCAATCTCTCCTTTATTAGTGATCTCTGGTATAACTCCTTTTAAGTCCGGAGTAATTTTCCCCCTTCCCCATTCCTGTCCCAAATGTAACATTATTGGTCCCTGACACAAAAACAAAGCTACTGCTCCAACCTTTGAAGCATTCATGAGTCGTGGAGAAAATTTTAAATAAGCCTTAATATCAGTAATTCTATTTATCTCCCCTTTCTCATTTTTAAATTTATATTCACCACTCGAAATTCTTATATTATCCCCAAGTGTAGTATCATCATGACTCTCTATGTAATTAACGGATTGATATGAAAAACCACCAGATATCCCCTTCCAGTAATCACCAAATTTAAAAGCATTATTTGCATTTCCTAACATAAAAGATGCTGACTCTTTATTTGGTCTATTATCACCCCTTATTGTTCCTCTTATACCGTCATTCCAGTATGACCAACCAACATCTATAAAATCTTTTTTAGTAGTGGTGCTTTTGCCAGCAGTCCATGGTTCTGCAATAATAATTGCCTTTGGATTTATCTTTAAAGCCTCTTCTTTAATAAGTTTTATTGTCTCTAAATCGTGACAACCAGCAAGATCAAACCTAAATCCATCAATATGATACTCTGTCATCCAGTATTTTATAGAATCAAGAATCAATCTTCTTACCATTGGCCTTCTACTTTCTGTCTCATTACCGCAACCAGTATTTGATTCTTTTTTAAAATAAAAATCATAGTCAGTATATTTTAAAGGATTTTCATCATACTGAGAGACATGGTTATAAACAACATCAAGGATCACAGCAATTCCATTCTTATGAAGTTCTCTAACAAGTTCTTTAAATTCATTAACTGCTCTACCTTCTGCCCCGCTCCATTTATCTGGCTCTATTGTCCCATCTGTTGCATAATATGATTCTGGTGCAAAAAAGTTTGAAGTCATATAGCCCCAGTAATTTTGAGCATAACCATTCCATGTATTTTTCATATAATAGGGTTTGCCATCCTTATTCTTTACTTCTTTATTATAAGGTGGTTCAATATTACAAAATTCATGAATAGGCAAAAATTCAACTGCATTTACTCCTAATTTTTTTAGATATTTTATGCCTCCAACTTCTGCATCAATCATCCCTTTATATTTACCAGGATATTTTGATTTGGCACTCGGATGAGCGGTTATGTCTCTTATATGCATCTCCATAATTATTGCATTGCTTATATCCAATCCTACTGGCTTTGTCCCCTGCCAGTCAAATTTTGAAGTATCAACTATAACTGTTCTATTTTTTTGAGGAAATCTATTATATTGAGCAACAGCCTTTGAATAAGGATCGGCAACGACTATATCATCATCAATAAGAGGTTTTACTGGCTCAAAAGCATAACTTCTTTCCACAATCTTATAGCCATAATATTTTCCCCATAAAGTCCCATCTATCACGCATTCAAATACCTGATTTCCATCATTTACCATATCATACTCTTTTCCAACTGAATCATCCAGTTTATCAAAAATAACAAGTTTTACCTTTTTGCCTCTCGGTACAAAATATCTGAAAATAGACTTACCATTTTCAAAAAAATATCCCAATGGCTTATCAGAATATATCTTATTCAAAGCCTCCTGGATTAAAATAGATTTGTCAATTATTATACTCTCCTTCTGTTTTGTAGGAGAATAGGTAAAGATCAATTGATAATCTGCATCAATTTTAAATTGTTCTTTTGTCTTTATTATGACAAAAGGGCCTTTTCTTTCAATGGATTGAATCTCAATTGAAGGTTCAATAACAAACTTAATCTTTTTAAAATCAGCATCTTTTTGAGGTAAACCAGTCAAATTTGCCTTTATTGTCATTGAGTCTTGAAGTTCAGCAGATTTAAAAAATATTTTTTTATCTTTATCTGCCGAAATAAAAACTAATAAGATAGCAATAATACAAAATAAAATAAAAAATTTTTTGTTCATAAAAACCCCCATTTTAATTTTTTAAAAAATTATAGAAAAAAAGACTATTAAAGTCAAGAAAAAAAAATTTGTTACTTAAATTAAAGAGACCAGAGAAACAACTTAGAATTTTATAAAATTACTACGACAATTGTCGTACTTTAAATTTAAAATCTACTGAAATTACACTATTGTAAAAAAGAATCTCTTATCTCTTTACCCTTTACAATAGTATGAGATTTAATATAATACTTTTTGTCAATCAAAACACACTCGATTATTTCATAAAAATCAAATTCCACATTAAACCATAAATTCATAAAAATTACTTTTTTAGGATTAGTGTCTCTATAAATTCTAACAATTTCATATTCTATTCTATTAAGATATCTTGTTTTAAATAAATAATCGTAATTCTTTTTTATGTTTTCTATGCCTTCTATCTTCTTACTTTTATCAAAACAGGATATTTCTTTTCCAGCCTCATCACTATATTGAAATATAGCATCTTCAGAATAGCATTTTGCAATTTCATCTATTTTTTTCTTCATAATGGCTTCAACAAATCTATTATATAATAACTCTATATCATCTGTTGTATCTTCTTCTTTAATTATAGGGATATCTTCAATCTTTTCTTTAATCTCTTTATGAGAACAATTAACAAGAAGAAATGAAAATAGCAAAAAAATAATTATCTTTCTTAAAAGCATATTCTCTCCTATGGTAGGGATATATTGTTTAAAAAATCGTCATATACTTATCATAAGTTAAAATTTATTTTTAACTAAGGGGGAGATTTTATTTTTATGCAATTTTTTTAATTTTTTTTTAAAAAGTTGTAAAGGATTTTCTTAAAAATTTTGTGATTAATATATAGAAATATTTTTTGTATTTGGAGGTAAAAATGTTACAATTTGATTTTGTTATTAATGATTCTTTATTTAGTAAAATTAAAATCTTAACAGAGAAAAATAATAAAGGATTATCAGAAATAATAAGGGAAGTAATAAATACAATGCTGCCTTTTTTGAAGAAAAAGCATTTAACAGAGGAAAGAAGAAAGAGAGATTATCCTTCTGTAAATGCTACAAAAAGAGTAAGAGTATTTCTGGAAGAGAAAATTTATAATGAATTAAAACAGATACACGATACTTTGAATACTTTTAGTATCGCTGT
>DAONLM010000132.1:0-8438 GCA_035406685.1 Spirochaetota bacterium
ATATATTAATCACAAAATTTTTGAAAAAATCCTTTACAACTTTTAGAAAAAAATTAAAAAATTTTTGCCTAAAAATAAAATCGCATCCTTTATAAAATTTCTTTTAACCTTATAAAAATAAAAAAACTGTAAATTAATTAAAGAGACTCTGATAAAAAATAATAGGGCATTTTTTATTAGAGTTACTGGTTCTAATAATTAATGGCCTATCTTTATTGGATAATAGTTATCATTTTTTAAGGCAGATACAAATTCTTCTTCATTTTGTATGCTAACAGAAAATTTTGTAGCACATTTTAATGCCATTTCAAGAGAATGGGTATCACTTCCACCTGTATATTTTACATTAAATTTATCAAATTTCTCTTTTGTTAAGTTAATTGTCTCCTCTGGTAAATTTCCATTTAATAGTTCAATTGCTTCAAAATTATCAAGAAATTCTTTATATAAATATCTATCCTTACTATATAACCTTGCCCATCTCAAAGGATGAGCCCATATAAAAGCTACTTTATCTCTATCTACTTTTTTTACTATCTCCAGAAAGGCTTGATTCTTTAATTCATCAAAATTAACTCTTTCAAATTGCTTAAAATTAGATGCAAACATTAAAATATGACCTACATCTGTATCGATCTCTATTCCAAAAAATATTTTAATTTTATCTTTATATTTTTCCTTGATTTTTTTTTGATCTGATGGTGAAAATATTTTATTATGGTCTGTTATGCATAGTCCATCAATCTTACCAATGTATTTATTTATTAGAGTATCCACTGAAACTATGGAACATAAAGAGAGTTCTGAGGTATGATTGTGTAAATCTATTATCATTGCTATCCTACATTATATAAAGAAAATATTTTTTATTTTCAGAAGTTAAATTGTAACCATTTTTTATAAAATGATGTAAAAAATTTAAAAAAAAATTCATTTTTTGTAAAGGATTTTCTAACTTTTTTTGTGATTAATATATAGAAAATAAAATCTAATTTTTAAGGAGATTGTATGAAAAGAGTATATTTTTTACTTTTTATTTTTTTATTGATAACTGGATGTTTTTTACTTGATCCAGTAAATCTTATAATTAAAAACAACTCCTCTTATGACATTGAGGTCTCTTTTGACAAAGGGACAAAAAACAATGTAAAAATAGCAAAATATAAAGGGGATTTTTTCTTATTCTATCCCGGCGAAATCAATCTTACTATCAAAATAGAGGAAATTGATTTCAAAAAAGAGTATAAAATTAATCTTGAATATACTAAAAATTATACTTTTGAATTTGATATAAAAAGATAATTTATGTAAAAAGCTATTTCAAAAATATTGACAGATATTATGTTTTTTGGTATATAATAAGTCAAATGCGAGTGTAGTTCAATGGTAGAACTTCAGCCTTCCAAGCTGATAGCGGCGGTTCGATTCCGCTCACTCGCTTTTTTTATTTTTATGAGAATTGTCCTATTTTTATCTTATCTTTTATTGTTAAAAGAGAATCGGTTGTCTTTGTTATAAAAACATTAGAAGAGACATTTATATTCATTTTAATATCTTGAACAATAAAATCTGTGTTTTCTAAAGTTTTTCTCACTCTCTCCTCTATTTTAAATAAATTTTCCTCTTTTATATTTGAGATAACACATAAAAAATTGTTTTCATTCAATCTTCCAGCAATGTCTCTTGTTCTTATATTTCTTAAAATATTTATACCCACAAGCCTTAATATTTCATTATAATATGAAGTAACTCTATCTTTAAGAAAAACTTTTAACAACAAATAACCAAAATTATCATTAAATCTTTTATAAAGATCGATCTTTTTATCTATAACATTATAAAGAAAATCCTCTTTTGCAATATATGTCAAATTATCATAATTACCACTCTCTATCAATTCATTAATAAATCTCAGTAATCCTATCTTTTTTGATTTAACTGTGAAGATCTCGATAATAGCAGTTATCTCTTCATTATTTGCTGGCAGGGGGTCAACTCTTATCAAGATAGGAGCTCTTACTTTATCTTTTTCAAAAAGATATATTTCTGATGTGGTATCCTTTCCATAAGAAAGAGCCTTTAACATAACATTATCTATCTTTTCTCTAATATCCTCATTTTCAATATATTCAATATAAAAAGAAAATCTTTTATTTATTCCACAATCTTTTTTATATTGTAAAAGTTTATCAATTAATGCTTCTCCCATCTCCCAGTAGTCTATTCTATTTGAACTATCGAGATAATAGATGCCATCAACAATATTATCTGGAATGTTATTATAAAATTTACTATCCCATAACACTTTGCATTCTCTAATTATAAAATTTTTCTATGTTTAAATTTCTTAATACCTTTTGCATAATCATCCAGAATGTGTCCATTTCCCTGTAAAATGAATTTATAAATAACAAGACCATCCAGTCCAACAGGACCTCGAGCATGAATTTTATTGGTGCTTATGCCAACTTCTGCCCCCATTCCATAAACAAATCCATCTGCAAATCTTGTGGAAGCATTTACCATTACAGAAGAGGAATCCACAAGAGAAGTAAATTTTTTTATACTATCCTGATTTTCAGTAATAATAGAATCAGTATGAGAAGAGCCGTAAAAATTTATATGATCAATAGCCTCATCAATATCATCTATTATTTTTATAGATAGGATATAATCAAGATACTCTGTTTTCCAGTCCTCTTCAGTGGCATTCTCTATATCTTTTAAAATCTTTTTTGTCTTTGGACACCCTTTTAATCTAACATTCTTCTTATCGAGTGCCTCTTTTACCAATGGTAGGAATTTTTCTGCTATATCTTTATGAACAAGAAGAGTCTCTGTAGCATTACATACAGCCACATATTGAGTCTTTGCATCAACTGTAACTTTTATCGCCTTATCAATATCAGCAAACTTATCAACATAAACATGACATATCCCATCAGCATGGCCCAATACAGGGATCAATGAATGCTTTTTTATATACTGGACAAATTCATTTGATCCTCGCGGAATAATGAGATTTATATACTTATCATATTTTAAAATTTCATTGACATCCTCTCTTGTCTCAAGTAAAAATATCGTATTATCAAAATCTTTACTTATAGAAAGAATAGAATCAATTATTATTTTTGTTAAAATCCTGTTTGTCCTTAAAGCCTCTTTTCCACCTTTTAATATAACACAATTGCCAGATTTTAAACAAAGGGTGGATATCTGAACAAGTGCATCTGGTCTTGATTCAAATATAACACCAATAACACCAATCGGAACACTCACTTTAGTAAGTATAAGATCATCATCAAGCTCAGTCTTTCCTAATATCTTATTTACAGGATCTTCAAAAGAGATTAAATCATTTATCCCTTTAATTAATATATCAATCTTATTGTTATCAAGTTTTAATCTTTTTAATAAAGGTGAAGCCAGACCATCTTTTTCAGCCTGCTCAATGTCGGATAAATTCTCTTTTATTATTGATTCTCTTGAATTATTAAGATTTTCTGCAATCTTTTTTAATGCATTATTCTTTGTATTAACATCAAAGGCAGCAAGTTTACAGGAAGCCTTTTTCATATCTATTAGAATTTTCTCAAGATTTTCCATATAACCCCCTTTTATTTTTTAGTTAGATTATACTTTAAAATTTTTATTTTGTCAAAATTAAATAGAAAAGAAATAGGAATTTATCTGGTAAAAATATAAAAGATTTTTAGGCTAAAGAAATGCTACTACACTCTCTTCTACTCTTTAAAAATCTCCGAAAAAAAATACAATTTTATCCTTTGAGATATAGGGATATCCCCCTTATTTCAAACCTAACTTTATTCACAAGTCGGGGGATATCCCACTACCATATTGATATCTAATTTTTTTTATTCATCACACTCATAAGCACCAATAGACCATGGCATTGTTCTGGGTCTATAAATTCTATCATTGTTTAAAAAAACTTGTGATTTTCCACCCTGTTTAACATCTTGAGGAGAAGATATCTGGAGTTTCAAGCCATGATTAATTGGATCATTAATATTAAAAAACTTAGGATTTGCACTTTTATTATCTCTTACTGTATCTACTCCTCTCTGGTTTGTCTTTTCACTCTTATTAAAATCATTTAATGAAGCAATCTTTCTTTCATCTATTGGAGCATCAAAATCATAATAAAAGTACTTAAATCCAAATACATCATTGTTTAAGATTGTTTCTGGATCAGAAGAAGATGCAGTCTCATATATTGCGAATTCATTATCACTAGTCATGCCATTTATATTATTTAAAAATATGATATTATTTTCTATAAGAGGTGAATCATTATCAATTAGATTAATCCCTTTATTAAAAATAGAATTATTCATTACAATTGTATTATTAATTATTTTCACATTATTATTTGTGTGCTCAAGGGATATGCCATTTTTGTTATTTCCATTTTTAATATATAATACATTATTATAACAATTCAAATTAAATATACTTCCAGAAATATTTTCTATATAAATCCCGGTTACATCATCTGTTGCTGTATCAAGAACTATGGTATTATTTCTAATATTAAAATCACAATTAGCAGTTATATTTATATCTATACCTATATAAGTTTTAGTATTTATTATGTTATCTGCTATTTGGGCATTCGTTATATTATTTAAATATATAGCAGATGATTCTTCTGGTGACTCTCCATTTTCTATTCTGTTATTAAATATAAACATATCAGAAGCATTTTCCAGCCAGATGCCATTAACAGAGCTACCTGCTTCAGAAAGATTTGGTAATTGTATATTATTATTTCTTATAGATATATTATTACCACCATTGTTTCTTATACCACAAAAACTTATATTATCGTCATTTGGATTAGTTATTTGTTGTATTCGATTATCGATTATCTCTATATCACTACTATTCCAATTATATATTGCACAGGTTTCTGTTGTAATTTTATTAATTGTTATACTATTATTAATAATATGAATAAAATTACTACTTTCAATTTTTATACCATATATATTACCACTGGAATCACCGCAACTTATATTGTTGTTTTTTATTACTATATTCTGACAATTGTATGATATATATATAGTTGTAATTTCAGATGGTGATGAATTTGAGCCGTTTATCGTAAATCCCTCTATGTCTACTGGTACACCGCTATTTGACATTATAGATATAGGAGGCATATAAAAAGAAGCAGGAGATATACTTGTTATATAGTTAGGCTCGCTACTAAAAATATTTCTATTATTCCAGTCAACAGTTGCCCCATCACAATAATAACCACCATATAGAGATGCAATATGTATCCCGTACATATTTATATCTTCTGTATAAGACCCAGCTGCAACACATATAAGCCCACCAGCATTCTGAAGATTTTCTAATCCTTTTGTGATAGTCTTGTAAGGACTGGTCATTGTCCCTGTACCGGTACTATCGTCACCGGTCTTTTCACTTACATATATAGCATTTACCACATTACCAATAAATTTCACTCTAAATACTGGCATATTTGGATCATTACTTAATATTTCAATCCTAAAAGATCCATCACCTGTATTATCAAACTTAGTAGATATTGTAAAATTAGTCTCTTCATAAGAATTTAATTCTGTTTTTGAAAGATTATAACTTACATTTGAACAATTAATTTTATCGAGTATGCTTACATTATTTATTTTAAGAATATCGTTTCCACCATTTCTTATTTTTAAATTTATATTTATCAAATTTCCAAGAGGTATTAAACCTAAATTTTTAGTACTATCAGAAGGTATAATTCTGTTAGTCTCATCAATTAAATAAATTTTTGATCTTTTTATTGTAGAAGATTGAGTTGTTGTGGTAATGACACTATTTTCATCCTCAAATAAATGTACCAATCTACATGTTGTCACAAATGTTAATATAAGTATTAAGATTATTAATATTCTTTTCATATTTAAGCTCCTCGTAAAAAAGGATATATCTCTCTTATTAAATATAATACATTTTAACAAAAAATTCCATTTTTTTATATAAAATTTTTATTTTTTTTAAATTGTAGATAATTTGAAAAAATAAAACTTAATATAAATAAAAAAAGAAGAGAAATATAAAATTGTAATTTATTGAAAGTATTGTAACCATGAGTTAAAACAATTATTGCAATAACAATAAAATGAAAAAAATAGTTTAAAAATGCATATTTACCCGGCATTATTATAACATAACTAATTTTCTTTAAAATAGGCTCCATAAAAAAGAACAATCCAAAAAGAAAAAATGTTGTGCCAATTGCAGTAACAAAACTTACTGTATTGAAATTCCATGTTGATGCATCAAAAGTCTCTGGGATCATAACTTTTTGAAAGTCAAATAAAAGATATTTTGTATTGTATATTCTTTCTACGACATATCTCCCACTTTCAAAAGAAAATCCTTTTAAGAAGCCATATTTTAAGGAGCTTAAAGTTATAATTGCAAGACCTATTATAAAAATTATAAAGCAAGTAAGATACTGAACTCTTTTATTAGAATTGTTTATAATTAATCCAGTGGATATCCCCATAAATCCAAATATAATAGTTGGGCTTATCGATTCATAGGCATAATTAAAAGGATAAATGTATATTTTCTTAATATCAAGATAGATAGTAATGATCATAAGTATAATTGTTACAGCAAAAGAAATTACTAATTGAATATTTTTATTATTAAAAATAAATATCAATATTGCTAAAATAATAAAAATCCCGATGGTATTTAAAATTCCAGATGCAAAAATAAAATCTGGAAACTGAAATCCATTCTCAATTAAAAATAATAGAGAAGAAGATATAATTAAAATTAATCCTCTTAAAATAAGTCTTACTATAAAGTCTTTTTTGTTTTCATATTTGCCAATAGAAATTGTTAAAGAAAAGCCAGCAAGAAATAAAAATAGAGCAGAACAAAAAGGGACTATTTCAAATAAAAAGGCTGTTAATCCAGTATTATAGTCATTCTTTAATAAAACCAATGCACTATGTTGAAAAAACATATAAAAAAGAGCAATTAGCCTCAATGTGTCAATATATTTTTTTCTCATGATTATTCTTATATAAAAATTTTCAAATTATGTCAAAAATATTTAGTCGGGATTTATGAGAATCGAAAAATTTTATCTTTAAGATTTTATCTTTAAGAAAAAAAATTAAATTTTTTTAAAATTTTGTAAAGGATTTTCTTAAAAATTTTGTGATTAATAACATAGAAAACAATTTTTTAAAAAATATAAAATGGAGGCTTTTATGTTAGATTTTGATTTTGTTATAAACAAAGACTTATTTGAAAAAATTAAAAGTTTAAAAGAAAAAACTAATATAGGTCTTTCTAAACTGATAAGAGAAATTATAATTTTTATGATTCCATTCTTAAGAAAGAAGCATCTTTTTGAAAAAAGAAGAGAGAAAGATTACAAAATCATAAATGCTACCCATAAAATAAGAGTATATCTACCTAAAGAGGTATACAATGAACTAAAAATGGTGCATGACCAAATAAACTCATTTAGTATAGCAACTCTTGTAAGGGAATTGCTAGAAACATATTTTTCAGGTATTGAAAATTATGGTGAAAAAAATTTTATAAATATTGTGTCAAAATTGAAAAAAATAATAGAGGGATTAAAAGAAAAGAAGACTCGGCTTGTAAAGAGCGGTGCCACAGATATCCCATTCCCCCTTGAGGAAGAAGACTACTTTTGGCTTAAATTTAAATCAAATTTTACTCTTAAAGAGATAAAATTCCTCTAAAAATAAATTTTAATTTAAATCTTTATTTCTATATTCCTCTCAAACTAAAATTACCTCAGGAGAAGTCTATCTATTATTAAAAAGTTTTTTTTCTAGATAAGATTGTATCAAAAAATAAAAAATGATTAGATAAATTAAACATGTCGTTCAAAACAAATACTTAATATTGATCTTGAAAAAATGAAAAAGAAAAGAATTATCTTTTTTCATTCGAAGCCTCCAAATTATATTTTACTAAAAGTTCATTTTTATAAAATAATTTAATCCACTTATTAGGATTTTCTCTAACTTCTATTTTCATATTTGCTAATGAATATCCTTTATATTTAGGAACAATGTATATCTTACTGTTATAACTTATTTCATTTACCTCTGATACTTTTCTTGTTGTTCTTTTTGTGAATGCATTTTCTATTTCTTCAATTTCATTTTTTTTGACATCTATAAAAACATCTTTGCTATTTTTAAATACTTCCTCTGGTGTTTTGCCTATAGTTCTATTTATTGTTTGATTATGTTTTATTATATAATCTTCTAAAACTTTATTTGCTTCATCTATATTTTTTGCCCCTTTGGACTTCAAATAAAATGGTAATTGCTTTTGAAATGTTAAAAACTTCCTTTCAACTTTGCCTTTCCCCTGTGGTTGATAAGGTT
>DAONLM010000133.1:0-8401 GCA_035406685.1 Spirochaetota bacterium
CTATATATTAATCACAAAATTTTTAAGAAAATCCTTTACAAAATTTAAGAAAAAATTAAAAAATCTTTGCCTAAAAATAAGATAGTGGGTAATAAATTGTGTGTGAGAGAAACAAATTATTACATATAACACAACTCTCACAATAAAAATTATTAAAAAATTATGTATTATAAACAGTTAGGCAAGAAATATTTTTTCTATTAATGATAAAAAAACTTTAATATTTATTTTTCTTTAAAATGCAAAATATTCAGATATATGTCTTTTTTATAAAGAGTCCTGCCTTAATGGTTAAAGATATCCCCTGTATAACATTCAGATATCCCATTTTATTAAATCTAAATAAAATAACACCTATTTTTAATCATTAGATTTCTTGGCATTCTTTTCGATATTTTTATTTATAGATTTAATAACATCTTTATAAAGTTCTTCGCCGCCAATAAGATAAAATTCTAATTTTTTTAAATTTTTTACTAACTTTTTAGAAAAATTGTTCTCCTCTTTTTTGTCAAGCATATTTTTTATCTTTTTAGAAAAAGACTTCTCGATTTTTGCTATCTTTAAAATCTCTCTTTTTAATCTTTCTAAATTAATCTTCATAAAAAAATCTCCTTCTTTTTAATATTCAGGTAAATAAATAATAAATTTTGTCCCTTTATTTTCCTTACTTTCAACATTAATTTTTCCTTTATGTAAATCAACTATACTTTTTACTATAGAAAGCCCCAGCCCTGTCCCCCCATTCTCCTTTGTTCTTGATTTATCAACAATATAAAATCTTTCAAATATATATGGCAGATGCTCCTCTGGAATACCAATCCCTGTATCTTCAATAGAAATCTTTACCAATCTATCCTCGCTCTTATTTATAACAACCTCAATCTCACCTTTATTAGTATACTTTATTGAATTATCAATTAAATTTATAAACATTTGCTCGAGTTTATCCTCATCACCATTTAAAAATATTTCTTTTTCGATCTTTACTTTTAATTTTAACGACTTTTCATTTGCCTTTTTTTTGAATATGGGCAGAATATTTTCTATTATTTGCTCAAGATTTACCTTTTTAAACTCTAAATTTCTTTTTTCATCCAGTTGAGAAAGTTTTAAAAGATCCTGAACAATATTTATCAATCTCTTTGTCTGTTTCTGAATAATATTATAATATTTAATTCTCTCTTTATCCTTTTCTTCATCAAGAAGAGTCTCTATGTATCCCATTATAGAAGTCAATGGCGTATTTAATTCATGACTTGCATTTGTTATAAACTCTTTTTTTATCTTTTCTAACTTTATAGACTCTGTAATATCATAAAATACAATTATTGTCTTATCAATAGACTCTGTTTTACTTATGCTTACTATTAATTCAAGATCATAAATATTTATTGTTTTAATATGTTTACCATTATGCTCTAAAATATCCTCAAAATCCTTACTTCTGATTACTTCCCAATAGTATCTCCCCTCTGGATTATCATTTCTTACCATTTTCTTAAAACTTTTATTACAACTTAATATTATACCCTGACTATTCAATACTGATATCCCCTCTTTTATTGAGGATAAAATATTTTGAAGTTCCTCTTTTTCATCGATAAGTTCCTTAAATATTTCTTTTAACTTTATCATCATATTATCAAAACTTTTTGCAAGTTGCTCTGATTCATAATCTGATCCAGCATCAAATTTTATATCAAAATTTCCATTTACAACGTTTTTTGATAGATCATAAAGTATTTTAAATTTCTTTTTGAATCTATAATATATAACAAATATAAGTATAATAGATACAAAAAAGATAAATAAAGAAAATATCACTATATTAAAAATATTTTTATTAACTATTATATCAATACTATCAAGAAAAATGCTTATTCTCAAAATCCCTACATTAGTATTGTTATAAGTCAATTTTTCTGCTATATAAAGCATCTCTTTATTTAAGGTATTACTATGCCTTATAGAAATCCCCTTATTATTCTTTAATGCATCTATTACCTCTGGTCTATTAATATGAGTATCCATAAACTCTGGATTTTCATAAGAGTCTGAAATAACCTTGCCATTTATGTCAATTAAAGTAACCCTAATATTCATATTTTTTGAGACATCTTTAAGATAACTATCGAGTTTTTGATAATTATTATTATACAATTCATTTGTAATATGATATTTAATAAGTTCTGTAAAATTTTTTAAATCATTAATAGTAATATTTATATTATCTTTTCTCAATTTTGGCATATAAAAAAAGAATAGAGAAAGATAATAAATTAAAGTAATAATCACAAACAAAAATAAAATAAAAATAATAAATGATTTAGATCTCAATTTTGTATCCAACCCCCCTTATATTTTTAATAATAGTTCCATATTTGCCCAATTTTTCTCTTAAATTTTTTATATGAACATCAATTGTCCTATCATAAATAAATTTCTCATTTCCATATAACAAATCGAGTATCTTCTCTCTGGAAAACACCCATCCAATCTTTTCTGCCATAATCTGCAACAATTTAAATTCAGTCAATGTCAACTCTATCTCATCCCCTTCAACCGTATATATCTTATACTTTTTCAAGTCTATTGTAAAATATCCCGGCACCTCAATAATCTCTTTTTTTTCTTCTTCTTCACTCTTTTTTACTCTTCTTAGTATTGCCTTAACTCTTGCAAGTAGCTCCTTTACAGAAAATGGCTTTGTAACATAATCATCAGCGCCTATCTCAAGTCCTATACATTTATCAGTTTCATCCTGTTTTGCGGTAAGCATAATAATTGGGATATCTTTTGTTTCAAAATTGTTCTTTAATACCTTGCACACCTCAAATCCATCAATATCAGGTAACATTAAATCAAGAATAATCAAAGATGGCTTTTTTTTATATTTACCCTGCATATAACTTAAAAGATCTTTAGCCTTATAAAATTCAATAGTGGTATAAGAGGCTTTTTTTAAGTGAATAGAAATTAGATCTACTATCTCTTTTTCATCGTCTAAAATTGCTATAAGATCCTTCATATCTCTCCTCTAATAACTTTTTTCTAAAAAAGTTATACTTCATTTTCTTGATAATGATGTTTGATTATTCTACCTTTTTTAATATACACAGTCTCTTCTGCAATGTTTGTGCATAAATCTGCTATTCTTTCTAAATTATTTGCAATTCTTAATATATGCAATCCCCTTTCAATTGTTCTTGGGTCATCATACATATATGTAACAACCTCCCTTAATATCTGATCTCTGTATGTATCAACAATCATATCCCTTTCACATACAAAAAGGGCAAGTTCTTCATTTTCATTTATAAAGGAATTAATACTATCATTAAACATCTTAATTGTCTCTCCTGCTATTTTGGGAATATCATTATACGGCTTGATCCTCTGTTTTGTAATCAAATATAGACTACTTTCAGATATATTTACAGCACAATCCCCAATTCTTTCAAGATCAATGTTCATCTTTGATATCATCATAATTGTCCTTAAATCTTTTGCCTCTGGCTGAAATAGAGCAATAGAAGAAATACACTTCTCATCAATGCTTATCTCCATTTCATTGACTTTCTTTTCATCAATTTCTAACACCTCTTTTAACAAAGCTTCATTATAATCAGACAATCCTTTTATTGATTTATTAATCATTGCTTCTATTGTATTTGCCTGAGAAATAATCATCTTTTTTAATTCAACTATCTTTGCATTTAACATATAACCCCCAATTAACCAAATTTTCCAGTTAAAAATCTCTCTGTCTGTTCATTCTCTGGAGAGGTAAAAACCTTTTCAGTTGGACCAAATTCTATAAGATCTCCAAGATACATAAATAAAGTATAATCCGAAATTCTACCAGCCTGTGAAAGATTATGTGTTACAATTATTATTGTAACATTCTTTTTTAATTCTATCAACAATTCTTCTATATGTAAGGTAGAAATTGGATCCAATGCAGAAGTTGGTTCATCAAGAAGTAATACCTCTGGATTCATTGCGAGTGCTCTTGCAATACAAAGCCTCTGCTGTTGACCTCCGGATAAGAATGTCCCTTTTTTATGTAAATCATTATTTACCTCAGTCCATAAATTTGCCATTTTTAAAGATCTTTCAACAATATCATCAAATTCTGATTTTTTCTTTTTAATGCCATTTAGCTTATAGCCAGCGATAACATTATCATATATACTCATAGTAGGAAATGGATTTGGCCTCTGAAAAACCATTCCTATCTTTCTTCTTACCTCAATTGGATTCTTTTTTAAAATATTTTCAGAATGTAGATAGATATCCCCATCTATTCTCACAGTTGGCACAAGTTCATGAATTCTATTAAGGCATCTAAGAAGTGTTGTCTTACCACATCCAGATGGCCCCATTATTGAAGTAATTTTATTCTTATAAAAATTTACATTTATGTTTCTTATTGCCAGTTTTTCGCCATAATAGACATTAAGATTTTCAGTTCTTAAAATTGAATCTTCCATTTCTTTACCACCATTTTTGTAATAATATTTATAATTAAAATAATAGAAATCAATACAAAAGATGCCCCCCATGCTGCATTTAAGGATTCTGGAGTGCCGTATTCCCAGCTTTTATATATTAAATAAGGGATACTATTCATTGACTTAAATATATTTGTATTAAAATTCATATTTCCAAATGCTGTGAGTAACAATGGTGCAGTCTCTCCAAAAATTCTTGCTATGCCAAGTAAAATTCCGGTAACAATGCCACTTAATCCAGCAGGAAGTATTACTTTAATAATAGTCTTATAATATGGAACTCCAAGTGCTATTGCTGCCTCTTTAAAACTATGAGGTATCAATTTTATTGTCTCTTCGGTAGATTTTGTTACAACCGGGATCATCATTATAGCAAGTGCTATACTTCCAGATAGGCCAGAAAATTTTAAAGGGGTTTTAAATGTCCATAGATAGACAATAAGACCAAGTATTATAGATGGAACCCCCTGAAGTATTTCAATACACCATTGAACAAAAAAAGTAACCTTTGATTTTGGATTTTCAGCAAGATAGAGACCTATACATATCCCCATAGGCACAGAAAATATCGTAGAAAATAAAATAAGTATAAAAGAACCAATTATATCTCTTAAAATTCCACCCCCTTTTATACCCGGGATTATCTTTTCTGCAAAAAGAAACTCAAAATTTATCATTGCAATCCCTTTCTGGATTATAATAAAAACAATTAAAAAGAGAGGAACTATCAACAATATAGAAAAGATAAATATAACACCTTCAAATATTCTATTCTTTAATAATCTAATCTCTATATTTTTATCCATATGTTTATCCCTTTACACTCATCTTTTTAATTATATATTTACCTATAAAATTGACCAATGAAGTAATCAACATAAGTATAAAACCAAGTTCAATCAATGTTGCAAGTTGAATATTATTCGCCTCCCCAAAATTATTTGCAATAACGCTTGCAATTGTATTTCCTGGGCTAAATACAAATAGAGGCAATTTATTTGCATTTCCAATAAGCATTGTAACAGCCATTGTCTCGCCCAATGCTCTTCCAAGCGATAGGACAATTCCAGCAAATATTCCAGAAAATGAGTAAGGTAAAATGATCTTTGTTATAACATCAAATTTTGTCCCACCAAGAGCATATCCAGCCTCGCATAGATCCTGAGGAACAAGTTCTATTATCTCTCTTCCTATTGATGCAGTATAAGGTATAATCATTATTGCAAGAACAATAGAGGATGTCAAAATCCCAACACCCTTATTGTTTTCAAAAAATAGGGAGTTTGCTGGAATATTTAACATATGTCCCACTCCATTAATACCCTGCCTCATTAGTGGAACTAAAAAAAGAAATCCCCATAATCCATATATAACAGAAGGAATCCCTGCAAGTAACTCAGTAGTGCTCTTTATAAAGTTTGAAAAAAATCCTTTTTTAAGATATACACCAAGTAGTATAGCAATTGATAGAGAGAATGGAAGAGATATAATTAATGCAAGAAATGAGCTATAAATTGTCCCGACAATAAAAGGCAATGCGCCAAAATTGTTATTTATTGGATCCCAGACACTATTCCAAAAAAAGGATAAACCAAACTTTTTAAATGCTGGAATAGAAGAGATAAAAAGAGTTATAAGCATTACAACAATTAATACTATTAAAAATATACCGGATGCAAGTAAAATTTTACTGAATATAATATCTTTAATCTTATCAGTTAGTTTTGATATTATAATCAGAAAAATCTCTACTATCAAGATAAAGATAAAATATAAATAAGAGATAAAATAAAAAGATATATAATTTAAAGAAAAAATTGCTTTTTTTAAGTCCTTAATATCAGACTCTGATAGATCATTTCTTAAAATAAAATTGTTATATAGTTCTTCATAACTATCCTCTAATATATCTTTATTTTCATAGTTAAGTTTCTTATAGATTTTATCAAACTCATTTTTGGAAATCTTTTTTGGAATATCTTTATAAATTACAAAAGGAATTTTATACTCATAAATTATATTTGAACCAGTAAAAAGCAATAATATAGTTACGAATAGAAAAACAAAAGATCCTCTTTTTAAAAAATCTTTTAAATATCCATTATTCAGAATTTTTTTCATCTTTTTACAAAACCCCTTTTATATTTTAAAAAAATCCACTGGCTTTAAAAAGCCAGTGGAAGTAAATATATTACTTTAAGATAACTTTTCCACCATAAGTCATTGAAGATATTAATTTATTAGCCTTTTCTTTTGCACTGTCTAGTAATGAAGCATATCCGAGTGTTGGTGGTATTACCTGACCTTCATTAACCATCCATTTTAATAATTTTACTAAAGCCTTTGCTTGAGATTTTGTTCTATTATCATAATTCTGTTCTTTATATACAAGAATCCAGGTAAAGCTACTTATAGGATATCCATCACCAGCATCTGTATCAGTAATAGATACTCTTGTATCGGCTGGGATATCTATTTGAGCCGATAAAGTAGTTGATTCAAGAGATGGGGTTATATATTTGCCACTCTTATTTTTAACTGAAGCTACTGGCATCTTATTTTCTATCGCATAGATCAATTCTACATAACCAATACTCCCCTCAACCTGAGTAACAAGCCCCTGAACTCCTGGGTTACCTTTTCCACCAAGACCAACAGGCCAGTCAACTGATTTACCAACACCTACTTTTGCAGCCCACTCTTTATTAGCCTTTGTCAAATAGTCTGTAAAAACAAAAGTTGTCCCACTTCCATCAGATCTGTGAACAACAGATATGTTAAGATTAGGAAGTTTTACATCTGGATTTTCCGCAACAATTGCTGGATCATTCCATTTTTTTATCTTGCCAAGAAAGATATTAGCAATTAAATCTGGAGTTAAATTTAAAGATGTAACATCTTTAAGATTGTAAGTAAGAACAACAGATCCAAGACAAATAGGGATATGAACTATTTCACCACCATTAGTCTCTCTCTTAATGTTTTCTAACTCCTCATCACTTAAAAATGCATCAGATGCACCAAAGTCAACCGTTTTTGCAGTAATCTGCTTTATCCCACCGCCAGAGCCAATTCCCTGATAATTAACTTTAACGACAGTTAACTTATTATACTCTTCAAACATCTTTACATAAAGAGGATAAGGGAAAGTAGCACCTGCACCTATTATTTCTATACCTTCCATACTCTCCTCTTTCTTACATCCACTGGTTAACATTAATCCCATGATTAATAAAATTGCCATAATACAAATTAATAATTTTCTCATTCTTAAATCCTCCTAAAATTTAAAAAATTATTTGAGTATAATAAACTCAAATAGTGTTAATAAAAGATTAAACAATTGTTAAGAAAGTGTTAATTTTGTTTTTTTAAAATTTTAGGAAAAATTGATACCTTCTTAAGTTCTTAATAGAATGTCTATATATAAAATAACACTAATTTTATAATTGTATAATAAAGAAAAAGGGGATATCCCTATAGGCAACCACGAATATCTGTATTCTCAACATAGGTATATGAAAAATGGAATGCATACTTATCCTGAGGTTAATTTTATTTGAGAAAAGAATTATAATAGTGTTATTTTTATTTTGTCAAAATTTCTAATAAATCCGCTCAATAATAGGTCTCAAAACCTATTACCTGGTAGCAACTGTTATATATAGCCTTGTAAAATGGCCTGGTGTTCCCATGGAAGTGGGACAATTCTCTACTCTTCCACCATCTTTTTATCTTCGTTAGTTTCAAAAATAACCTCAATGTTATCAAACTACACTTTTTTTCAAATCCAAGCATCCCCATTTTTTCATATTCTTCAATGAATATCTCAAGAATTGTCCTAATCAATTTTGCCATGCTGAAAAAATTCAAGTCAGCATGGA
>DAONLM010000134.1:0-8398 GCA_035406685.1 Spirochaetota bacterium
TCATGATCATATTAACACATTTAGCATTGCCATTCTTATACGAGAACTTTTGGAAATATATTTTACTGGTATTGAAATAGAGGGAGAACAAGAGTTTGCAAAAAGAATAGAAGAATGGCAAAAGGAAATTGAAACTTTAAGGGGAGCTAAGGCTGTGGTGGTGAAGATTGGTTCCCCAGATATCCCAGTCTCAGATGAACATAACGACTATTTTTTACTCAAATTCAACTCAAATTTTTGCCTGAAAGAGATAAAATTTTTATAAAACTTAAAATTTAAAGCACATTTTTATATTTATTTATTATCTCTTTAGATTTGCCTTAGGATAAGTCTGTTAATTTTTTTGCCTAAAAATAAAATCACACTGCTAAAAAATGTTTTATTGACAAATATATTTTGTTTTGATAATATTTTAATAGTATTAAGTCTAATGTTACTTAATTAAATAGTAAAAAAAGTCTTAGATCTAATTTTTTAGAGGTATTCCCTAAAAATAAATATTTTATTTTATATAAGGAGAGAGTATGAATTTTTTAGAAAAACTAAAATCAGATGCTAAAAGATTACAAAAAGTTATTGTTTTTCCAGAGGGGAAAGATGCAAAAATTTTAGAAGCAGCATATAGACTCGTAAAAGAGGGGCTTGTAAAAAAGTCAATTGTTCTTGGAAATAAAAACGAGATAGATGCAGCAGCTAAAATTTGCAATGCGGATCTATCAATTCTTGAAATTATTGAGCCAGAAAAGGATCCTCACTTTGAAGAATATGTGAATGAATACTATGAATTGAGAAAGCATAAGAATATTACAATGGATTTTGCAAGGGAACAGATGAAGAAGACCAATTTTTTTGGAGCAATGTGTGTAAGAAAAGATAGAGCAGATGGAATGGTTGCTGGTATTAATTCAGAGACAAAGCCATTTATCCCGGCATTTGAGATAGTAAAAACAGCAAAGGGTATAAATAGAGCATCAAGCATGTTTTTTATGGTTTTTCCAGATAAAGTACTGTTTTATGCAGATTGTGGGATGAATATAAATCCAGATGAAGATACTCTTGCAGAGATAACAATTTCTACAATTATAACTGCAAAGAAATTTGGTAGTGAGCCAAGAGTTGCTTTACTATCATTTTCTACGAGAGGATCAGCAAGTGATCCACTGGTTGATAAAGTTAGAAATGCGACCATTAAAGCAAAAGAAAAAGCAAAGGAATTAGGTCTTGATGTTCCTATTGATGGCGAAATGCAATTTGATGCTGCCTTTATCCCAGAAGTAACAAAAAAGAAGGCTCCAGATTCTCCTTTTGTAAATGGACCTGCTAATGTTTTTATTTTTCCAGATCTTAATGCTGGAAATATATGTTATAAGGTAACGGAAAGACTTGCCGGTGCAATGGCTTTTGGACCTATTTTTCAGGGATTAAACAAACCGGTGAATGATTTATCAAGAGGGGCAAAGGTAGAAGATATAATAAATGTAGCATTAATTACTGCTATTCAGGCAGGCTAATCTATACGGAGTATCATGTGAGAAGAATATTTTTAACTATTTTTATTCTTATATTAGGAATTAGTTGCAGTAATGATGAGAAAATTATAATAGCAAGATTTGATAATGGATATGTAACTTTAAAAGAGGCAATAAATGAATATGATAATCTTTCTGATAAAACAAAAGAAGAGATAAAGACAAAAAATGACTATTTTAAACATGTAAGAAAGATTGCACTTGAAAAAATTTTATTACTTGAAGCATTGGAACAGGGACTTGATAAAGAAGAAAAATTTGTAAAAAAGATTGAAGAGACAAAAAAGAAGATAGCATTTGATCTTTTGAAGAAAAGAAATGTAACAGATAAGATCAAAATAGTTGAATCAGATTATGCAAAATATAGAAAACTCTACTCTCTCTATCAGATTGTAAAAAGAGTTGATATTCTTGATAAAAATAGAATTGAACAATCTAAAAAGATTTTACTCTCACTCTCAAAAGAGATAAAAGATCTGGTTTCTTTTAAGGAAGCTGCAAAAAAGTTTTCTGATGATGTTACGGCAAGAAATGGTGGCTTTGTTGGTGAGGTCTGGTCTGGCTATATGGAAGATGAGATTTCAAAAGTAATGGAGAAGTTAGGTACTAATAAAGTTTCTAATCTTATTGAGACAGACACTGGACTCTATCTTATTTATATTGAGAGAATAAGAGAGGCAAATCTTGAAGAATTGTTGAGAGACAAAGAACTTTACAATACTATTTATAAGGAAAAAGAGGATAAGTATGAGACTGAATGGTATGAATCAATGTTGAATGATTTTAATCTAAAAATATATAAAGAAAGATTAAAAGAGAGAAAATATGATGATGAAATTGTAATTCAATATTTTGATAAAAAGAAGACAAGAAAAGAGTTTTTTGAACTTGTGGATAATTATAGGCAGAATGGTGCATTCCCAGAGCCAACCTATGAAGAATTGATACAACTTTCAAAAAATATTGCTCTTGGATTTATTATTGATAATAAAATTCATAAGGAGAATCTTTTAAATTCATACGAATTTAAAGAAAGATTTGAAAAAGAAAAAAAATTTTTACTTACAAGAGAATTCATTGATAGAAATATCTCTGTACCAGAAATAACCTATAATGAGATTAAAGAATTTTATGAGAAAAATAAAAAAGATCTTTTTACATTTCAGATTGAAAATGGTAAATTTTATATTCAGCCATTAAAAGAGGTTGAGGATTTTATAAAACAGAAGTTAAATAGTGAGGCAATTCAGAATGCAAAGTATGATTTATATAGAAAAGAGGTAGAAAAATATCATCTTGTCATTGATGATAAAATATTAGATCTCTTAATAAAAAAAGTATCAAAAAAATAGATAAAAATTTGCAATTTAAAAAATTTTGATTTATAATTAAATCAAAATTGATTTTTTTGTGGGGGGATTTATGTCAAGTGCAAAGATTGTAAGGCCAACCATTGTTGAAGGGATATTTTATCCAGAAAATAGAGATGCTTTAGAATCAATGATAAAGTCATCTCTTCTTTCGACAAATGTCGTAAAAATAAAAAGACCATTTGGCATAATCGCTCCATTTGCAAGTTATATATACTCTTCATCTGTATTTGCTGCCTCTTATTCTCAGTTGCTGAATGAGTTTTATGATACAGTTATAATAATTTCTCCAGTTCACAAAATAGCATTTCCTCATATTGCATTGACAGAGAGTGATGCTTTTAACACTCCACTCGGCGATCTGGAAGTAGATAAAGAAGATAATGAATTTTTACTTAAATATAATAAAGAATATATAATAATTGATGAAAAACACCATTTAAATGAACATTCAATAGAGGTTCAATTACCATACATCCAGACTTTACTTGGAGAAAAGGTAAAAATTTTACCAATAATAATAGGAGAACAGAATACAAAATTTACAATTTTACTCTCAAAGGCAATCTCTTCTTTAATGGAGAAGAAGAGAGAGAAAAAATATCTTATTATTGTCCCGACTAATTTGAGCCATGATTTAAAATATGAAAAGGCAATAGAAAAAGATAGAAAATTTGCAGAAGTATTAAAAAAAGCAGATGCTGATCTACTTGCAGAAAAGCTTGCCTTAAATGAGATTGAGGCATATGGTGGCGGGTGTGCTGTTACAATGTTAAGAATAGCAAATATTTTTAACATTAAAGAAGTTCATGTTTTAAAACTTCTTAATTCCGGTGATGTCACTGATGAAAAATTTAAAGTAGAAGGTTATATTGCTGCTTCTATTTGTTAATTTCTTCTACTGAAATTTTAGTTTCTTTTATTAAATTATTATTTTTATCTGTTATCTTGATGGTGTAGACACCTTGTTTGGCTATTAAAAAACTATCTTCTAATTTAAAATTAAGATTTTGTTCATTTTCTATAATAAGATTGAGATTTTCATCATAAGGTTCAATTTTTATAAAAATTTTACTATTTTCTTTAAAAGAATCTGATTCTTCATATATTTTATCTCTGTATAAAACCTTGCCTATCTTAATTTCTGTCTTGGAATAATCTTTTTCAATAACCAAAGTATTTTCGTTTTCTTTGTCGTCGGATGGTAAATCAATGATTCTTCTTGCAAATACAAATCTTTCTTTATAATATTTCTCATCAAGAGAACTCTTAATAACACCTATATTAGGTCCTGCAGAGGCAGCATGCGCAAATTTTTTGTCAAAAAGATATATTCCCACATGACTTATCTCGCCAGTTGTATTAAAAAACAAAAGATCCCCCGATTGTAACTCGTTTATATCAACAAATCTTCCTAACTTTTTCTGATTTGAAACCCCATTTGGTAGATCGATATTAAAAACTGTTTTATAAATTACTTTTGCAAATCCAGAGCAATCAACACCATTTTTGCTTAGCCCAGCATAGAGATAGGGAGTGCCGAGCCATTCTTCAATAGTGGTAAATAATTTAGTTACAATTTCTTCTCTTGATGTCTGATTTTGAGAAAAAATTGGAAAGGAAATCAGGATAAAAAGTAGTATAATATATTTTTTAATATGCATATCTAAATTATCGTAAAAAATAAATCATAACTTAAAAAGTAATACATAGTATTAAAAGTTTTTAATTTTGTCAAAAATAGTGAAACGTAGATTTAATTACAAAGTGCATATTTTATAATCTCATAAGGCGTCATAAAATTAAGACATTTTAATGGTCTATGGTTTAAAATATTTTGAATTCTTAATAATTCTTCTTCTGATATTTTAGCAAAATCTGTTTTTTTCGGCAAGAAAAATCTAATTTTGCCAATTCTATGCGAGTGATTTTATTTTTAGGTAAAAATTTTTAATTTTTTACAGAAAACTTTCATATTTTTCCTTCTGAATAGATTTTTGACAAACTATAATTTGTTGGGTATAACTATTTAAAAATAAAATCATATCCTAACTTTTTTAAATTTTTATTGACACAGCCTTATCTTTTAAGTAAAATATAATAAAGATGATATTTTTTTATATAATTGGAAGTATATTTTTAATACTCTCTTTATATCATTTTATTTTATGGTTTTTTAGAAAAGAGGATTTTTTTTTAGTTGGTTTTAGTATCTATAATATAGGGATTGTAATTCTTGATTTTATAAGAGAGATTTTGCCTGTATATAATAATAACAGAATAATATATGATAGTGGAAGTTGTGTGGGTGTCCTTTTAATGTCTCTTGGCCTTATAATATTTACTTATATTGGATTTGATTTGAAACATAGAATAGAATTAAAAATTATTTTTTTAATATATCTATCTTTGTTTATTTCTTTTATTACTACACTTTTAGTAAGACTACTTTTTGGCATTGATTACCTTAATCCTATATTTTATTCAATTACAATTATATTATGTCTCTTATATTTTATTCTTCTTATAGTAAGATTTATAAAAAATAGACTTTATTTAAATATAGATAATCTAATAATCATAATTGGAACAACATTTTTAATTGTAATTGCTACTTTTTATTCTTTTATTTCTATTTTAAATAAAAGATCCTCTGCATACTTTTTTTATTTATTTATGCTTATAGGCTCTGGTATATACACTATTTCTATAATTCTAAAATTTAAAAGAGAATATAATGAGTTATTATCGTTAAAGAGTAAATTTCAAAACCAGATGAATTATTTTGATAAGTTTTTAGAACAAAAAGATTTTTCTTTAGAAGAAAAAAATATAGTAAGACTCATATTTGAAGGTAAAAGTAATAAAGAGATAGGACAAATATTAAATATAAAATCAGAAGGCACAGTAAAGTCAAAAATTTCAAAGATATTTAGAAAATGCAATGTTTCAAGCAGAGTAGAATTGTTAAATCTTTTCATAAATTCCAAAATGTAAACAAATAGTAAAAATATTTTTTTTCTTATTTTCTTTACAATTTATTTACTATTTTTGATTTTTTCACTACAACCAAAGATTAATGGGATTAATCCAAAGATTAATTGACTTTTCTGTATATTATGAAGTATATTTTTAAAAGAATAGACATATTGAGGAAGATTTTTATGAAATTAAGATTTATTAAGGTTATTATTTTATTTGTTCTTTATTTAATTTTTGGTTGTTCTAATCCGGCTATTTTTTCTGAAAAGGAACAGAAGAGAGGCGAGCCTACCAAAGATAAAAATGATGAAGAAATTAAAATTGAGTTTAAAGAGATTAAAGAGGGAGGTATTATAACTTATCAAGCAGAGGTAACAGAATATACTTATAATACAAGAATAGCTGGAAGTATAAGAATTACCCCAACTTACAAATTATCTATTAAAGAGAGTAATAGTAATATGAATGTAAGAATTGATTATCCAAAAGAGTATGATTCAGCAGGTATAGCAAAAAGTATTTTTGCTAATAAAAATGATGTCATAATAATGAATACCTTAACAAAAGAAATTATTATAAAATTTCAAAGGGAGGATATGAATTTTAATTCTGTTTTAAGCAATAGCAATCCTTTTTTTGGGAAAGTTAATGTTGAGAAAATTGTAGAAGAGATTGAAAATTATAGTCAAAGTGTTGAGGGTGTTTTTTATAACATAATAGATGATGAAACCAGTGATATAGTGACTGTTGAGATTCCTTCAGAAAATGAAACAATGAGAATAATAAAAGAAAATATGAATGGAAGTGATGATAAAATAAGCTCAATTTCTGGTAAAATCTTTCTTGATAAAGAGAAAGATGTTTTGGTTGGTAATGAGATGGCAATAATTAAAGAAGACGGGACAAAAGAGAAAATTGCTACAACTTATAATTATAAAGAGTATAAAGGAGAACAGATTTTAGTAGAGGAGAAAGTGGAAATTCATACTGATTACCCTTATACAATAGATACATCTGATTCTATCTTACCGAGAGTTGATAATCAAGAAAGCATTCCAGTAATAACAGAGGAAGAACTTAAAAGAATAAAGGAAAATGATGGAATGGTATGTGAGTTTGAACAGATAGTTGGTGATCCTTCTGATCCAGATAATACACAGGTTTATGTTAGAAAATATAATAATATAAAGATAAATATAGTGAATGATAACTATTTTATTCCTGGTAAATAAATTAATATTTTTAAAAGGAGGATTAAAATATGAATAAAATAATGAGTATTTTTATACTAGTTATAATAATAGGAAATATTTATTCTCAGAATGTAATACCAGATACATATTTTTTAAAAGGTGTTGGAAATTATTTTGAAT
Source organism: Spirochaetota bacterium (assembly GCA_035406685.1). Lineage (GTDB taxonomy): Bacteria > Spirochaetota > GWE2-31-10 > GWE2-31-10 > MWDO01 > DAONLM01. The sequence continues at coordinate 7,255 of DAONLM010000134.1, forward strand.
ACTGGGAGAATGGTGTTAAAAAAGAGGTATATGAGGTAGGTAAAAGAGATTTAAATGTTCAATTAGAACATTTTTATAAGAAACATAAAGATAAGAATAATATGATATTGATTGGCCATAGTCTTGGTGGATTAAAAGCATTGGCATATGCAAGTTATGTAAGTCAATTAGGAGAACCAAATAGAGTAAAAGGCGTAATAACCATGGGTTCACCATTAAAAGGATTTACTGCTTTAGCAAGAGGAAGAGAGGGATTAAATAGACAAATGGATGATTGGGTAAAAAAAATTGCAGACGCAGTAGATGCAGCTTTTTTAAATCTTCGACCTCTTCTACCAGGAATAGCAGAGGGATTGGGTGGTATAGGAGGCGCAGTGGCTGGTTATAAATTTAACACTGAGTTTAGGGACAAAGTGAACGCAAAAATAGATTTATATGTTAACGATGCTACGATTCCTCAGTTAACACCTGGGAGTGAATTTTTAAAAAAGTATATAGAACCTAAAGTAGTTAAAACTTTATACGGTGATTGGTATCTTGTGCCAAGATGGATAGCATCAAGTATGGCTAACGACAAAACTCTTCAGGGAAAAATTTTAATAGATTGGAATTATCGTGATTATAAATGTTGTCAGGTATATATTCCCCCAGTCCAAGTAAGAGAACCAAGGATAAATAAAAATATCTATGTAGGCATGATAGTAGGTCAAAATAATGATTTATATCAGAGTATGAGTGATAGTGAAGCAGAAAAAACAGAAAAAGATATTCGAGATCTTGAAAATGGATTAAAAACAGCAAGAAATGCAGCCTCAGTTTTGAAATATGTTTTTTGTCTGGATCCTTGTTATTTTTCCTTATATCAGTGGATAGAAAATAAATGTTCTGAGGCGGTCTGGGTATTAGAGAACTTCAACACAGATACATGGGGCACACTTCTTGGGGGGAGAAAAAATGACTTTCTTATTACAGAGGACTCACAACAGAGGGACCTATCCCAGATTGGTGGTAAACCAATTAATTTTGATGATTTATCAATTTATAATCCAGCGGATAGAAATGGGATTAAAAGAGTGCAGACAGCGATACATCACACAGATAAGCCAAGGAACTTTTCAGAGTATAACCATCCAGAGATATGGGG
>DAONLM010000135.1:0-8352 GCA_035406685.1 Spirochaetota bacterium
ATATTTTGCTGGGATTGAAGTAGAGGGGGAAGAAGCGTTTTCAAAAAGAATAGAAAAATGGCAAAAGGAAATTGAAACTTTAAGGGAAGCTAAGGCTGTGGTGGTTAAGATTGGTTCCTCAGATATCCCAGTCTCTGACACTACTAACGACTATTTTTTACTCAAATTTAACTCAAAATTTTGCCTGAAAGAGATAAAATTCTTATAAAATTAACCATCTTTCTAAAATTTGGTCATTCTATCTTTATTACTCAAAACTTACCCTTAGGCTAAGTCTGTTTATTTTTTTTGCTTAAAAATAAAATCACATATCTATAAAAAAATTTTTTATTATAAAATTTGACAATTTTTTATAAATAAATTATACTATTATAGTAGTATTTCTTAAACTTTAAAATTGAGGTGAAAATTTATGTCTTTATTTATATGGGAGGAAAAGTATTCTGTCAATATAAAAGAAATAGATGAGCAACACAAAAAACTTGTTGGAATATTAAATGAACTTCATACCTCTATGTTAGGCGGTAAGGCAAACAATGTTTTAAAAAAAGTTCTTAATGAATTAATAGATTATACAACATATCATTTTAAAACAGAAGAGCAGCTAATGACAATCCATAATTATCCTAAATATGATGAACACAAGGCAAGTCATAAAAATCTAACAGATAAAGTTCTATCTTTTTATTCTGAATTAGAATCTGGAAAGAAGTTATTATCTGTTGAATTGCTATTTTTTTTAAAGGATTGGCTTGTCAATCATATCCTTGGAGAAGATAAAATGTATTCAAAATTTTTTAATGATAAAGGCATTTTTTAGAATTTTTTTTAAAAAAATAAATTTAAAAAGGAGATTTTATGGCTAAAAGACTTGAGATTTATAAGTGTGAAATTTGCGGCAACATTGTTGAGGTTTTAAATGGTGCTGGCGGAACTCTTGTGTGTTGTGGTAAAGAGATGTCTTTATTAAAAGAAAATACTGTTGATGCAGCAAAAGAGAAACATGTTCCTGTAATAGAAACAATGGAAAAAGGCATAAAGGTAAAAGTTGGAAGTGTTGCCCATCCAATGGAGGAGAAACATTATATTCAATGGATAGAATTAATAGCCGACGATGTCTCATATATTAAATTTTTAAAACCCGGCGACGCACCAGAAGCTACATTCTGTATCAAGGCAGAAAAAATCTCAGCAAGAGAATATTGCAATCTTCATGGATTGTGGAAATCTTAATTAAAAAAAAGGCTACTTTTTAAAGTAGCCTTTTTTTAATTAATTTCTCTTAATCCCAAGAATTGTCGTGTCATCTCTTAATTCTTCTGTCTGAGTAAATTTATATATCTCTTTAAAAATTGTATTAATTATCTCATTTACTGGTTCCTCTTTTATATTCTTTAATATATCAAAATATATATCCTCAAAAAATTTCCCATCTTGATTTTGAGCCTCTACTATACCATCAGTCATAAAAAATATGATATCTCCTTTATCAAGAATAAAGGATAGTTTGCCGGCATCAAGTTCTTCTGTTATACCAAGCATCATCCCATTAATCTCAATTGTTTTAATATCACCATTGTTTTTAATCAATACTGGAGGTGTATGTCCACAATCTATTATCTCTATTCTGCCACTTTTATAATATAACCTTGCAAATAATAGAGTGACAAATATTGTAGCCTTTGCAAGAATAGGATACATATCATTATTGATAGCATTTACTATAGCTTCTGGTGTTTTTATCTCCTCTCTTCTTGTCTGCAAAGACATCTTTAACATCATTGTTATAAAGGCTGACGGCACACCATGACCAGTAACATCTGCTATTACAATATCAAGATATTCATCTTCATTATCCCAGACAGAAAGCACATCTCCACTAACAATACTGGCCGGTTTTGCAAGAGAATGAATAGAATATGAATTTATATTTTTATTTATATCTGGAAAAATTCCCTCCTGAATCTCATGAGCAATATATAGTTGTCTTAACATCTCATCATCTTTCTGTTTTAATAACTTATAAGCTTTTTCTTTTTCCATTATAACATTATCAAGTTCAATTGTTTTCGCACTAAGACTATCATAAAGTTCCTCAAATATTTTTTTAAAAGAAACAAGATCTGTTATATTTTTAAAGGAAATATATAAATACTCTTTCTCTTCTATTTGGATTCTTTTATATGAACATAAAAAATTCAATACAAATCCATCATCTCTATCAAAATGGATCTCTCTGTTCTCAAATTCAAATTCAAAATATGATTCAAAAAATGGAGACTCAAAGATATATTTATTATCTGGATTTTTAAAATTACTTTCTTTTAAAGAATACCCCTCTTTTATTTCAAAATCAACAATCTTTCTGAATTTTTCATTAAATTTTACGACATTTCCTTCTAAATCAAGTATTAACAATGGTTCTGGACAGTTATTAAAATAAAAATAGTCAAAATCCACAAATAAATCCTTTTTTATGAAAATTAAATTTATTTTAAAGACTTTTTTAATTGTTTATTAGAAATTAAAGAATTTTTATGGTTTTATTATTCCATCCCATTCTTCTGAAGGTGGGCTGGATATAAATTCCTTACATTTTTCAAGATATATTTTTGAAACTTTATCATTCTCATTTATTTTAAGACATTGTCTAAAATATTGTGATGCTTCATTCCATTTTCTACTCTCAAAAAGTTTAAGCCCGGCATGAAAATAGTCATACAGCCTATCAAATTTATCTATATTTTCCTGAGTTAAAAGTTCAAACAGTCTTATTGAATCATTTATCCCTTCTACTTTCATTTTAGTAATCATTCTAACAGGAAGTTTAAAATCACACTGTTTAAAGGTGTTCTCTGAAATTATTATTGAGATTCCAAATTTTTTAGCAAATTCTACCATTTCTGATAAAATTTTTAAAGAGGTTCCAAAATGTGTCCAGAAATTTATATTCCCCTTCTTTATAAATTTAAACCACTCATATTTAGAATGAATCGCTATTGTTAAATAATGTTTACCTGTTTCAAGTATTATTGGAAGTTTTTCAATACTTCTTGCACTCTCAATGGCATTTACCGCCTTACTCTCTTGTATCTCTGGATTCCCAAAATATCCTAAAATATATGATGGTGTTACACTACTTATTATACCATAATTATTCTTAATAATATTTTCTATTTCAAGAGTCTTTCTTCCAATTGTATCTATATTCTCCTCTGATGTTTCTTTATCTACGAGTGTGGATATATCGACAAGCATGAATGTAGTAAGAATTGATTGTGGATTAAAATTTATTCTATTCTCTTTCCATAATTTCGCTATTTTTTTTGTATAATCAAGATTAAGTTGAGATTTATATATATCATTTACACCATCTATCCAGAGTCGATTTTCAATTAGCTTTAATACAAAAGAAAGAATGCTTGTCCAGAGATATACAATTATGATAATATTAAAAATGTAGTCAGTATTTAAAAATAGTCTCAATATAAAAAATAGAGATAAATTCAAAACTAATATCCCACTATTTATGATTAGAGTCTGCCAGAATTTCTTTGTAAATATATTTATTATGAATATACCTGCTATTATTAACACTATTATGATATAAAAGAGAACAATAGGAAGTCTATTTAAATTTTTACCATTCTTTATAATATTTAACTCTGTAATAAAATTATTAACAAAATCAAAATTTCCACTATCAACAATAAATACCATGGAATTAGTTAATAGATCTTTTTTGAAATTCTTAAAACTCTTCCATTGTGATGATATCTCTTTTGTAATACTCAACAGATTATTATCATCAAAATTTTTAAACTCTGGTACATTATATATATTATCAATTACATTCTCATCGTATTTATATCCTTCAAAATTTGTAGATTTTGTCTCAATGAGTTTTAATTTTAATAGATTCTCAATAATTGTACTTCTATTTGTTATATTATCATTCCATTCTATAAAACTATTTGTGATTATTTCTGGCTTTGAGCTTATGTTGTGTAAAAAAGAGGCTCTCCCCTTCTGATCATATCTTATTATTTTCTTTTTATTGAATGTGGCATCAAGTGTATTAAACTCTATATTCTTTATATCTATCTTCTGATCGTAAATGGACTTTATAAATGGCAATGATAATAAAAATTTATTGTCGAATTTATATATAATATCCAGATTACTTCTTGATTTTTTATTTTCTACTATGAAGCCTATCTTTTCTGGTGCTATCTGAAAAATATTATCTATTTTTATATCTTTAAGATAACTTGCATATAAAAATGGATCCTGAGTCTTTAAGTATGTAAAATTTTTCTGAATTATATCATTATTTGAGTAGTTTCTATTGAGAAATTTGATACCTTTTTTATCTTCAAGTAGAATAAACCCATAAAATTTTTTATTTTCATTTATAAAATTTTTTATACTTTCAAGATAAGTAGAATCAGAAATACTTCTGAAATTTATATCAATAAATACACTATCAAGAGTCATATCGTTGAGTAAATATAATGTATTTAAAAAAGTAGAAGAGTCTATACGATTCTCTATATTTAAAATAAAGATCTTATCCTTTATCGCTTTTGACTTTTTAAATTTCTGTTCAAGAGTATTAATAATATAATTTTTATCATAATATTTCACTATTACAGGTAAGAATAGCACCACACTAAAAATTATAATTAATATAGATATGATTATATATTTTATTTTTGGAGTTATCACGAACTTCTCCTCAAGTATTTCTATTTAATTCTTATATTATACTATTTTCGATATATATATACTAAAAATTTATTTTTATTTTATTATAATTAAAATTTTAGTCTTTGTCAAAATTTTTGCTATAATTTAAATTAATCTTGATTTTTAAAAAAGTCTATAATATAATATAAGAATATTGTTTAATTAAAATTTTTATATTCAGGAATATAATATGTTAATAAATAATAGAAATTATAGAACAATATGGCTTTCTGATAATAAATTGGAAGTTCAAATTATAGATCAGAGATATCTTCCATATCAATTTATAATTGAAACAATAAAAAGTTCAACAGAGATGGCTGTTGCGATTAAAGATATGCATTTAAGAGGGGCACCATTGATAGGAGTTGCCGCTGCTTATGGCCTTTATCTTGCCACTCTTGAAGCAAGACATAAACCAGATCCAGATGATCATATTAAGTATTCTGCAATTATGTTACAGAATACAAGACCCACAGCGATAAATCTAAAATGGGCAATTGATAGAGTTTTAAACGAGATAAATAAACATTCCGATATTGATGAAAAAATATCTACTGCCTTTAAAATGGCTGAAAATATGGCGGATGAAGATATTGATGTTTGTAAGAGAATAGGGAAAAATGGTGTAAAAATAATAGAAAATATAAGCAAAAATAAAAAAGGTGAGGTTGTTAATATTCTTACTCATTGCAATGCCGGAGCACTTGCATGCATTGATTTAGGAACTGCTACTGCTCCAATTTATGAGGCAAAGAAAAGAGGGATAAAGATTCATGTATGGATTGATGAGACAAGGCCAAGAAATCAGGGTCGTCTTACCTCATGGGAATTAGAACAGGCTGGCATTGACAATACTATAATAGTAGATAATGCTGGTGGTTATCTTATGCAAAAGGGTCTTGTTGATATGGTAATAGTAGGAACAGATAGAACCACACTTAATGGAGATGTTGCTAATAAAATAGGAACATATCTTAAAGCACTTGCTGCAAAAGATAACAATATACCTTTTTATGTGGCTCTTCCAATATCTTCTATTGATAAAGATATAAACAACTCTTTAATAGAGATACCTATTGAAGAAAGGGATCAAAATGAGGTATTATTTATCGATGGCGAGTTAAGAGACAAGGTGGAATTTGTTAGGCTATTTTCTAAAAATGCAAAGGCAAAGAATTATGGATTTGATATAACGCCGGCAAGACTAATTACTGGTTTTATAACAGAAAAAGGTATTTTTACCCCAGAAAATCTTAAAAATATTGAATTAGGCCTTAAAAATTAATTTTATAAAGAATAACTCATAAAATAAAATGGGATATCTCTTGTTTAGACAGGGGATATCTCTACAGCAAAAAAGAGACGCTATGAAATAACAATAATTATTACTCAACTTCCACCTCTACTCTCTTTAAAATCTCTTTTGCTGTTGTGATGTCATTTAAATTTTTTGAAAGATTGCCTTGAAGATCTGTCTTATAGGTAAGTATTAACTCAACTTTTCCTTTAAAATCTGGCTGAATTTTAGCAGTATATACTAAACTCGGTTGTCCATTATATAATCTATCCTCTGGATAAAATTCATTATAGTCAAAAGAGTTATTTACTTCTAAAAAAAGAATCACTGTTTTATCAGATGGTAAACTGAATTTAACTTTGGTATCTTTTGTAGGAGATGCCATTGTTATTGAATCACTTAATGGGTTATTTTTTGTAGGCAGATTTTCTTTGAATTTCTTACCCCATAAAGGGAGAGCATATTCTCTAAATGTCTTATTTTTATCGTATATAGCACCTTGCCATTCCTGTTTAGCAAATCTCTTTGTTATGTAAATTGTTTTTTTATAAGTCTCATCCTCACTTTCAAGCCAGAAAGCAATTTGAGGTGTGGTTTTAAAAGAAAAAAGTCCAATTTTTGCCTTTTGATTAAAATTCTTCCCAACTATAATATTTAAATAGCCAATTCTTTCAATCGCATTTATTCTATTTATAAAAATTAAACAGAACAAAAAAACTATTCTTTTAAACATATTAATCCCTTATTTTTTTATCGTAATTTTACTTAATTGGGTTATATTATCTATATTAGAATAATCATATTGATAAAAAGAGGTAGAAGTCACAATATATGCTGTATTATTATAAAGTATAACATCATAACTCTTTTCACCTTTAAGAATAACTTTTTTTAATATTAAATAGAATGGATTTGGAGCATCATATATTTTTACACCCTCTTTACCATCACATATAAAAAGGTAATTTTTATCACTAAGGGAAGTAATCCCCAATCCATACGGTTCTGTCATAGGATAAGTGGTGACTAATTGCGGTTGTTTGATATCTCTTATATCTATTATATCAAGTTGATTTAAATTACCTCTTAATGTTGAATAAGCATATCCATTAGCAACAACAACCGGATCATACGTTCTTACATGGACAAGCCTTGAAAGATATTCTGGTTTTACTGGATCATTACTAACATCATATATATAAACCCCATCCTGTCCCCCAATAAAAATATTTTTATTATAACAAAAGATTGTCTCTATATTCCAGGCAACTCCAAATTTACCACTAAGGGAAGGATTAGAGGTGGTAGAAATATCAAAAACATAAAGAACACTATTATAAACAGCATATAAATAATTATCATATAAAGTAAATCTTGCCATTGAACCACCAATTGATGTGCCACCTCCTTCAGTCTCAGTTGATTCATAATATACAGGATTAGACGTATATGGTGACAAAGAAGAAAAATATTTCAATGGATCAATTGCTCTTATCTCTTTTGTCTCTTCCCAATCAACAACAATCCCTTTTGTTTTATCAACTTGTTTAATTTCATATTTAAAATCTGGATTTGAGAAATCTATATCCTTACCCAAAAAAGGCTGCATATCCTCTCTTGGAAATACATTCTCTAACCTCTTTGCTATAGAAATATTATTAATATCAGAAATATAAAAGGCAATTAAATCAACATAGCTATCAGCATACAGAATATCATCTTTTATAGCAAGATCAATATTACCGGGTATAGAAATAAATTTAATAATTTGCGGCGAAGTTTTATTTGTATTATCAATAACAAAAATTCCTTTATTCATTTTATTTATAAAAATATAATTATTATAAAGAATAAATTTACCAAGTGAATTAAAATCTGGTATATCAGTGGAATTCGGAACAACAGATTCTCTTATTTTATCTATCCCCATATATACTGGTGAAAATACAGTTATTTCATACTTTTGTAATGGACACCCGATATTCAATAATGCTACTAAAATTATAAATAAAATAGCTATATTTCTTTTCATAATTACCCCCTTAATTTAAAATTTTTCTATGTTTAAATTATAATTAAAAAAGAGAGAAAAATCAAGTTTTTTTATCATATATGATTTTATTTTTAAGCAAAAAAAATAAACAGACTTAGCCTAAGGGTAAGTTTTGAGTAATAAAGATAGAATGACCAAATTTTAGAAAGATGGTTAATTTTATAAAAATTTTATCTCTTTCAGGCAAAATTTGACGTTGAATTTGAGTAAAAAATAGTCGTTATATTCATCTGAGACTGGGATATCTGGG
>DAONLM010000136.1:0-8336 GCA_035406685.1 Spirochaetota bacterium
AAATATTTCTATATATTAATCACAAAATTTTTAAGAAAATCCTTTACAAAATTTAAGAAAAATTACCTAAAAAAATATCATTCAATCTTTTGACAAAATTTCAAAATTTATATATAGAATTTTTATGATGATTTTTTGGAGAATGACTTATGAAATTAATATTTAATGGAGCAGCAAAAACTGTTACAGGTAGTTGCTATTTTTTAGAGACAGAAAATAGTAAAATTTTAATAGATTGCGGAATGTTTCAGGGTGAAAAAGAGTTGAGAGAGAGAAATTATCTTGATTTTAATTTTAAGCCAGAAGAAATAGAAAGTGTATTGATAACACATGCTCATATAGATCATACCGGGCTTTTACCCAAACTTGTTAAAAAGGGATTTTGTGGCACTATTTATACCACTTTTGAAACAAAAGAGCTATTAAGAGTAATGTTACTCGATTCTGCTCACATTCAGAACATGGAAACAGAATGGGAGAATAAAAAAAGAGAGAGAAAAGGTCTTCCCAAAATCGAGCCATTGTATACCGAAGAGGATGTTGATAAGACACTAAAACTTATAAAAGGTGTTGAATATCATAAAGATTTTTTTCCGGTTAAGGATATTAAAGTAAAATATATGAATGCAGGCCATATACTGGGTAGTGCCTTTTTAGAACTCAATGTTACAGAAAATAATATTACAAAAAAGATAATATTTAGTGGCGATGTTGGTAGATCAAATCAAGCAATAATCCAAAACCCAGAAGTTCTTGAAAATGCCGATATTGTAATAATTGAAGCAACTTATGGAAATAGAGAGCATAAAAAAGATGAAGACACTGAAAAAGAAATTTTTGAGATGTTAAATGAAGTAATAAAGAGCAATGGAACTCTAATAATACCAGCCTTTGCTGTTGGGAGAACTCAGGAGATGATTTATAGATTATTTGAAATTTTTGAGAATTATAATCTGCCAGAAATTGATGTTTTTATAGATAGCCCAATGGCAAAAGAGATAACAGAAATTTATAAAAAAATGACTGATTCTTATGATATTAAGACAAGGGAATATATAAAGAGGGGGATATCTCCTTTAGAAAGAAGAAATTTTAAGTTTATCGAAACTTTAGAGCAATCAAAAAGTCTTAATAACAACAATGGTCCAAAAGTAATAATAAGTGCTTCTGGAATGTGTGATTCTGGAAGGGTGCTCCATCATTTAAAACACCATATCTGGAGAGAGAATAGTTATATATTGTTTGTTGGTTATCAGGCAAAAGGAACTTTGGGTAGAAGAATAATCGAAGGTGCTAAAATTGTAAATATTTTAGGAGACTCTGTTAAGGTTAACGCGAAGGTATTTACAATTGGTGGACTTTCTGCTCATGCTGATGTCAAAGAGTTATTGGCATGGTTAAGGTTTTATATCTCTTCAAAACCTCAAATTTTTATTGTCCATAGTGAAGAAGAGGTTGCAGAAAGTTTTTCTTTTATAATAGAAGAGAAATTTAATCTAAAGCCAATAATACCAGACATTGGAGATGAGATTAATATTCAATTTAAAGATAAGGAATTAGAAGTTTCTTTTAATAAAAATATAGCCCAATTAAATCTTAATGAGCAGAAAGAGATTTTTGAAAAAAATATTTCTAAAATAAAAGAATATTTGAATGAAAATGAAGGATATAATAAAAAGAGTTTTCTTAATATGTTTTTAAAAAGATTAAATAAAAATATTGAAGAATTGCTTGAAGAGTTTAAGGTTGAATTAGAAAAATAGCATTATGAAAGATATAAAATTTTCTATAATAACTGTTGTATATAATGGCGAATCCTCAATTGAAAATACAATATTAAGTGTGATAAATCAATCCTATAAAAATATAGAATATATAATAATCGATGGTAAATCAACCGACAAAACCCTTCAAATAGTAAATAAATATTCAGATAAAATAACAAAAATAGTTAGTGAAAAAGATAATGGCCTCTATTATGCGATGAATAAGGGGATAGATTTTTCAACAGGTGACTATTTATGGTTTATAAATTCAGGTGATGAGATCTATGAGAATGAGACTATTGAAAAAATAAGTGCTCAAATTGAGTTTGATTTGCCAGATGTTATTTATGGTAGAACTGCTCTTTATGGCTTTAATGGAGAATTTGTAAAAACTCCATCTGTACCACAAAAGATTAATCCCATTACTTTTGCAAAAGGGATGCTTGTTTCTCATCAGGGATTTATAGTTAGTAAAAGAATTGTAGAATATTATGATACAGAATATAAATCAGCATCTGATCAGGATTGGATAATAAGAATTTTAAAAAAGAGTAAAACTATTCTTAATACAAATGAAATCATTTCAAAATATATTATAGGTGGCTCTTCGTATAAAAATTTTATATTGAATTGGAAAGAGAGATTAAAAATAATAAAAAAACATTTTAATTTATATTATTACATAAGAAATATAATCTCTTTTATAATAAATTATGCTAAATTCTTAATAAAACAGAAGATATTTAAAAAGGATTATATTTTTAAAGAAAAAAAATATAAAAGCTAAGGATTTCTCTATATTAAAAATTTTTACATTGTTAAAATTCTTATTGACCTTTATATAAAAATATAGTAAAAAGTCATTGTATTTTATATAATAATCTCTGAGTTATAAATTATTGAGGAATAAAAATTGAAAAATCCTTTTTACAAAAAGAGTTTTTTATCATTAGAGCATTTTTCTCAAGAAGATATAAATTATTTAATTGAAAAATCCTTTTTAGTAAAGAAAGAGAAAAAAGAGAATATTTATAAATACAGATTAAAAAATAAAAATATTGCAATGATTTTTGAAAAAAATTCAACAAGGACAAGATGCTCAACAGTTATTGCCTGTTTTGATGAAGGAGGACATGCTGAATTTCTTGGAAAAGATGATATTCAAATGGGAGTTAAAGAATCAATTAAAGATACAGCAAGAGTTTTGGGAAGAATGTTTGACGCTATAGTATTCAGAGGATACAAACAGGAGACAGTTGAAAAACTGGCTCAATTTTCTGGCATTCCAGTAATAAATGCTTTAACAGATGAAGAACATCCGACACAGATTATAGCAGACTTTATGACAATAAAAGAGGTATTCGGTAGTCTAAAAGGTATAAAAATTGCATATCTTGGAGATGGTAGGAACAATATGGTAAACAGTTTAATCATTGGTTGTGCAAAGATGGGAATTAATTTATCTGTTGGTTCTCCGCAAAGTCTATGGCCTGATAAAAATGTAATTAAAATTTATCAAGATATAGCAAGAACAAATGATTCTTATATAAAATTTATAGAGGATCCTTATGAAGCAGTAAAGGATAGTGATGTAGTATATACTGATGTCTGGGTAAGTATGGGGGAAGAAAATAAAAAAGGAATTAAAAATAGAATAAAAATATTAAAACCATATACAGTAACGAAAAAAATTATGGAGGCAACTGGGAAGACCAATACTATATTTTTACATTGTTTGCCAGCAAGTCATGAGAATGAATTTCATAATCAGGAAGTTACAGAAGAAGTTTTTGAATCGAATCAGTCTTATGTGTTCCAGCAGGCAGAAAACAAGATGCATTCTTTAAAAGCAATTTTAATCTCAATATTAGGAGGAGAATAATAATGGTAAAGGCTCTTTATATTTATAATCTATTTCCTAAACTCTATAAAAATGTAAATGAATGGATAAAGAATTTGTCTCACATTAAAAATATGGGATTTAATGCTGTTTACATAAATCCTTTTCATTATCCCGGTTTTTCTGGCAGCATTTATGCTCCTAAGGATTATTATGAGTATAATCCAAATTTTTTTACAAATAAAAAGAATCCAGAGGAGGAGTTAAGAAGTTTTATTGAAGCATGTAAGGAAAAAGATATACTTCCTATTATGGATCTTGTTGTTAATCATACTTCTATAGATTCTCCTTTAATTAAAGAGCATAAAAATTGGTATGTATTAGAAAAAGATGGGGAAGTAAAAAGACCAGGTGCATGGGAAAATGGGAAATTTGTTACCTGGGGGGATCTTGCCACATTTGATTTAGATAATAGCCCGGATAGAGACAATTTATGGAAATATTTACTCAATATGTGCTTTCATTATCTTAAATTAGGATTTAGAGGATTTAGATGTGATGCTGCATATCAGGTTTCTCATGAATTCTGGCAATATCTTATATCCAATATAAAGAAGGAATTCTCAGATGTTGTTTTTCTTGCAGAAACACTCAGTTGTACGCCGGTTCAGATTCAGTCACTTTCAAATTGTGGTTTTGATTATATATTTAACTCTTCAAAATGGTGGAATTTTAATGATTCATGGTGTTTGGAACAGTATAATATGACACGAACAATAGCGCCATCCATTTCTTTTCCAGAGACTCATGATACGGCAAGGCTTATGGAAGAGGTAAAAGAAAATGAGATAGTTTTTAAACAGAGATTATATTTTGAAGCAATTTTTTCAAAAGGTTTTATGATTACATCTGGGTTCGAATATGGATTTAAAAAGAAATTAAATACTGTCACAACTACACCAGCAGACTGGGAGAATACTGGGAAAGATTATTCAAAAATTATAAGAAAAATTCTTGATATTAAATCAAAGTTACTCCCTTTACATGAAGAGAGTCCTATTTATATTGTAGATCAGCCAAACTGGATGAATGTTTTCTGTTTTATTAAGGAATGGGATAATGTAAAGGTATTAATTGTGTTAAATAAAGATGTTAATAATAGTCAAAATGTTTATTTACAGGATTTAGAGCATATATTAAATGGTGAAAAAGTTATAGATTATTCTCCTGAGGAAAGAATTTCTGGATATATAAAGACATTAAATATAAACTTAAAACCAGGAGAATTAAAAATTTTGGTAAAAGAAAAGGACACAATTTAACTGACTTCACTTGATATCGAGAGTCTCTTCCATTTTCTATCTTGAATATAGCTTATTTTAAAGCATTTATCAAGAGGATATTGGTAGATTCTGATTTTATCATCCATATCAATTACATCTGTAAGATCCTTTTTTAGATTACCGAGTCTTTTTGAGGGAAAATCAAAACTTTCATAAATATTTTTTTGAATCTTTACTATACCATATTCACCCAAAATTTTTTGCACAGCTTTTTCGGAATCAGGCGAAGCTAAATCTAAGGCAATACTAATAAACATATATTTTATCTCCGCTGTTTTTATTTAATTATCGAAAGAAATAAAAATTTTCTTTAAAAAATGACAAAATAAAGTTTATTAATTTAATATATTGATATTATTTTTAAAAATGAATAAGTAAGAAAGAAATATTTTAATTATTCAACCTGCTTAATCAACAAACTCTATATACACAACAGTAGACTCTGGAACTGTTGGTTTTTCATTAAAATCTTTTGAATTATTATGTAAAAACATCTGTTTATCTTCAAGCCAATATCTTACAAAATATGTATAACATTTCTCCTTGCCAATTTCAGTATATACAGTAAATCTCTCCAGTTCTTTTATTCTCCCTTTGGCACCTTTAATGGATGTTCCATTCTTTAATTCAATATCAAAAACATATGGGATATAAAATACAAGACTTAGATTGTCTTTTTGGATCTTTTTAATAGTATATCCCTTCACCTCAATAGATTTTACAAAGTCAATATAAATATGCTGTTCTTTATTCTCATTTCCTTGCCACATTAGGTCATTAAGATAAAAACCACTCATTCCCTCAATATAGCCTTTTGTATAAAAACCATTCTGTTTACGATATTCAATATTAAATTTATCTTTTGAATTTTTATTATCTTTTATCTTTGGTTCGTCTGGATCTTTTGGATCTGCTTTAATTAAAAGTGCTAAAAATAAAAATAATAATAAAAAAATATTTTTTTTCATATACCCCTCCCTTTAAATAAATATCTATTTTTTATCCAATTTTTCTTCTAAATAAAATCTTATTATTGTCTCACCTATGACTATTCTTTCCCCATAGAATATTTGAGTCTTTTTTTTAATCTCTTTACCATTAACAAAAGTAGAATTAGTTGAATTAAGATCTTCTATAAAAAATTTACAATCTTCTGTGACTGTTATAAGACAGTGTTCTTTGCTTATTAAAGGATCTTTTATACAGAAATCTGATTTTTCACTTCTACCAATAATGACCTTTGGTTTATCGATAATAAATGTTTTTCCTATAAAATTAGAAGACAGAATTAATAAAACACCTCTTTTTTCTAAAAGAGATGAAAAACTGGGTTTTAATTTATGGGACAATTCTGTATTTATTGTATCTGTCTTTTCTGACATAAAATTTCCTTATAATTTTTACTTATGCCTGATTACTCAGGCATAAGTAGTTATTAAAAATTATCTATCATTCAAAGCAGCAATACCTGGTAAAATTTTACCCTCTACAAGTTCCATTGATGCTCCACCACCAGTTGAAATATGAGTCATCTTATCAGCAACTCCAGCCTTATTTACAGCAGAAACAGAATCTCCACCTCCAATGACAGTAATAGCACCTTTTAGATTTGCTAATGCATGAGCAATCTCTATTGTCCCTTTTGCAAAATTGTCCATTTCAAAAACACCAACAGGACCATTCCAGAATACTGTTTTTGCTCCTTTTAATGCATTTTTGAATAACTCAATTGATTTTGGTCCAATATCAAGTCCCATCATATCATCCGGTATATTATCAACATTTACTATTTTTGATTCAGCATCATTTGCAAAAGCCTTTGCAACAACAGCATCGGTCTGTAAAATAAATTCTACACCTTTCTTTTTTGCTGCTTCCATTGTCTTTTTTGCCACTTCTAATTGATCATCTTCGCAAAGAGAAGTTCCTACTTTTTTACCTAAAGCCTTAAAGAAGGTAAAAGCCATTCCCCCACCAATTATTATTTTATCTACCTTTTCGAGTAATTTTTCTATTACTGTAATCTTGGAAGAAACTTTTGCACCTCCAATAATAGCAACAAAAGGATGTGCTGGATTTTTTACAACTTTTTCTTCAAGGAATTCGAGTTCTTTTTCCATTAAGAATCCAGCAACACATGGCCCATTCATAAATTTACAAATAGAAGCAGTAGAAGCATGATCTCTGTGAGCAGTACCAAAAGCATCATTTACATAGATATCCCCATATTGTGCAAGCTCTTTTGCCATCTTTTCTCTCTCTTCTGCTACCTCTGATGTCTCTTCTTTATGAAATCTTGTGTTTTCTAAAAGTAAAATCTCCCCATCTTTTAAAGAATCCACGATTTTTTTTGTTTCTTCACCCATACATGATGGGGCTAATTTTACCTCTTTGCCAAGAAGTTTTGATAAATGAGCAGCAATAGGAGCCATTTTATGATGCCCATTTATATACTCCTCTTCATTGAATGATTTGCCAGCCTTTTCTGCCTTCTCTTTTGCTTTTTTCATATCTTTTTTAGGATCTCCTAAATGAGACATTAAAACAAGACTCTTTGCCTTATTATCAAATATATACTTTATTGTTGGCAAAGCAGCAACTATCCTTGTATCGTCCTGAATAACCCCATTTTTGATTGGAACATTAAAATCAACTCTCATTAATATTCTTTTACCTTTAATATCAATATCTCTTATTGTTTTTTTTGATATAGCCATAAAGATCTCCTTGTATATTTTATAATTTTTCTAATATATTAATCAAAAATATTAATTATTGCAAGAAAAATTTAAATTATATTAAATGCAATAATGCGATTTTATTTTTAAGCAGATAAAAAGATAGAATTAGCCTAAGCTAAGTTTTGGGTAAGAATAAGAGAAAATAAAAAATTTATACAGATTGTTAATTTTTATAAAAATTTTATTTCTAAAAGCCGAAATTTCGAGTCAAAAGTAAGTAAAAAATATTGGTCGGGGTGGGTATGGCAACGGATATCAGGCGGCATCACCTTCCCCTTATCCTTTTTCACAACCACAGCCTTTTTTTCTCTTAATTCTTCAAGTTTCTTTTTTAGCCTCTCAATTTTATCTTCAAACTCTTTTTCTCCAAATGCTTCAATTCCCGTAAAGTATTCCTCCAATATTTCTCTTACAAGCACAGCCATACTGAAAGTATTCAAATGACTATGAATTAGTTTCAATTGGTTATACAATTTTTTACTAAGATATACTCTTACTCTATTTGTTGCACAGACTATTGGGTATTCTTTCTCTCTTCTTTTTTCTTTTAGATGCTTTTTTTCAAGAATAGGAATAATCTTTTCAAAGATCTCTCTCATTAAACAAGAAAGTGAGATAGATCTCTTTTTTGCTAAATTTTTAATTT
>DAONLM010000137.1:0-8277 GCA_035406685.1 Spirochaetota bacterium
AATTTTTTTCTTTTTCATTTTTTCAAGATCAATATTAAGTATTTGTTTTGAACGAGAGTATAAAATTAATAAATTTTATTAAAGTAAAATTTTTAATTTTTCTTAAAAATTTGTAAAGGATTTTCTTAAAAATTTTGTGATTAATATATAGAAATATTTTTTTATAAAAAGGAGAGGTAAGCATGAAAGAGTTCGATTTTGTATTGAATCAAGATCTGTTTGAAAAAATTAACAATTTAAAAGATAAAAAAGATAAAGATCTTTCTACTTTAATAAGGGAAATTATAATCTTTATGCTTCCAGTATTAAAGAGAAAGCATCTTTTTGAGAAGAGGCGAAATAAAGATTATAGATTTATAAATGCTACTCACAGGATTAGAATCTATATTCCAGAAGAGGTATATAATGAGTTAAAATTGGTTCATGATCATATTAACTCATTTAGTATTGCCATTCTTATACGGGAACTTCTGGAACTATATTTTGCTGGGATTGAAGTAGAGGGAGAAGAGGAGTTTACAAAAAGGATTGAAGAATGGCAAAAGGAAATAGAAAGATTAAGAGCAAATAAGGCTGTGGTGGTGAAGATTGGTTCCCCAGATATCCCAGTCTCTGACACTACTAACGACTATTTTTTACTCAAATTTAACTCAAAATTTTGCCTGAAAGAGATAAAATTCTTATAAAATTAACCATCTTTCTAAAATTTTACCATTCTATCTTTTTTACTCAAAACTTACCCTTAGGATAATTCTATCTTTTTATCTACCTAAAAAATAAATTCAGACTCGTATAGAGAATAATTAATAGGATTTTTTGTAATAAAAAATTATTTTTTAGAATTTATGAGGAGATTGAATAAATAAAATCTTAGCAAATAAAGAATGATATTATTTCCTTTTGTAATTTAAAGTCTTAATTTTATTACTATACAGCAAATTAATTATCACTAATAGCAATTCTCTCTACTCTTTCAGAAATATTTGTTGTAATTTCATAACTTATTGTATTGCAAAGAGTTGCCAAATCTTTTGCATTATAAAAGGCATTCTGTTTATTGCCAAAAATATAAACCTCATCCCCTATCTTTACCTCTTTATCAACTTCTATAACCATTAAATCCATTGTGATTGTTCCTATTTGATTGTATATATTGTTATTTATTTTTACTTTTAATTTATTTGAAAGAGATCTAAAAATTCCATCCCCATATCCTGCACAGATTGTTGCTAATATTGTATCTTTATTTGTTACAAAGGTGTGGTTGTAACTAACACCACTATTTTTTTTTACTTTATTTAGATGAATAACTCTACTTACAAAAGTCATAACTGGTTTTAAGAATTTATCTTTATCATTATCTTTAAATGGAGAATATCCATAAGCCATAATGCCGGGCCTTAAATAATCATTCTCATCATGATCATAATCTCCCATTATTGCACCAGAATTAAAAAGATGATAAAATTCTGGTATTATATTTTTTTTAGTTAAATTATTTCTTAATTCATTAATTTTTTTTATCTGAAATTTTGTAAATTCTAAACTATCATCACTTCTTGCAAAATGAGTATATATGCTCTTTAATTTTAAATATCTTGAATTATAAATATACGAAGCCAAATTAAAAGCATCTTCTAAATTTACGCCGAGTCTATTCATTCCAGTATTTACCTTTAAATGAAGTGGCACACTCTTATTTGATATTTTAGCATATTTTTCTATCTCTTTTATATTATCTAACATACTAACCGAAAGTTCTATATTGCATTCAATTGCCAGCTTAATATCACTATCATATTCTACCCCAAAATCAATAATCGGAACTGTTATACCATTCTCTCTTAATCTTATACCTTCATATACTCTTGCTACAGCAAGATATTCTATCCCGATTTCTTCTGCCTCTTTTGCAATTATTATATCTCCATGGCCATAAGCATTTGCTTTGACTGGTAATATTATTTTAGAATTTTTAAATTTTTCTCTTATGTAATTAATGTTAGAATTAAAGGCATTTAAATCAATGAGTATTCTTGGATATCTTTTATTATTCATAGAGGCTGTTTTTATACTAAAAAAAATAAAAAATGTCAAAAAAATATTTTTTATAAAAAAAATCTTGTAAAAAAATATAATTTATATAATTTAAAAAATTCATTTTTGTAGGAAATATTTTAAATTTTTTAAGGAGGATTTATGGCTTTAAATGAATGTAATTGTCAAGAATTATCCGAGGAAGAGAAAATTGCAAGAATAAAAGAGATAATTCTTGAATACAAGGATAAAGAGGGTTCTCTTATTCAGGTACTACATTATGCGCAGGCAATATATGGATTTCTGCCATTGCATATTCAAAGATTAATTTCAGAAGAGCTAAAAATTCCTCTATCAAAAGTGTCGGGTGTAGTGTCATTCTACTCATTCTTTTCAACAAAACCAAGGGGGAAAAATGTTATAAGAGTATGTCTTGGGACAGCATGTTATGTTAGAGGTGGAAGAAAAATTCTTAATAATTTAAAAGAAAAGTTAAAAATAGATGTGGGAGAAACCACAGAGGATAGGCAATTTACTCTTGAGGTAATGAGATGTATTGGTGCCTGCGGACTTGCCCCAGCCATTACTATAAATAATGAAGTCTATAAACAGGTCAACCCGGATAAAATTCATGAAATACTTTCAAAGTATTATAAATCTTAATTTTATAAGGAGAGAAATATGAGGCAAATTAAAAATATAAAAGATCTTGAAACAATAAAAAAAGAGGTAGAGCAGAATGAAAGCAAATATAAATATATCTTAAATATCTGTGGTGGTGCTGGGTGTATTTCCTCCAATTGTTTAAAAGTAAAAGATGCTTTTGAGAAAGCTATAGAAAAATATAATCTAAAAGATAAAGTTCTATTAAAAATAACTGGTTGTATTGGTAGTTGTGCAATAGGACCTGTTGCAATTATTTATCCAGATAGAATTCTGTATCAAAAATTACAGGAGGAGGACGCAGAAAAAATAGTTTTTTCTCATTTTATAAATGGGACATTTGTCAGAGATTTAACATACTATGATAATCATAAAAAAGAATACATTTCTAAAATAGATGATATAGATTATTTTAAGAAGCAGAATAAAATTGTATTGAGAAATTGTGGTATAACTGATTGTCTTTCAATTGAAGACTATATTGCCAAAAATGGATATATGGCAATTGCTAAAATTCTTAATGGAATGTCACAGGAAGATGTTATAAAGATAGTAAAAGATTCGGGTTTAAGAGGAAGAGGGGGTGGCGGTTTCCCCACTGGATTAAAATGGGAACTCTGTAAGAAAAATAGTGCTACTCAAAAATATATTATATGTAATGCCGATGAAGGGGATCCTGGTGCTTTTATGGATAGAAGTGTATTAGAGGGGGATCCTCATTCTGTACTCGAAGGAATGATGATTGGTGGATATGCAATAGGTGCAACAAAGGGTGTAATATATGTAAGAGCAGAATATCCACTTGCAATAGAAAGACTTAGTATTGCCATAGATCAGGCAAGAAAATATGGTATACTGGGTAAAAATATATTTTCTTCAAATTTTGATTTTGATGTTGAAATAAGAATAGGTGCTGGTGCTTTTGTATGTGGAGAAGAGACTGCCTTAATTGCCTCTGTGGAAGGTAAAAGAGGAGAACCTACTCAAAAACCGCCATTTCCAGCAGAAAAAGGATTATTCGGTAAACCAACTGTAATAAATAATGTAGAGACCTTTGCAAATATTCCAGCGATTATTCTCAATGGTGCAGAATGGTTTAATAAGTTTGGAGTTAAAAATAATTCTGGAACAAAGGTTTTTGCTCTGGCTGGAGATATTAATAATACTGGCCTTGTCGAAGTACCAATGGGAACAACTCTTGGGGAGATTATCTTTGATATTGGAGCTGGGATGAAAAGGAATAAGAAATTCAAGGCCGCTCAAACAGGTGGACCTTCTGGTGGATGTATCACTGGGGATTATCTTAATACTCCTGTTGATTATGACTCATTAAAAGAACTTGGGGCAATAATGGGATCCGGTGGACTTATCTGTATGGATGAAGATAAATGTATGGTGGATGTTGCAAGATTTTTCATGGAATTCGTTCAGGAAGAGTCATGCGGAAAATGTTTCCCGTGTCGAGTAGGGACAAAAAGAATGCTTGAGATATTAGAAAGAATCACAAAAGGTAAAGGTGAAGAAGGGGATATTGAGTTACTTGAGAATTTAGGTAATATGATAAAAGATGCAGCTCTCTGTGGATTGGGTCAGACTGCACCAAATCCTGTATTAAGTACGATTAAATATTTTAGGGAAGAATATGAAGAACACATAAAAAATAAAAAATGTAGAGCTGGAATTTGCTCTGATCTTTTTATATCGCCATGTCAGAATACCTGTCCCGCTGGGATAAATGTCCCTGGATATGTCTCTTTAATTGCTGCTGGCAGACCAGAGGATGCTTATGACTTAATAAGAAAGGATAATCCTTTTCCATCTGTTTGTGGAAGAGTATGCACCCATCCTTGCGAATCAAAGTGTAGAAGAGGTATGCTTGATGAACCTGTTGCTATAATGGATCTAAAGAGATATGCCGCAGATTATGTATTTAAAGAAAATAAACCACGAAAGGATATAGTATTTCCAAAGAATGGCAAATCCATTGGCATAATTGGTGCTGGACCTTCTGGACTTACCTGTGGTTACTATCTTGCAAGACTCGGCTATGATATTACTGTGTATGAATCCCAACCCGTTGCAGGTGGCGTTTTAGCATTTGGTATACCAGAATATAGATTGCCAAAAGCAATATTAGAAAGAGAGATAAAGACAATAGAAAATGTAGGTGTAAAAATTCTACTAAACAAAGAGGTAGGAAAGGATATCTCTTTTGATGAATTACGAAAAAAGCATGATGCCATATATGTTGCCACTGGAACTCAATTTTCTAAAAAGATAAATGTAGAAGGGGAAGATCTTGAAAATATATATCATGGACTGGATTTCTTAAAAGCCGTTAACTTTAAAAAGATAACTAAGATGGATGGGATTGTTGCTGTTATTGGTGGTGGTAATACGGCAATTGATGCAGCAAGATGTGCTGTAAGACTTGGCGCCAAAGAGGTTATGATTATTTATCGAAGGACAATCGAAGATATGCCAGCAGATAAGAGAGAGATAAGAGATGGAATAGAAGAGGGAATTAAGATTGTCGAACTTACAGCCCCTGTTAGATTTATAGGGGATAAGAAGGTAAAAGAGATAGAATGTATTAAGATGGAGTTAAAAGGATTTGATAATCAGGGTAGAAAAAAACCTTATACTTTAAAAGGCTCTGAATTTAAAATAAAGGTGGACAATGTAATATTAGCAGTGAGTCAATATTCTGATCTGCCGTTTATAAGAAAGGATGAGGTTCAATTAACAGAATGGGGGACATTTATTATAGAAAAAGATACAATGATGACAAATATTAAAGGTGTTTTTGCTGGTGGAGATGTGGTAAGAGGTTCTGATACTGTTATTACTGCAATAGCAGATGGTAAAAAAGCAGCAATAAATATAGATAAATTCTTAGGCGGGAAGGGAATTCTTAATACTGGGGAAGAGATAGAGATACCAAAACCAACTATTGACACTGAGATAGTGGAGCATGAGAGATTTGCTATGAATTATTTAAAACCAGAAGAGAGAATGAGTAATTTTAAAGAGGTAAGCCTTGGTTTTCATAAGTTAAATGCAATAGCAGAAGCAATGAGATGCTTAAGATGTGATAAAAGAGATTAATTAAAAATTAAGGAGGTATTTTTATGATAGAAATCCAAATTAATAATAAATCTATAAAGGTTCCAGAAGGAATTACCATTCTTGAAGCAGCAAAATTAAATAACATAAAAATTCCAACATTGTGTTATCTTGAAAATTTTCATAAAGTTGGATCGTGTAGAATATGTGTAGTTGAAGTAGAGGGACAGAGGAATCTAATGGCTTCCTGTATAACAAAGGTAGCCAATGGAATGAAGATTTTTACAAATTCAAAGAGAGTAAGAAATGCAAGAAAATTAATTTATGATTTGATTCTTTCTGATCATCCAAAGGATTGTCTTAATTGTGAAAGAAATCAGAATTGTGAATTACAGGAATTGGGTAGTATTATTGAAAGTGATGGGGAGATTTTTAAAGAATATGCAATGTCGAAAAGTTCAATAGATAATGAGAGCCCTTCAATTGTAAGGGACAATGCAAAATGTATTTTATGTAGAAGATGCATTACAATGTGTAATGAAGTTCAGGGAGTTGGGGTTATTGATATTCAAAATAGAGGTTTTAAGTCAATAGTTTCCCCATATTTTAATGTATCAATGAATAGTGCTTCCTGTACATTTTGTGGCCAGTGCACTACAGTTTGCCCTGTGGGGGCATTAAAAGAGAAGGATTCTCTTACTCTTGTATGGGAGATGCTTACAAATAAGAAAAAAAGAATGGTTATTCAGACAGCACCGGCAATAAGAGCTGCTTTAGGTGAAGAGTTGGGATATCCCCCTGGCACACTCATTACTGGTAAAATGGCAACTGCTGCAAGATTACTTGGATTTGATGATGTTTTTGATACTAATTTTAGTGCCGATCTGACAATAATTGAAGAAGGCAATGAATTTTTAAAAAGGGTAAAAAAAGTTATAAATGGTGAAAAAGCAGTTCTGCCAATGATAACAAGCTGTAGTCCTGGATGGATTAAATTTATTGAGCACTACTATCCAGAATTGGTGGATCATCTTTCTACATGTAAATCCCCTCATATGATGCTTGGCGCTCTTGTAAAATCTTATTATGCTGAGAAAATAGGTGTTAAACCAGAGGATTTTTTTGTTGTTTCAGTTATGCCGTGCACAGCAAAAAAATTTGAAATCACAAGAGAGGAGATGTTTATAGATGGAATGCCAAATGTAGATGCGGTTTTAACAACAAGAGAGTTTGGGAAAATGATAAGAGAGGCTGGTATTGATTTTAAGAATTTAGAAGATTCTAAATTTGATGATCCTCTCGGAATATCAACAGGTGCTGCTGATATTTTTGCAACAACTGGAGGAGTAATGGAGGCAGCCATAAGAACTGTTTATGAAATAATAACAGGAAGAGAACTGCCTTTTGAGAATCTACATATAAAATCAATTGTCGGATTTGATAGGATAAAGACTGCTGAATTAAAACTGGAAAATGTTCTTCCAGAATGGAAAAAACTTGAAGGTTTTGTTGTTAAGGTTGCGGTAACAAGTGGCCTTGTTGGTGCAGCAACTCTTCTTGAAGAAATTAAGGCTGGAAAGTCGCCTTATCATTTTATTGAGGTAATGGGATGCCCTGGCGGGTGTATAAGTGGAGGTGGACAACCAAGAATGACTACTGATGAAGTAAGAAAAAAGAGAATGGAGGCAATCTATAAAGAAGATGAAGGAAAAGAGTTAAGAAAGTCTCATATAAATCCAGCGATTAAGAGTTTATATGATGAATTTTTAAAAGAGCCTCTTGGAGAAAAATCTCATAAGTATCTCCATACTCATTATATAAAGAGAGGTAAGCAATAACTGCTTATTTGAGTCCCCTTAGTTTAAAGGGGACTTTTTTTTAAAAAAATATAACTTTATATAAAAATTATTCTTTTTTTATACAGATATCCCCTGTTTAAAATAGGGGATATCCCCTTATCTCACGACAGATATCCCACTTTTTTATATAATTATAATAAATCATTGTTGTTTTATACAAATGTCACGCTAGGGGGCATAAATATTTCTATATCATAAAGTATAAACTTTTATTTTTGATAAAATTTAAAAATGTAATCTTTTTTTTAAAAAAATTATTATAAAAAAAATAGAAAATATTTAATTATTTTCAGAAAATAAAAATTTTCTTCTTATATTACAAAAAATTTAATTTTTAAATCATTTAAGATTGATTATATAAAAATTAGTTTCACATCATGATAAAGTTCAGGTCTGTCCCTCTGTTAATTTAAAAATATTACTATTTGTTAAATATGTTATTAAATATAAACATAATAAGTGTAAGTCTGTCCCTATTTAAAAAAATTTATAGGTCTGTCCCTCACTTTATTTTTTTTCAAAAAAAACTAAATTTTTTCTCAAAAATTGTAAAGGATTTTCTCAAAAATTTTGTGATTAATATATAGAAATACTTTTTAAAATTAAGGAGGATTTTTTATGAGGAGAAATAGAATACTAAAAAAGGGGGCTA
>DAONLM010000138.1:0-8149 GCA_035406685.1 Spirochaetota bacterium
GGATGCAAACTTCCATCACTATTTATCCTTGCTATGTAATTTCTTGTCTCTGTACCTACTTTTGTGAATTCCCTTCCAATATACCATCCTCCATTCCCATCTGGAATTGCACAATAAATAACCCCATTTACCTTTGGCATTGTTGGTAAACTTACAGATGGTTTTCCATCACCTGTGTTAATTGGAACTCCATACCTATAATTAGGACCTACCATTGTAAAATTACCACCAATATATAGAGTATTATTTACCTCATCATAGCAGGTAGCATAAACATTTCCATTTGTAACATAACTAACTTTACCTTTAAAAATAGTAGTTGGGGTTGTTGTTGGAGTAGTAGTTGGAGTAGTAGTTGGAGTAGTAGTTGGAGTTGTTCTGGTAGTTGTAGAAGATGGTTGCTCACAATTAAACAGAATAATTAAAAAAATAAATACACTAAGTAATAAAAAAATTATTTTTACCCTCATAAAAAACCTCCTAAAATAATTATATTACTTTTTTTTAAAATTATCAAATTTTTTTTAAAAAAATTTTATTCCAGTAAAAAATATAGTAACAAAAATTCATAATCGCTGAAAATGATTAACATAATATTACTTCTTATTCTTTCCAGTATGGATACTTGAAATAATTCCAGCAAAAATACTGGAATAACTTTATTCTTCAGCGATTTTAAGAAAGTGTTAAAATTTTTGTCTAAAAATAAAACTGCATCCTAAATTAATAAATTTTAAATAAAAAAAATTGACAAATGTTTTTTTTTCGTATATTGTTATAACTATAATATTTTCTATTTTTTAAATTTTTTAGAAAATATTTTATAATTATTTTTTTACTTTATTTTTAATCTTTATTCAATTTATATATTATTTTTAAAAGGAGATATTGTGTTAAGTATAATATTTCTTGTTTTATTTTTAATTTTAATGATAATAATTGGTATATGGGGAATGAAAAAAACTTCTACCCTAAACGATTTTTTTCTGGGTAATAGATCAGTTGGTCCCTGGATTTCTGCTATTGCTTATGGAACCACTTATTTTTCAGCTGTTTTATTCATAGGATTTGCTGGTAAACTCGGATGGGGGTTGGGGCTTAATGCCTTATGGATCTCACTCGGCAATACCTTAATTGGGTCACTCCTTGCCTGGCTTATTCTTGCAAAAAGGACAAGAACAATGACCCAGAATCTTAATTCAATGACAATGCCAGAATTTTTAGAGGCAAGATATCATTCAAGATTGTTAAAAATTTTTTCTGCTATACTTATATTTGTATTTTTATTACCATATTCTGCATCTGTTTTTAAGGGATTAGGCCATCTTTTTGAGGCTAATTTTAAGATTAATTATGATATTGCACTTTTAATAATGATTTTAATAACAGGAATATATATGGTTCTTGGTGGGTATTTTGCAATAACTCTGAATGATTTTATTCAGGGTATTATCATGATTATTGGTGCAATACTTATGGTGATAATCTTGGTTGGAAAGGCTGGAGGCTTAACCGAGAGTGTCTCTACTATTATTAAAGAATATAATAACCATATCCCTATTGAAAAACAACCGAATTTCCTTACTATTTTATGTTTTGTCTTAATGACATCTTTTGGACCATGGGGACTCCCACAGATGGTTCAGAAATTTTATGCAATAAAGAATGAAAGTGTGATAAAAAAGGCAGCGATTATTACTACAATATTTGCTTTTATTGTGGTGTTTTCTGCATACTGGACAGGGGCAATGACTCATATTTTTTATACTCCATCTAGCTTACCATTAACTGAAAATGGTACTGTAAATTATGATGCTTTAATTCCTAATTTACTCAAAAATAATCTACCAGATTTTCTTATGGCAATAATTTTACTATTGATTTTATCTGCTTCAATGTCCACACTTTCATCACTGGTATTAGTCTCTTCCTCTTCTGTGGCAATAGATCTATATAAAGGTCATATAAATCCAAATATTTCAAAAAAGAATTCTCTTGCAATGATGAGATTTTTGAGTGCAATATTTATAGTTATTTCTTATTTTATAGCAAGATTTAAGATAGGTATAATTGTTACCTTAATGTCGCTCTCATGGGGGGCTGTGGCTGGTTCTTTAATGGCTCCATATATTTATGGATTATTCTGGAAAAGAGTAACTAAAGAAGGGGCTTTTGCTGGTATGATTACAGGGCTTTTGCTTTCTGTTTCTCTATTCTTTATTATGGGTGAAAAAAATTCAAGTATTTCGAGTGTAATTGCAATGGCTTTTCCTTTTATCGTTGTACCAGTTGTCTCTTTGTTGACAAAACCCCCAAAAAAAGAGATAATAGATATTGCTTTTAAAGAATAAAAAATGTTAAAATAACAAAAAAATTAACAAAATTTTAATTCAAGATTAAAATTTTTAATTTAAATTGGACAAAAGAAAAATTTTTTGGTATTTATATATTATAATTAAATTTAATAGGAGATTTTTATGAAGAAATTATTTGTTATTTTTTTAGGATTAATTCTACTTTTCTCTTGTAGCAATAATAAGCATAAAGAGTATATTAAAGATGTTAATTTTACTATTGAGAATATTCAAAAGGCAATTAATACTGGCAATAGAGATCTTTTTAATAATCATTCAAGGGTAATATCTTTTTTTGAATTTTATTCAATGATTGCCATGGCTTCCAAAACTCTTGGAATGAATAAAGATGCAATTGTGTTTAAACCAATAAAATATAGCGGCAATGATAAGAGTATCTCCTGTGATGTAAAAATAGTATATAATATTTCTAATATAAATCAGTTAAATCTCGGATTTCCAAAAGATATTGTTGAAAATATAGTAAAAATGGGACTTGCTGATAAAATGACCATTGTCTTTAACAATGAAAATGGGAAATTAATAGCAACTTCTTACAAATTCCCTTTAAGATATTTTTATATGAATATATTTATATCTTCTGATTCTAATAAATAATATAATAATAGAGGAGTATTTATGATTGATATTGGGTATAAAAATTTTGTGAATGAAAAAAAGATAAGAAAGATAATGAAATTTGAAAAATCTAAAACAAAATGGATAAGAAAAGAGGCAATTGCTGGCAATGTTTTAATTGACTGCACTCAAGGGAGAAAGACAAATTCTCTCATAATAATGAAGAGTGGACATGTAATTTTATCATCATTAAAGCAATTCTCATTGAAGAAGAGATTAAAGGCAATAAAATCAAAAGATAATAAAAATACTACAAAAGAGATGTTACTTAACGCGCTCTCAAAACTCAAAGAGGGGAAAAAATGATAAAAAAAATTTTATTAATAAATGTTTTCTTTTCTTTTAACCTTCTTTTTGCATGGGATTTTACTCTTGATATGAATGAAGATGGGAAAATTGATAGATGGGTAAAGGCTGAAGTTATGAAGAGTTGGGATCTTTTTGATGTAAATAAAAATAGGAAAGCCGATGAATCTTGCTTTTATGTTTCAAATAAAAATATTGTATATCTTATTGAAAAAGAGCAAATGGATTCAAACGGAAATGGTAAGCCAGATGTTTTTATAGAGATAAAAACAGAAGGGAGAGATTTTTATAGGGAAATTTCAATTGACTCAAATAGTGATGAGAAAATAGATACTATCTATTATGAAAAGAATGAATTTAGATATATGGCAAAGTATGATTTAAATTATGACGGTAGTTTTGATTCTATTGAGGAGTATACAAAGGGAAATGTAGAATATAAAAAAGAGTTGATTATGGATAAATGGATGGATATCGAATATTCAAAAGTTATTGTCAAAAAGAGTGAAGATACAAATAATGATGGAAAGTATGATTCTTTTTTTACACTCGAAAAATTCTTTAGAGGTGGAAAAGAAATAAACGAAAAGTCATTAAAAGAGGAGTTTGATAGCAATGGGGATGGGAAAATCGATATCTGGGTTGATGTTGTGTATAATACAAATGGCTCTACAAAAGAAATTATAATAAAGATGGATACAAATTTTGATGGTAAGGTTGATGAGTGGAGATATGCAAACGAAAAACGAGAAGTTATCCGTATTGAAAAAGATAAAGATTTTGATGGCAAGGTTGACGAGATTATAAATAATCCAAAAAGATTTTAGAATTATGAAAGAAAGATTTATTTATGGAAAGAATCCAATAAAAGAAAAATTAAAAGTTGTTAAAAAAGGTGTTCTTAATATTTTGAAAGATTCTAATCTAAATCATTATAAAGAGATAATAGAAAAAGCAAAATCCAAAAATATAGAGATTGTCTATCTGGATAGAGAAAGTTTTTTAAAATTTTTTCCAGACATATCTGAAAAGATAGTGTTAAAAATAGACGAAGACTATGCAAAAATATATTCTGAAGATGAATTTTTAAATGAAATAGAGAATAATAGTAATATTAAGAATATTATAATACTTGATGGGGTAAAAGATGTCGGTAATTTTGGAGCAATAATAAGGAGTGCATTACTATTTGATATTGACTTTATTGTTTTGCCAAAGGATAATTCTGCCCCTATAAATGAAGTTGTGGCAAAAAGATCTGCTGGGGCTATTTCTTTTATGAATATATCTTATGTTACAAATATTGTGAGAGTGATTGAGTTTCTGAAAAAAAATGGCTTCTGGGTTTATGCTGCCAGTAAAAATGGCAAACCTCTTAAAGATTTTAATTTCAGTGAAAAGAATGTTATTGTTTTTGGGGAAGAAGGTCGAGGAATAAGAAGACTTGTTAAAGAAAATTGCGATGATATTATAACAATTGAAACAAATGATAAACTCGACTCTTTAAATCTCTCTGTTAGTGCCGGAATAATTTTGTATGAATTAAGAAAAAAAGCAATTAATTGAAAAAACAGATAAGATTGTTTTTGTTCTAAAATAAACCAATTGAGTTTCATTTTATATCACTTTAATTTTAGTGAGAAATTGAAATGACCCAATCCAAAAAACATCACTGATTTTCTATATCTTTTAATATATCAATAAGAATCGCATCATTTTTATACTCAACAGGAAAATGAAGACCTATTTTTATTCTGCCAGTAAGAGGATCTCTATCCTGCCATCTTACAAACCCCTTAATCTCTTTTAGAATTTCCTCATGAGAATTACTCTTCTTAACAAATCTTATCTTTATATTATTTATCTCCTCAACAGTAAGTTCAATATCAATAGGAAGAGATAAATGAACTCCTATACCTGCTACTGCTATTGAGATGAAATCGGCAAGAATCCATTTGTCTTCTTCTTTTGAAATGTAAATATAAATAGTTTTCTCATTCTCAACGGAATTTAGATTTAACTCTTCATTGTTATTTTCTTTATCTTTCTTACTAAAAAAATCATCTAACTCTGGTAATTCTCCTATCATTGCCAAACCTCATTGTTTTAATTTATACTTACTCTTAACTAAACTTATTATTTTTGTAAGAAGTCCAGAACTTTTTGTTCTAATACCAGCATCAATAAGAATATCCTTTCTCTCTCTATATAACCAATTATAAAGGTTAACTTCTGTTCCATTATAGCAGATCTCAACTATTTTTCTAAACTCTTCTCTTGTTAAAAATTTTCTATTATTATTTATTTCAAGTATAAAATTTTTTCCATCATTATCTGCAATGATTTTTATACTATCTGCTGGACTTTTACTAGTACTACTAACATTTTCACTAATTTTTCTTGATTCAAGAATTTCCTGATTTATTCTCTCTACCTCCATATTGTGCTTAAGTATCTGCGCCTGTTCTAACAGAAACATTAAAGAATTTTCATCTAACTCTTTCATTATTTTCTTAATATTATTCTGAATTGTTGTCTTTGTAGAAGATACTTTTGATTTTTCACTATTCTTTTTTGTTGCCATAAATACCCCCCTTTCTATCTAAAAAAATAACTTTATTAATTTTAATACACCCTGTTTCCATGGTACTCTATGAGAAATGCCAGACTCACCTTTGATATTTTCTATATTTTCAAGATACCATTTATAATTTCTAATAAGAGCATCTTTATTGGAATATTTTGGAATAAAACCCAATTTTTTTTCTGCCTTTTCTATACTTACAAAAGAGTCCTTACTGGCTGTTTCATATACCCATTTATAAAGAGGAGATAGATGTAAAAACTCCAATATTCTTAATGGTAATATAACAATAAAATCTGGGAAGGTGATTATTTTTTTGTTAAATCCGGCATAATCAAGAACAGATTGATAATCCTCTTTCATTGTTGTAAAATCTTTGGCTCCTATGTTAAATGTATCGTTTACTACATCCTCTGATTTTGTCAAGCAGAGATATATTGCCTCACAAAGATCTTCCACATCAAGAAGTTGATATCTATTTTTACCATTTCCTATCATAGGGAAATTTTTTCCATCTTTTGCCCATTCATAAAATATTGCAAAAACCCCTAACCTTTCAGGTCCAATAAAAGACTTTGGCCTTAAAATTGGAATACACATCCCCTTTTTTCTATATTCAAGACAGAGAGATTCTGCCATTATTTTTGCTTTGCCATAAGGTCCAACGCCATCCAGTTTATCATCTTCATAAAGAGGATGATGATCAGGTATACCATAGACAGCAGTGGAGGATATATGAACAAATTTTTTTACATTATTTAAAAATGCTTCTTCGAGTACATTTTTTGTACCATCCACATCTGTTGAAAAAATATCTTCCTTCTTGTAAAGAGGTAGAGCTGCAGCACAATGAACTACTAAATTATTTCCTTTCATCGCCTCTTTTACAATTGTCCTATCTCTTATATCCCCTTTTATTACTCTGATCTTATCTTTTTCTGGATAGTTAAAATCAGCAATATCGAGTGATGTTATATTGTAATTTTTATTAAGTAGATATCTTATTAAATTTATCCCTAAAAATCCCGCACCACCAGTAATTAAGATGTTTTTATTCATAAAAACCTTCTTTACCTAAAATTTAAATGAATTTATTCTTTTATTTTTTATCTTTTTCTCTCTTATCCACCATTTTCTAAAGTCTTTTATAATATAAAAACTATTTTCATAATTAATTCTTTTTAAAAAATCAACTAAAAAAGATTTTAACTTTTTTTCTTCATTTTCACCAATAAAATCAAATCTATAACCCTCTTTTAGAATATTGATCATTTTATCATAATCATTTAAACACATAGAGATATATGCAAGTTTTAATGTAATATCAAAATTATAGCTATCCTCTTTTTTGGCTTTTTTATAAATCTTTTCAGCCTCTTTATATCTATTCTTTTTTAAATATATATTTCCTAAAAGATCAAGAATTCTTAAATTTCCCGGAACTAAACTCAATGCCTCAAGTAAAATTCTCTCTGCAATGTTTAACTCATTAAGTTTTATATAAATAAGAGATAACAATGTCATAAATTTATATCTATCTCTATGATTAAACCATAAATCTTTTGTTTCCAATATAATCTCTTTTGCCTCATCTAATCTCTCTTCTTTATAAAAAGAAAAAGCATTATAAAAACTCTTTTTTAAAAAATCACGAATTTTCTCCATCTTTCCCCTCCCAAGAATATTTTTTTCTTTATTATAACAGAATAAAATTTATTTTACAAGTAGAAAAATATTTTATTATAGCAAAAATTTTTATTTTTAGAAAATTAAAATGGTAGATTTATCATTAGAACACTTTTGTTTGAGAGAAATATTGTAATACCTTTATTTATTTTTTTCTAAAATTTTAATGAAATTCTCTAATAATATGTCTCAAATCCCACTACCTGGTAACAATCGTTGTAGATTGCCTTGTAGAAGGGGGTGGTATTCCCTTCAAAGTGGGATAATTCTCTGCTCTTATTCCACTTCTTAATCTTTGTTAGTCTCAAAAATAACCTTAATGTTATTATACTACACTTCATCTCAACCCCGGTAATCCCAAGTTTCTCATACTCTTCCAAAAAGAGTAGGATAATTCTCCTCAGTAAAACACCCATACTGAAAAAATTAAGATCAGCATGGATCTTCTTCAAAAATCTGTAATCCTGTTGTGATAGATACAGATGAATCCTACTATCCCCATCTATTCTTTCGTATTTATTTCCATCTTCTGGACCGAAACAATATATCTTTTTTACTCTATTGGTATATATTTGCAAGA
>DAONLM010000139.1:0-8145 GCA_035406685.1 Spirochaetota bacterium
TAAAGAAAAATAACATACAGGAAACATTAGAAAATTATATTTTTTGTGGGCTTTTTTACTTTAAAAATAAAAATTTTGAATTTCTTGATAGATTGCCTCTATTACTGGCATTTTTGATATGAAGTAAAAATTATTATTTACGATTTAAAAACTTTTTTCTATATTTAATAATTCTTTTTTGACAAAGTAAGAAATTTTATATATATTTTTCCGAAATTTATATTATTTATTTGATAAATAATATATTTGATTGTATAATATATAATATAAAGGTATCAAGATGAAAAGATTTTTATTATTATTTTTGTTTATTTTTCAGATTATTACTCTTCATGCCATCAAGTTTAAA
The DNA here is from genome assembly GCA_035406685.1 of Spirochaetota bacterium. Taxonomy (GTDB): domain Bacteria; phylum Spirochaetota; class GWE2-31-10; order GWE2-31-10; family MWDO01; genus DAONLM01. Next base: position 350 of record DAONLM010000139.1, read on the forward strand.
ATAGATAAAAAGGACTCAACTGATGATAAAATAACAATTATGGCAATATTTGATACTGGATTTGGTGTAGAGGGTATTAATGATGGCATAGGGATTACAGACTATCAATCATTTTTTTTCAGACCAGCATTTCATATTGAGGATTTTGGAATTGGACTTGATCTAACGATAAGATTTAGAATTTTTACCCAGCAGCCAGAATTTAGAGTAAAGGACTGGTATATAGAGAATGATCCACTATCCACTCTATTTTTATATCTGGATAAAATAGCATATATAAAGTATGGAGACTTAAATAAGCCAATATATTTTACAACCGGGAGACTTCCTTTTATAACTCTTGGCAATTCTTTGCTTGTGAAGAATTATCATAATATAGCCTTTTATCCCACATCAAAAGAGAATGGTTTATTTTTTAAATTTAATGCAAATTATCTTAATTTCTTTAAAAAAGATCCATTACCAATAGAACTTACTTTTTTTATTCCAGATCTTCTTGATCCCGACATCTTTGGTTTTGATTTTACAATTGATACAATGAAATTTACGATTCATGATGATATGTCTTTAAAATTTGGATTATCATTTATGTCTGACTTTGATGCAAATGAACATAATAGACTCAGTGCTCTGCCATTAGAAAACTTACAGGATTATAGAAATATTCAATATGATGGGTGGACAACTTCTCTTATTGGCCTTTCTATTCCAATATTTTACTCTTTTGAGAGAGAGAACTTTAAATTGATATTTTCAAATGAGAGTGCCTTTCTTTTAGATTTACCGAATATTCCAAAACCCGATAACTTTAATTTTGGTTTTGGAAATAGATTTGAATTTGACTCAAGATTTTTAAACATAAAAAAATCCGGGTTTTTGCTTGGGGCAAGTGCTGGTTTTATAGTGACTGCTTCAAAATTTCAGATAGATTATTTTTCTTCCACCTATGAACTTGTAAGAAAGAAAATGTATTATACTAAATATGATGATTATGAGATAATGTTATCATGGGGATTTGGAATTTATGCATTTAAAGAGGAACTTCAATTTAAATTTAAGATGACAATACCAGTTACAGTTGATTCTTTTTATTCTAAATTTGAGTCTCAATTCACTTTAAGTAGTATTATTGTGAAAGGACTTTTCATAAATGTATTTTATGAAACCGGTGTTAATCCAATAAATATTCAGGGATCAAATGGGGGACATTTTATTGAGTCAATTACAAAGGATTTTAGATTTTATGCAGAGGTAGGATATCAGATATACAATGCAAAGATAAATTTTTTAATTGGTGTTCAAAGACCTGGTTGGATAGATGAAAATAACTATATTGATCCTAATACATTGGAACTTAATCCAGATAATTATGGGGCTGACTTACAGAAGTTTATCTCTTTGGAGGTGTCTTTTGTTTTATAAAAGGGGATATCTTATTGTTTTTTTTATAGCCCTTTCTTCTCTTCTTTATGCTGAGAGTAATAATTATATTCAAATAAGAAATATTTTTACCATTGGTATAAAAAATTTTCAGATTGCTACTAAATTGCCGCGAGTATTTGAAAAGAATCTTGAAAAGAATGATATTAAATCTGGGGATAAGATTTTTTCAGAGGGGCTTATTTTAACATATAGATTACAGGAAGTAGAATTGATAATATTTAAAGACGATAAAGAGATTGGTGCAATTTATATAAGTGAGAATAGTGATTTAAAGTTTAAGTTTGAAGAAAATAGCATAAATTTCTGGCTAAATTATGGAAGAATTCGTTTTGTTATTAACAAATCTAATAAATTAAATCTTTTTCTAAACACAACAAAGATAGAGAGCAATGGCACTGACTTTGGAGTTATTTCAATAGCAGATGAAAAAAGTGGTAATAGAATAGGATATGTGATTGTCTTTGATGGATCTGTAAGACACACCTCTTTAAATGATCCTAACAACTCTGAAGAGGTAGAAAAGTGGTATTTCTCAAAATTTTATGATTATAAAGTTTTTCCACAGGAAAAGTTTACACAGGGAGAACTATTTTTATGGAAGAGTGTTCAGGTCTTTAAGAATATTGAAAAACTTCCAGAGACAATTCCTTTTGTCCTTGAATACCTTAATTTCCCAGAATATGATCTCTCTTTGAAGAATGAAGAGGAGACAGAGGAAATTAATCAAGAAAGCCCTAATTTAATAGAAGATGTAACAGAAGACACAAAAAATAAGATAACAAGAGATCTTTCCACAGACAAAAAAGAAAAATTTGATTATATGAAATTTTTAACATCATTCTTTTCAGTGGAGTTGGGAACAGTTAGTTTTAATGATAATATTGGAGCAAAAATAGTATCAAGACCCGGCATAAGTCTCTTTGATAATCAATTTGAATTTGGCTTTTATTTTTTTCTTACAATTATCCCATCAAAAATTTTTACTTCTGATATGATCATGAATATAAATAACAAAAATAATGAATGGTCGTTTGGCTCTGATCAGGGTGGAGTGCCAGAAAAGATTGTTTTTGATGTATTTGATGATATTCTATTAAAATTGAGAATATTAAGATATAATACAATTAAAGATAAAATTTTTATTCAAGTTGGAGAATATAATAATATTTCAGATAGAATGTTTTTTTCAATGGTTGATTTTAATTCCCGTATATTCTTTCCTATGGAAAGAAAAAGTTCTTTTATTAATAGTTACAACTTACCATTTTTTCAAGGCTTAATATATGCAGAAGATATTTTACCAAAAGGACTTTATAATATTTCATTATACTTTTCAAATCCCTCAAAAAGTTTTAAATTTAGATGGGGGATTTCAGCTTACCTTGATTGTTATGATTTGATAAAATTTGGTGCAAATGAAGAGTCATTTTTTCCTGCACAATTTAATACTCATTTTGAATTTGTTGCCTTTGATCTTCCGACTTACTGGTTTTCTATTTATATTAATGGTGGAATATATATCCCTTTTTCTTACAATTTTGCAACAAATGGTTCACTATTTGTCGATATGATTAATAAAAATCCATCTTCTATTGCAGGAGCAATGGCATTCAATTTTGGGATTCAATGGAGAGTGAAAAATTTTGCCTTTATAGGTGAGACAATAGTTGACTCTGATATAAATAAGATAGGCCTATTTGATATCTCGTATTCTGCAAAGAGAGATAATAGAAAAAATATACTCTCTCTCTGGCTAACGAATATGAGTAATAATGCTCTTTCTATTGCCGAATATAATTTTGGTTTTAGGGTTAAGTTCAGGATTGAATATCTTGAATATGTTTTAATAGAACCAGCGTATCAATTAACATTTAGTTATACAGACAATCCTAATTTTACAATTTTTGATATATATTACGATAAACTATATTTTAGACTCTCTATTGACTCCAAAGAAAAGTTAAAAATAAATGTGGCATTTATGATCCAGTGGCAGATAGAGAGTGTTATTGGAATTATTTATGATATGGTAAATTCTAACTTTAACACATTTTTACAAAATAACATTTTTTACATGGGGCTAACTTTAAGGCCACATAAAACAGTAGAGATTTCTCTTAATGGTGGAATTTTCCCAGACTTTAATAATCCATCTTCAACATTTAGATTTTTAATAGATATAAGTGCAAGTTTTAAACCTCAATCATTTGGTAAAGCAAAAGAAAAATAATCAACATAATTTTAAGGATGTAAAATGTTTTCTAAAAAGAAATTAACATTTTTTTTGTTATTTTTATTTAATTTTTACATTATAGCAGAAGATATTTATTTAAAAATAAACGAATTTAATTTTTTTTCTAAAGAAATTAATAAATTTTATTTTTTTTCTAATAATAATAACATATTTTTTGTATATTTAGATAAAGATATGAAATTAAAAATTTCTTTGATAGAATACAGAGAAGAAAATTTTTTCATTGGTAATACTATCTTTTTATATAATTATCATAAAGAAGATAAGATATTATATCTTAAAGCCTTTTACAATAAGGGGATATATTATGTTATTCATATGGAAAAATTTTCCCAAAAATTGATATTAACATATTTTGATAATAGGCTCAAGCCTAAAAGTATTATAATAAGTAATAATATTTCTTATCCAGAAGTTTTTATCTCAGATGATACTCTTAATCTATTTTATATTTCTGATAACAGGATATTCTGTAAAAAAATCTATCTAAAAAATTTTAAGGAGAAAATCATTGCTGGTGAGAAAAATATAGCTTTTTTTAAAATAGTAAAAAATAATAATTTGTATAGTATGTTATGGAAATTTAAAGATAAAAAGGATTATCTATATTTTTCTATTATTGATCATAGGTTGCATGGTTTTTCTAAAATTTATAAGATAGTTTATAAGAAAGATATCCCACCTTGTTTTGTTTTTAATGACAATATTTTTAGTCTTATTTTTAATTATAATAAGACTATTTATTCTTTTTTACTGGAAAAAGGGGATAGAGAGATAATTAAAAACAATGAAATTCTTGATATTTTTTCTGATAAAGAAATTATTGATTTTGTAAATATTTATAATAAAAACGTAATAATTTTTAAAGAAAGAATAGAGATAGAAAAGAAAAAATATATTGATATACTGGAAGTGACAAAATGTGATAATAATTTTAACCTAATTTCCAGTTTTTTACCAAGAAAAATAGAAGGTGTCTTATTAGAATATCAATTTTTTGTTATATATGGTAAACTCTTTTTGTTTATTATTGATTCCTATCAAAATAGTCTTAAATATGTGAAAGTTGAGGATTGGTGAAGTTTTTATTATTTTTAGTAAAGTCGCTATTAATCTTTCTATATTTTTAAACAGTGACAATTGTCGTATGAATTTTATGGCTATTTTTTAAAAAAAATGTAATTGCTAGTATATGGAGATAATGAATACTTATTATTTTTATATTATAATAATCGTTATTTTATATAGATATCCCCTGTGATAAAGGGGTATATCCCCTTTTTATTATACAGATATCCCCTCTGGCCTAAGGGGATATCTGTATTCTTATAAAAAATAATTGTTATATTATATTTATTTTAAAATGTTTTTTTATTTATATTTCTCTATCATATTAATAATTTCTGACACTTTTTGGGCAATATCTTCTGCCATAGTAATCTCTGTAACCATAGCAATATTTTTTACTCCCATCTCCACAAGACTTTTTATATGTTCTCTTTTAATTCCGCCCATAACACTAAAAGGAAAATCCGGCTTTAACTCTTTCAAAAGTTCAAGTCCTATTGCAGGATAGGAATTTTTTTTTGTTTGAGTTTCAAAAATAGGCCCAATGTTTATATAAGAAGCACCATCATTTATTGCTTTTTCTATCTCTTCTTTATTGTGAGTGGATACTCCTATGATCAAATGTGGGGCAATTTTTTGCGCTACAGAACATGGAAGATCCTCCTGCCCAAGATGAACACCATCAGCATTAACTGCCATTGCTATATCTAGATAATCGTCAATTATTAAGGTAACGTTGTGCTTGTCAGTAATTTCTCTATATTTTAAGGCAATATCATAAATCTCTTTATGTTTTTTATTTTTTTCTCTTAATTGAACAATCTTTGCTCCTCCCTTTATAACCTCTTTCAGAACAAAGATAGAATCTCTTCCATTACAAAATTCTTCTGTAATTACTGGATAAAGCCCATAATTAAAATCAATCAATTAGTAAACTCCTTTAAAATTTATATCCCAATCTTTAATAACCGGACAATAACCATAATTTTGAACAACTTTTATCATATCCTTTAAATTTCTTTTATCAGAAACATCAAATTGTCCCTCATTATCTTCTTTTAATTTGTAACCACCGGGCGATGTTTTAGAACCAGCACTTATCTGGGTGATGCATAAATTAATCAACCTGTCCCTTAATTCTGCTCTCTCCCTTGTAGATAAAACAAATCCAATATCTGGATAAAGTATTCTTAATAATGACATCATCTTAACAAAATTTCTATCACTTACAGGATATGGAATTTTATAAGAAGGTGAAACTGGATTAATTCTTGGAAAACTTAAAGTTATCTCCTGTTGCCAGTATCTCTTTCTCAAATAATCAATATGAAATGCAATGGCTATTGCCTCATATCTCCAATCATAAAGTCCAAGTAAAGCCCCAATCCCTACTTTTCTAAACCCAGCTATCATTGCTCTATCAGGTGTATTAAGTCTATACTTATAATCTTTCTTTTTACCTCTTATATGAACCCTATCATATATCTCAGGGTTATATGTCTCCTGATAAATAGTAAGCCCATTTGCTCCACTCTCTACCAAAAGCCGGTATTCTTCTTCATCCATTGGATATATTTCAAGACCAACATAGGTAAAATAATTTTTTGCCATCTGGACAGCATTCTTAATATATTCAAGAGGTGCTTTTTCTCTTGATTCTCCAGTCAATAAAAGAATACTATCAAAACCAATATTTTTTAAATAGATTAATTCTTCTTCTATCTCTTTTTCTGTTAATGTGACTCTTTTAAAAGAACGACCCGCATTAAAACCACAATAACTACATACATTCTCACATTCATTTGATAAATATAAAGGGACATAAAAATTTATTATCTTGCCAAATCTCTGAATAGTTAGATCTCTTGCCTTTTTTGCTATCTGAACAAGAAATTGATTACTTTTTTCAGATAATAGAATAAAAAAATCGTTTAATTTAATACTCTCTTTATCTAAAATATCAATAATATCCCTCTCTTTTGCAGATTGATCATATAAAGAAAGAGACTGGTAAATATTATTAAAATCTATTTTGTTTTCCAATAAATAATCATAAAAATAATTCATATAAATCTATCTTAACTCCTCCACCCAATCAAGAGGACTTGACGCTTCAGCCTTCTCTTTTTCTTTGGCAAGGCCTGAAAGATATGCTATCCTCCCACTCTCTATTGCTATTTTAAAGGCATAAGCCATTTTGACTGGATCTCCAGCAGTTGCTATTGCTGTATTTACCAGAACAGCCGATGCCCCAATCTCCATCGCATACGCAGCATGGGAAGGTGAACCTATTCCAGCATCAATTACTACTGGCACTCTTGCCTGAGAAATAATTATTTTTAACATATCCAATGTTTTTAACCCCTTGTTCGTTCCAATAGGAGCCCCAAGCGGCATCACGGTAACACATCCTGCATCTTCTAATTTTTTACACAAAATAGGATCAGCATTAACATAAGGTAGTACCTTAAACCCCTCCTTTGCAAGAACAGTGGCAGCCTTTAAAGTCTCTTCCCCATCCGGTAAAAGATAGTAGGGATCTGGTGTAATTTCGAGTTTTACCCAGTCAGAAATACCTGCTTCCCGTGCTATATATGCTATCTTAATTGCCTCTTGAGCATTTCTTGCACCTGAAGTATTTGGTAGTAAAGTATACTTTTTTCTGTCAATATATGATAATAGATCATCAGAAGGATTAGTAATATCAACTCTTCTTAAAGCCATGGTAACCATTTCTGTGCCAGACATATCAAGAGCTTCTTTCATTAATTTATACGAAGAAAATTTTCCAGTCCCAACAAACAATCTTGAATTAAAAAGTCTATCCTCAATTTTTAATTTATCATTTTCTAAAATATTAATCATTACTTGATCATCCTTAATTAAAATTTAGGATATTTATAACTAAAATTTTAACATTTGTCAAAAGAAATGAAAATCGAAAATTTTATAATTGTTATCTTTATCTTCGGGAAGAAAATTTTTAATTTTTTTCTTAAATTTTGTAAAGGATTTTCTTAAAAATTTTGTG
>DAONLM010000140.1:0-8129 GCA_035406685.1 Spirochaetota bacterium
GGAGAATTATCCTACTTTTTTTGGAAGAGTATGAAAAACTTGGGATTACAGGGGTAGAGATGAAATGTAGTATAATAACATTAAAGTTATTCTTAAGACTAACAAAGATGAAAAAATGGAATAAGAATAGAGAATTATCCTACTTTTCCGGCAACACTACCCCATTTTACAAAGCAATCTACAACGATTGCTATCAGGTAGTGGGTTTTGAGACATATTATTGAAAGAATTTATTTTAAATTCTACTCGAAAAATAAACAAGACTATTACAATCTTTTCTCAAACAAAATTAACCCTGGCATAACTCTATCTTTTTAATTGCCTAAAAATAAAACCGCACCCGTAGTATATAAACTATCTTTAAATTTAATTTTATACTCGCTTATAAATAAGGAAGAGCCTCTTATCATAGATTTGATAATATTTTGTTAAAGGATTAAAACTATTTGCAAGATCTGGAAATTCTTTTTTTATTCTTTCAAAACCAATGTCTATCTTTTCTTTCATTATGTTTATACATATAGGCAACAAATTCTTTATATCGTTTGGATTTATTTTAGGATTTAAATCTATCATTATGTTAAGTAGAGGAGGCTTATCCTGATCCACTGGTTTATTAAAAAGAATCATTTTTATCTCTTCTTTGAATTTTTTCTTTTGTTCCTCTGTTAATTCATGAATAGAATATTCATATTTATCAATAGAATAGAAGACATTTATAAGAAATTTTTTTATATTGCTGTTTTTATAGTAGATCTTATGAAGAATTGGCAACAATTTATTTGCTATATCAATATCTCTCTTTGATAAGAGTGAAATATAAGATTTGAAATTTTTAATTTTCTTAAGATGATCTGTTGATTTAGTAACACTTTTAATAGAATATAATTCATCTATATTTCTCTTTGGTCTTCTTCTTTCTGGGAAATATAGCCATCTAACTTTTTGTTGAAATTCTTCATTAAATCCAGATCTATAATTAAGTTTATCAGAAAATAAAATCTTAAATCTCGACTTATCAATCTGTTTATTTATAATTTTTAAACAATCCACAATCATTTTTTTTACAGTAGGCTCATCCAGTTCTTTATTTCTTTCAAGGCATAATTGTATTAAGTTAGCCTCCTTAAAAAAAGTTAAATATTTAATAAAATTTTTCATAAATAAATTTTTATCAAAATTTTCATCAGAAAGAGACATCCTTCTATAAATATCGAGTCCTCTAAAAAGATTAAGCATTAATCTATAGCCATTTTTTTTCTCATGATATATATCTAAAAGTGTCTGAATCAATTTATTTCTTGTTTCTATTCTTTTTTTTATATCTTCTATTTTTAATTTATTTGAATTTTCTTGTTCTAGTATTTGCTCTTTTTTGGTCCCTTCATTAAAAATTTCGTTTTCTCTCTCTTCAATTTTTTCTTCTAATTTTGTTTCGGATATTAATTCTACTTTTTCCCCTATGGGGTCTTCTTTCTTATTTTCTTTTTTATCTGCATCTCTATTTTCAAATCTCTCTATTATTTTAATAATATCATTATCTTCTTCTATCTTTTCTTCTTTAAGAAATATCAAATATTGCTTAAATTTATTTTTGCTTTGAGGTATAATTTCTAGATATCTTCTTAGAATATTAAGTTTATTTTGTAAAAGATATGCTATATTTTTATAACTATATGGAGCAAGCGATGCTATTAATAAATCAAGATGATTGCAGCTTAATGATATTATTTCTAAATAATCATAAAAATCCGACTCATTTAAATTAAATAAATAATTATTAAATTCTTTTATTGTTTCTATTAGATTAAAATTATTATAAAAGGCTAAAATACTTTCAAATGTTGAGAATCTTGAAACAACAAAGATTTTATCAAAACAATTTATTCTTTTTTCCATAAAAAAATTATTTTTGTATATATTTCCTTTTAATTTCATCAAACGACAATATATTAAAAAAAGTATCTAATTTTACAGTTTTGAAATGAGTTAAAAGAGAATCTGATACATTAGTAAGTAAAAAATTTTTGCCTTTATTCTTGACAATATTTAAAGAGTGAACAAGTTTTCCAATTCCAGAGGAGTCAATAAATCTTATATTCGCCATATTTATAACAATAACATCTTTATCACTTTCATTAAATAAAGGGAAAACACTTTCTTGATAATATTGAATATTTGTTATTGTGAATTCCCCTGATAATTCGATTATTATTACATTCTTTTCTTTTAAAATATTAATCTCCATAAATTTAACCCTTATTATAAAATAACCTCATTAAATATCTTATCAAATTTTTCAGCTATGTCAAGAAAAAGATTTTTAGTTTTAAAATTTTTGACAGAATTTAAAATTTAAATTATAATATTTTAAAAAATTTACTTTAACTGGTTATTAAAATGGTATTAAAAGAGTATTTTAATTTTGAAAGAAATATTAAAAATAAAATTTTAAATATAAAAACCTTTGAATTTCATCCCGGAGAAAAAACCAAATTTGATTATAATATATTTAAATCATTTTATATTTTTTTTAATATAGGCCATATATTACAATATGAAATCGATGAGACAAATATATTCTGCCCTGCAAAAAGTGGCTTAATTGGCATAAAAAATCATCCTGTATTTATGTTTAATAAAAGTCATTATTATAAATTTACTGTTATTACTTTAAATAAAGAGATTGAGCATATTCTAATAAAAAAACTTGAATCTTATATTGAAGATAAATTTAAACATATTATTAAAAGTAAAAATTTTAGCTTTAGTTTTTCTTTAAATATAGAAATGATTGAATTAATAGAATCTATATACAAAACAGCCGCATCATTAAAAGAAGAGATATATTATTTAGAATTAGAGTCTAAATTTTTGTTATTTTTATCTGTTATTTTAAAAGAGATATTTTATGAAAATTTTAGATACAATGAACTTGCTGCCACCCCTGATCTTAAATATTTGTACTGTTTAAAATCAATGAGTGATACTGGACTTCCTGCATCAAGAGTATTAAAACTTTACAATTTAGATGAAAAATCTTTTGAAAGAATTTGTAAAAAATTTTCTTATGAGTAATAATACCTTTTTTAAATTTCAAAGATTTTTAGCAATAATATGAACTTACAAAAATAAAAAAATTGATATATTAAAAATAGAAATATTTACATTCATAAAAAGTTATATCTCTTATTGTTAATGATCTGTAAAAAAAAATGGCGATAGATATTATTCTAATTTTATATATCTTTTCTTCCTATACAATAATACTCAAATCCTCTTTTTATCATCTCCTGATAATCATATATATTTCTTCCATCAATAATTATTGGCAATTTAAGATTATATTTTAAAATTCCAAAATCTACTTTTTTAAACTCTTCCCATTCTGTTAAGATAAGTAAGGCATCAGAATTTTTTAGAGATTCATATTTATCATTGAAATACTTTATATTATTTGATTCTGGGAATATCTTTTTGAAATTACTGCTTGCTACTGGATCATATAAATTTAATTTAGCTCCATCCTTTAATAATCCATTTACAATATCAATAGAAGGGGCCTCTCTTATGTCATCGGTATTTGGTTTAAATGCAAGCCCCCATACTGTAAGTTGTTTATCTTTATTTATCCATAAAATTTGTTCAATTTTTTCTATAAATTTAATCCTTCTTTCATTATTGATTTTTTCTGTCTCTTTAAGAAGTCCAAAATCAAGGCCATAATCCTCACCCATCTTTATAAAAGCCTTAACATCCTTTGGAAAACAAGATCCACCATAGCCAATTCCAGCATTTAAAAAACTCCTCCCAATTCTTTTATCAAACCCCATTCCTTCTGCCACCATATTTATGTCTGCACCGGTTTTTTCGCAAAGATCAGCAACCATATTTATATAGGAAATTTTCATTGCAAGAAATGAATTTGATGCATGCTTTATAAGTTCTGCTGTTGCTGGATTTGTTATAATCAATTTAAATCCTTTATCAGTCAAAGGTTTATAGAGGTCTAGAAAAATATTTTTTGCCCTATCACTCTCCACACCTACGACAATTCTATCTGGATTAAGAAAGTCATATAAAGCCGAACCTTCTCTTAAAAATTCCGGATTTGATGCAACATCAAAGTCTACATTCTTTTTAGCATATCTCTTTACTGTCTTTTTTACCCATTGATGAGTATTGACTGGAACAGTGGATTTTTCAATAAGAAGCTTGTAACTATTTAATCTAATAGCAATCTCTCTTGATATCTCCTCTATTTGAGAAAGATCGGCCTTCCCGGTATCACTTTGAGGAGTTCCAACACAAAAAAATATCACATCAGAAAAATTTATTGCCTTTTCAAGATCATTGGTAAAGGTTATTCTATTATTCTTAATATTTTTTATTAAAAGTTCATCAAGTCCGGGCTCATAGATAGGAGATATCCCCTTGTTTAATTTTTCGAGTTTTTCCTCAATTTTTTCTACACACATTACCTCATTTCCAAGTTCAGAAAAACAGGCCGCTGTAACAAGTCCAACATACCCGGCTCCAATAACAGTTATTTTCATCTAAAAACTCCATTTTAATAAAAAATTATATATGAAAAATATAGATCAAAAAAAATTTTTCTATTTTTCTATCATAATCCATTCTTTTGAAAGAATGGCTCTATCTTCAAAAACCTTTTTTATATCTTTATAATTTTCTATATCAATCTCTGGATTTTTATAAACTATCTCAGAATTAAATTTTATATTTCTCTTCTCAACTGAAAAATTAGCCCTAAATTCTATATCATTAAATATATCTATAATAGGCTCTGGCACAAAAGAGACTTTATATTTATCCGGGATCGTTATATCAATAGAAATCTTAATTTTGCCAATATAATCAACATAAAATGGCAATTTTCTTTTATCCTTTACAACATTGTTTGCCTTATAATTAAAACCAGGTATATTAAAGAGTTTTATATTTGCACCAGAGGTCAAAGAAAAATTATTTACAATAAAATTTTCTTCAAGATATATATTATTATCAAAGTCAGATAGGTTATTAACAAAGTTATAATTTATAAGATTGATATCTTCTGAAATAGAATTCAATCTTGAAATAATATATTTATCAAGTTCCTCTTTTGATAATAGTCTTAAATGTCTTATATTTTTTTCATCAATTCCTTTAATTATTGTTATTCTTTTTACTTTAAGAGAATTGTCTTCCTTCAATTCACAGATATATTTCTGTTCTGTAATATTATCATCAAGAGAAAAGGAAGATAGTTTAAAAAGATCGCTATTCGAAATCGGAAGAGCAAAGGCATTATTACTCTCAAGATTCTTCTGATAAATAGAGAAATTACTATTTTCAAAACTGAGTATCCTCTTTTCTCCATTTATATTCACCATACACAATACAGAATCAAATTGCTTTAAATTTGGCAAATCTTTCATTACTGTTTTATGAGTGGAATATTTATAAAATAAAATATAAGATTCTATATCATAAATGTTGCATAATCTTGTAAAAAGAAAAGATTTATCGAGTGCATTGAGCGAATTAAATTGTAAAATTCTATCCTCTGAAAGTGGGACATATCTTGAATTTTTAAAAGAGATATTGGAATAGTCAATCTTTCTGTTTATATAATCATAAAGTAATTTTACTATTTTTTCTTTATCATTTTCTCTGCCTATTATCTTTTCACCAAATCTTTTAATATTTTCTGAAATTTTAGTTGAAAAATACTTTTCATAATATATCCTTGATAAATTTTGCCATTCATCATTAAATGAAAACATTATTGCTGGTAAAATTTTATCAATATCAGGTGTATTATATTCATCATCTATAAAGGGGGATATCTGATTTAATTCCATATATAATTTATTGGTATTAATATTACTATTTACTTTAATTTCTGGCTTATTAAATGGTATTAAGCCTTCATATATATTATATTTTAAATTGATATTTGAAGGATAACTGATTGTTATTACTTTTTTTTCAACATATTCTTCCTGAACAAGATCCTCCTCAAGAAAAAAAGGATTTTCAAGATAATCAAATTTTCCCTTTATTTCTGCCTCCCATATATGAACTGCTCCAACCTCACTATCTTTTAAACCAAATTTTATTCTATGTAAAATATCATATTGAGGATCTCTATTGTATATTGGCTCATCGTTTATAGCCTCCTCTTCCACAAAAGAAAGAGATCCATTTTTAGAAACCGTAATCCCATAAAGAAGTCTTGCATTTGAAAAGAGTTTGTTATAATAAAAATATTGGGTTGACTCTTCTTTTCCCTCTTCATTTAGTATCTTAAATCCAATTTTTATATTCATTTTATAATTGAGATTTTCATCAATTACTATCTCTTTTTTATTCAACAATATAGCAATATTTTCATTATTAGCCCTATTAACCTCTTTTGACTTTTTCCATATAAAGTTAATATCTGGATCTTTTATCTCATTTATGTTTTCAAATTCCTCAAACATTCTCTCCTGTTTAAATTGTATTTTTTTTACCTCTTCTTTGTTAAATTCTCTTATTTTACCTTTTATTACAAAAAAAACTTTGTTTTTCTCTATTTTTAATAATTTCCCTTTGTATTCGCTCCCATCATTAAGAATAATTATATGAATGGCATTTTTCTTACTTCCTATCTCTCCACCGCTTTTACAGCAAAGAATTAATAATACCATGAACAATAGAATTAGTTTTCTCATTTTAAATCCTTATATAAACTTGTTACTCTTTTTATTTTTTTCTGTTTCTTCCTTCTCTTTTTTGTAATTTTCTAAAAGAGTTTTATAATCATTTATGGCTGATTCTATCTCTTTTACTAATTTTTCTGGTGTGTCCACTATTTCAAGCTTATTTATTATTGAATAGCCAATATTTATGGCTGCTCTTCTATAATTAATTTCAAGAAGATCCAGTATCTTTTTTTTATCTTCGCTCATATTCTTACCTTAAAAAAATTTAAATTAAAAATTACTCTTCATAATCAAGATTTGAATAGACAGCCTGAACATCATCAAGATCTTCCAGTTTTTCTATAAGAGCAAGAACTTTTTCTGCTCTATCTTTTGGAAGAGTGACATAACTATTTGGAACCATTGTAATTTCAGCAGAAATATGAGGGATATTTTTTTCATCAAAACATTTAAGAACTGACTCAAAGTTATCTGGTGTTGTGTAGACTTCTATAAATTTACCTTCATTAACAACATCATCCGCCCCAGCTTCAATTGCTATCTCAAAAGCCTTATCCTCTGTAATTACATTTGTATCAAAAACAATTACACCTTTTTTACTAAACATATAAGAGACACATCCACTTGCTCCTAAATTACCGCCATTCTTTGTCATAATTGATCTCACATCACTCGCTGTTCTATTTTTATTATCTGTCATTATCTCCATTAAAATAGCAACTCCATCAGGTCCATACCCTTCATAAGTAAATTCTTCATAATTTACACCCTCAATTTCTCCACTACCCTTTTTAATAGCTCTTTCAAGAGTATCTTTAGGCATGTTTGCCTCTTTTGCCTTAAGAATAGCATTTCTTAATCTCGGATTACTATCTGGATCTGATCCTCCCATTTTAGCAGCAACTGTTAGTTCTCTTATTATTTTGGTAAATATTTTTCCTCTTTTTGCATCATTTGCCGACTTTTTGTGCTGAATATTAGCCCATTTACTATGGCCTGACATAAAAACAACTCCTTAAAAATAAGTAATAAGCCAAATAAATATATCAAATCAAATATTTTATGTCAATAATAATTAAAAAGAGTGTCGTTCAAAACAAATACTTAATATTGATCTTGAAAAAATGAAAAAGAAAAAAATTATTATTTTTCATTCGAAGCCTCCAAATTATATTTTACTAAAAGTTCATTTTTATAAAATAATTTAATCCACTTATTAGGATTTTCTCTAACTTCTATTTTCATATTTGCTAATGAATATCCTTTATATTTAGGAACAATGTATATCTTACTGTTATAACTTATTTCATTTACCTCTGAAATGTTAAAAACTTCCTTTCAACTTTGCCTTTCCCCTGTGTTTGATAAGGTTTTGAGTTTATTAAA
Organism: Spirochaetota bacterium; assembly: GCA_035406685.1. Taxonomy (GTDB): domain Bacteria; phylum Spirochaetota; class GWE2-31-10; order GWE2-31-10; family MWDO01; genus DAONLM01. The sequence goes on from DAONLM010000140.1 coordinate 8,100, forward strand.
GTTATTCCTAATTCATTCAATGCCCTCGGT
>DAONLM010000141.1:0-8026 GCA_035406685.1 Spirochaetota bacterium
AAGAATTTATAACGAACTAAAACAGATACACGATACACTAAATACTTTTAGTATCGCTGTATTGGTAAGGGAGATATTAAAGTTGTATTTTGATCTTATAGAAAAGTATGGGTTTGATGGGTTTGAAAAAAGGCTTGAGAAGGTGAAGAATAAGATAGAGGATATGAGGGCAAGGAAGGTAAAATGGTATAAGGATAAGGATGAGAGGATTCATCCAGATATCCCCTTTTATATCGACCAGGAGGTATATTATTACCTTGTTTTTGGTACAGATTTTTGCCTTAAACAGATTCAATTTTTATAAAAACAGGTATTTTTTAAAAATTTTCTTTATTTTATTACTCTTACTCAAAAATGATCCTACCATAACTCTGCTTTCAATATTCCAAAGATAGTTTAACTTTTTGACAAAATAAATTTTTTTAAGTATAATATTAGAGTTAACAACTATCAACTTTATTTCAGAGTTTAATTTTAGAGCATTATGGTTGTGAAAATAATACATATTGTTTGTTCTACCTGATTTGTAGTTCGTATTTTTGTTCAGAGTACTCTCTCAAATAAGATATATGTAAACAACTCTTTATTTTTATAATATTTCTTTAAAATTTTGGTCACTTCTGGCTACATTTGCAAACGGATCATTTATAAATAACTAATATCTTTTTTTTATGATTATCTATTAAATTAAGAAAGATAAAAGATATAGATTTTTTGACATTGTATCCGGATACCTAATTAAATGAAGATATAGCATTGAATCTATTTAATAGAACAGGAATAATAGGAAATTTTAGTTATAATATTTTTGAATATTTAAATTTAGAAAAAATTATAAAAATGTTCCGAATTTTAAATTAGATAATTATTTTGATTTTAAAAAAAATTTACAAAATAGTTGCCAATATTATTTTTTTTTTGTAAATTAATAAATATAGCATAAAATGTAATTAGTATTTTTAAAAATTTAAAAAGTATTCTTTTGTAAAAGAGGTTAGTATGGAAGAAAAGAAAATTATAATAGTAGAAGATGAAACTCTTGTTTCTAATGACATAAGAGAATCATTAAAAAATGTTGGTTATAAAATAGTTTCAATATTTAACTCTGGTGAAGAAATTTTAAATAGTATAGAAGAATTAGACGAACTGCCAGACCTTATTTTAATGGATATACGGTTAAAAGGGAAAATAGATGGCATTAAAGCAGCAAAAGAGATAAGAAAAAAATATGATATACCAATAATATTTTTAACAGCATTTTGTGATAATGACACACTTGATAGAGCAAAGGAAGCTTCTCCTTTTGGATATATAATTAAGCCTTATAATGAAAAAGAGTTATATGCCACTATAGAAGTAGCATTATATAAACATAAAGCAGATAAAATTTTAAAAGAGAGGGAAGAATGGATTAATGCTATTCTTAAGAGTATAGGGGATGCACTTATTGCAACAGATTCCAAAGGACATATTTTGTTTATGAACGAGATGGCAGAGAAATTAACCGGCTGGAAAGCAGAAGAGGTAAAAGGGAAAAAAATGAACTCTTTATTTAAGATTCTTGAAGATGATGAAAATAGCACTATTTCTTCTTTTGATTCCTTTTCTTCTATAAACATATCAGAAAATCTAATCCTTGTTGCAAGAAATGGGGAAAAGATAAAAATAAGAGAAAATGCCACTCCAATCAAGGATGAAAAGGGAAATATAAAGGGAATAGTTGTTGTATTTTATAATAGGGAGATGGCTAAGGTGTAACCCGTAATTTTACCTCAATAATATTTGATTTTACAGATTCAATAAAAGAAGGATTTCTGTCTATTTCTGCTCCTGAGTTGTACCCTTTTGCTATGATGTATACATACATTTTATAGATATAATATAATGGCGGATTGCTCTCTTCTGTTATATAAGATATCCCCTTATTATCATAATATCTTTTATCATAAAATCCTTTAAATACACCATCATTTATTTCATCCAGCCAGCTTGCATTTTCATATTCAGAAGGATTGGGATATAGTTCTTCCATAAAAATAAAACTATTAGCAGGATCTTTATATGGGTTTTTGTCAGTGGTATTATCATTTATCGGATCATTATGAAAACAGAATCTTACATTATCATTTTTATCTGTTAAAACATCTTTTATCATTTCAAGAGATACCGGAATCGTTGTTGTTTTATAAAATTCTTCCATATGAGGAAAAGTTGTTTTTGGGAATCTATAAGGGCTATCTGGTGGGTTGGGTGGATACTGGTCATTTGATAGATCCAGAAGTTTACTATTTTTTGATATGTAAGGATTTCTTACAACCATTTTTTTTGCATTTTCCTCTTTATCAAAATAGTAATATACATCATAGCCTATGAGTAAATAATAAATATTATCCATTTCTTGATTATATCCTTTAAATAGGATTTTTACCTGATCAGTACCGCTATTTTCTAAATGAATATTAGATGGCTCCATAAAATATACAGAATCTTCAAACCCACAAGAAAAGAGAATAAGAGAGATAATAATAACATATTTAAATTTTTTCATTTTATAATCAGGTATAATTATACTACAAAAGTTTTAATTTGTCAAAAATTTAATGTTTATAATTAATATATTTTCTTGTTTTTCTTTTTTTTTAATTATTTATATTTTTTTATATTTTTTTAAAAAAAATATAATTTATTGACTTATTCAAAATAATTTAATATATTTATATAGATATGAAAAAAATAGTTTTTTATATTTTTTTAATTCTAAATACAAATTTTCTCCTTATTTCTACTAATATAAAACAGAAAGGAATCATTGATTTTGCTGAATTAAAAATTAAAAATCAAAAAGAATGGTATATAAATTTAGATACTGAGTGGGAATTTTATTTTAACAAGTTTTTATTCTCAGAAGATTTTAAGAATAATAATATTCAAAAAGAATATATTTTAGTTCCCGGCTTCTGGAATTTACAAAAGAAATCTTTTAATAGATATGGATATGGAACTTACCGATTAGTATTAAAAAATGTTCCACAAGATATTTTAAGTATAGATATACCAAGAGTATTTTCTGCTTATAGACTATTTATAAATGGGGAATTGATTAAGGAAAAGGGAAGAGTTGGAAAGAATAAAAAAGAATCTTTGCCATCTTTTGGTAGAGAAATATTAACTTTTAATTCTAAAAATAAAGAATTAGAGATAATTTTTCATATTTCAAATTATTCCGAATATAGAGGTGGTGGAATTTTTAGAAATATTAAGATTGGAAATGTTTATGCAATATATAAAAGATTTACTTTGAGTCTTTTGCTCGATATCAGTTCAATAGCAATTTTAATATTTGTTATTATTTATCATCTATCTATTTTTATATTTACTAACAAAAAAGATAAAGGATTCATTTATATCTCCTTATTTGCTTTTCTTTATATTATAAGAATTATGTTTACAAATAGCAATTTAATCTTATATTTATTCCCAAATTTGTCATATAATATTTTTTATAGAATAGAAATTTTAACTCTTTTTTTAAGCATCCCATTTTTTTTGTTTTTTTTCAAAAGATTATTTTACTATGAAGCCAAGAAGATTTTTATATATATTTATATGATTTTAGCAGGATTTTTTACTATTTTAAATCTCTTCTTACCACAAGATTGCTTTTCCATAACATTATTATTTTCATATATTCTTTTGGTGTTTGTTATGGGGACAGTGTTTGTATGGTCGATTAATGCTATAATTGATAAGAAAAAAGATTCTATTATATTTTTATTTTCTTTTTTGATTTTAATAGGTACTGGATTAAACGATATATTTTTTTCATTATTAGTTATAAGAACATTATATTTATTACCTATTGGAATTGCTATTTTTATTTTTATTCAAATTTTTATTCTTAATAAAAGATTTTTATATTCTTATGAAATCATAGAAAACTTTTCAGATAATCTTTTCAAATCAAAGGATCAATTATTAAATATAAATACAATTCTTGAAGAAAAGGTAAAAGAAAGGACAAAAGAACTTGAAAAAAAGATAGAAGAAAATGAAAGAATGAAAGAGCAAATTTTTAGAATGCAAAAGATAGAGGCATTGAGTTTTATTGCGAGTGGGGTTGCTCATGACTTTAACAATATTTTATCAATAATACTTTCTAATATTTCGCTGATAAAAATTAATAAAGAAAATACTACTGAAATTGATACTTATATTTATAACATCGAAAATGCCTTAAAAAATGCTTCTAATTTTATTAATCAATTGTTAACCTTTTCAACAGGTGAAAATGAAGATCTTAAAGTAAATATAGATTTATTTTCTCTTTTAGATGAAATATTGAAATTTGTTCTTACTGGAACCCAGATAAAATATAGATTTTTATCTAAAAAAAATGGATATTATGTATATGGCGATAGGGGACAGATATATCAGGTATTTTTAAATATAATAGTAAATGCAAAACAGGCAATGGGGAATAGAGGGGAGATTGAGGTTAGCATTGAAATATTAACAGATAATAATAAATATAATATTAGAGAAGATTTAAAATTTATAAAAATAGATATAAAAGATAATGGACCTGGCATACCAGAAGAGAATCTGTCTAAAATATTTGATATTTTCTGGTCAAATAAAAAGGAAGGGAAAGGGATAGGTCTTGCAATGACTTATTATATTGTCCAAAAACATAATGGATATATATTTGTGGATTCAACAGAAGGAGTTGGAACTACTTTTACAATTCTTCTGCCAGTAAGTAATAAAAAAAATTGTATTAATGATAAAGAATCCAATGAAACGATTGCTGCTAAAAATAATAGTAGAGTTTTAATACTTGATGATGAAGAGGCTATTTTAGATCTGACTTCATGTATTCTTGAAAAAAACGGCTTTGAAGTTTTTAAAGAAGATAACATCGAAGATGCTTTTAATTTATATAAGAATTTATTAGAAAAAAATAATAGGATTGATTTTGTAATTGTAGATTTAAATATAGATGGAAATATTACGGGTCTTGATTTTATAAAAAAAATATTGAATATCGATAACAATGCTTTATTTGTTTTGTCTACTGGAACTCCGGATCTTATTAATATTAATTTAAAGGAGTATAATATCCTTGATATTCTTAAAAAGCCTTATTCTTATGAAAATTTAACCCTATTAACAAAAAAAATTATGAAATTTAAAAAAGATTTTAAAGTAATTAATTCACACTAATTTTGATTTTAAGTTCCGAATAAGTTATCATTGAACTAAAAAAAATAAAGTAACATAAGGAATAGAGAAAGGGACAGACCTTATAATAACCAGAAATAATTAGTTAAATAGATTATTAGAAATTCATAAATATAGTTAAAAGAATAAAAAGAATATATTTTTAATCAAAAGGGACAGACTTGGTTTTCTTTAAAAAAATTACTTTCTTTTAATATAAAAAATATATTCAAGATTGCCTTTTGTTCCTTTTATTTCTGACTCGACAACGCCAGAAATTTCAAGATTCATATTTAAAATCTCTTCTTTTACAGCCTCTATTATCTTATCTCTATCTTCAGCATTAACAACCCCTCTAAAATCAGATGAAAGACTAAGGATTTCTCTATATCTCTTAAATTCAAATTGAGGTTTAATTAAAACAATCAAATCTTTAATATCAAGATTTAAAAAAATATGTTCTATAATAGGAATACTGGAAGTAAAACTAACATCCATTACCGCGAACTCAACATTTTCAGGAAAATCGGTTTTCACAAGAGATTGAATTACTCTATTTTCTATTACAACTACTTTTGGATTTATCCGTAAGAAATAATCAATCTGATTTTTTCCACAATCTACAGCATAGACTCTTTTTGCCCCTTTTTGAAGAAGGACCTCTGTAAATCCACCAGTAGAACTTCCTATATCAATTGTAATCTTATCTTTTACATTTATATCAAAATGTTTAAAAGCAGTAAGAAGTTTATATGCTCCTCTTGAAACATATCTTTTTTTTTCTTTTATTCTGATATTATCTGTATCTTTTATGTGATAATAAGGGGATGTGATTACTTTATCATTTATTAATACCCTACCAGCCATTATAAAAGCCATTGCTTCTTTTTCAGAATAGCCATAATTATTGATTAAAAATTCTACTAATTTTATTTTTTTCTTCATTTATCACGATTAATAAGAAAATCTAAAAATTCGAAAAAAAATTCTTTATTTGAAGGAAGTTTTTCAATAATATTAGAAGCCATATTCTTATATTTTAAAAGAAGTTCTTTTGCTTTTTCTATACCAAACAAATTAACTATACAGGATTTTTTATTCTTTTGATCACTATCAACTGGTTTACCCATAGCCTCCTCTTTTCCTTCTACATCAAGAATATCATCTTTTATTTGAAAAATAAATCCCAATACTTCCCCAAGAAATTCTATAACTTTTAAATCATTATTACTTGCTCCCCCATTTATGGCCCCTAAAAGCATTGAAAGTTCTATTAAATTTGCTGTTTTATGTTTATTAATTCTATTTATATCATTAAGATCTAAATTACTATCAGAATATATATCAAGATATTGCCCTAAAATCATCCCTTTTTCGCCACTTTTATCATAGATTAAATAAAGAATCTCATTCAATTTATTAATTTTAGAATATTGAGAAAGCATTCCAAATGCTTTTGTTAAAAGAGCATCTCCTATGAGTAAAGCATAAGCCTCATCCTTTACAACATGAAGGGTCTTTAATCCTCTTCTTAATTCATCATTATCCATGCAAGGTAGATCATCGTGAACCAAGGAATAAGTGTGAATTAATTCAACAGTTGCAGCAAGTATATAAGAATCATTATCTATTTCTTTGAATATTTTGTTTGTCTCAAGCAAAAGTAGGGGACGGACTCTCTTACATGGGGCAAAAGTAATGTAATTCATACCCCATTCGAGTGATAAATAGGAAGAATCTTCATAATATAATAAATCATATAATATTTTTTCAATATTAAGTTCGGAAATTTTTCTATCTACAATATTCATACAATATCCTAATTGTAATGTTATATAGAGAATCTTTTTATTTCAACTGTTTTAAAACTAACTTTATCAATACCTGCTATAATTCCTTGCATTTTACAATTTTCCTTAGAAGGAATAAATGGAGCCATTGACTGATTTATAATTTTTTCTAATACATTATTTTTTTCCATACCTATTATACTATCGAGTCCCCCACACATTCCTATATCTGTAATATATCCGGTCCCCTTTGGTAAAATTGTTTCATCAGCAGTCTGAGTATGAGTGTGTGTCCCTGCTACTAAAGAAACTCTTCCATCAAAATCCATTGCGAGTGTTATTTTCTCTGGATTATATTCTGCATGAAAATCAACAACTACTATTTCACAGTTTTTTAATTCATTTCTTAAAAGTTTATTTAAAGTCTGAAAGGGACAATCTATTGGTATCATATTGTATCTGCCCATAAGATTTACTACACCAATATTTATATCTCCTACTTTTCTTATGCAATATCCCTTCCCTTCTACCTCTGGATAATTAGCAGGCCTTAATAATATATCATAAGTCGTTAATAATTTAGCAGCATCATTATTTGACCAGATATGATTCCCAGAAGTTATTACATTTACCCCAGAGTTTATAAGGTTTATAATTATCTGTTCTGTAATCCCAAAGCCATTATCAGCATTTTCTCCATTAGCAATAATAAAATCTATTTTTTCTTTATTTCTTAAGGAATTTAACTTTAAGAAAACTTCTTCTACGCCGGGTTGTCCGACAAGATCACCCAACATCGCTATTTTTATAGTATTATTCAAAATATATTCCTAAAATAAAATTTTTAATAAAATATAGCAAAAAGTTTTTAAATAGTAAATAGTAATTTTTATTTCATATCAAAAATTCCAGTAATAGAGGCAATCTATCAAGAAATTCAAAATTTTTATTCTTAAAATAAAAAACTCCACAAAAAATATAATTTTCTAATGCTTCATGTATGTTATTTTTCTTTA
>DAONLM010000142.1:0-7926 GCA_035406685.1 Spirochaetota bacterium
CTGAGAAAATAAGGGTGTTTTTGCCAGAAGAGATATATAATGAGTTGAAATTAGTCCATGACCAGTTGAATTCATTTAGCATAGCAACTCTAATTAGAGAGTTGCTTGAAGTATATTTTACTGGCATTGAAATTTATGGGGAAGAAAACTTTATGAATATGATACAAAAACTAAAAAATGAGATAGAGGGGTTAAGGAGAAGAAAGGCTTGTGTGATGAAGGAGGAAAGAGCCCAAGATATCCCATCCTCAATAGAGACTAACGACTACTTTTTACTCAAATTCAACTTAAATTTTTGCCTGAAAGAGATAAAATTTTTATAAAATTAGTAATCTTTCTAAAATTCAACCATTCTATCTTTATTACTCAAGATTTACCTCAGGATAATTCTGTCTTTTTATCTACCTGAAAATAAAATCGCACCATAAAAAGAGCTTATTATTTTTTTTGACAAAATAAAAAAAATTAGGTATAAGTTACCATCTTAAGTAATACAATTCAATAAATGGCTTTTATTTTATAAGGAGTATCAAATATTATGTTTAAAAATATTAATTTTTTCCCGCATTCTAGAACTAAAGAAAATATCATATATTTTTATATCCCATATTTTTTAATGGTATGCTGGATAGTTACACAGATTATATCTATATTTTTTATCGGATTAAACAATCTCTTAAATATTTTTGTTATTATTTCAATATTAATAAAATTACTTATCGCTGGTTTTGGCATCTTCTTTTTTAATGAGATTTTTTTAAAACTAAGAAAAGATAAATCGTTTTATAATATATTTAAAGCATTTGTGGGGTATGGCGTTGTTTTAACCTATGTATTTAATTCTCTTCCAAGAATGGTTGGAGAGTTTAATAACAATATATCTTTAAGTTTTGCAATAGTTAATTATATAATAACTCTTATTGTTACTCTCTTTCCATCAATTCTTTATCTTTTCCTAAGAGATGGAAAAACAAGAATTCATTTAGGAATATATACTGAAAAAGAGATAGAGATAGAAAAAAAAGCAAAAAAGGATAAAGAGTTAAAGAAAAAAGAAAAGGCTCGAATAAGAAAAGAGAGAACTATTTTAGAAAATATATGGTATGAATGGATTGATGTTATCATTCAGGCAATAATAATTGCCATGCTTATTCAACAATTCTTATTTCAAATGTATCAGATTCCATCAGAATCAATGGTGCCTACTTTTTTAATTAATGATAGAGTTATTGTTAACAAATTTATTTATGGTCCTCAAATACCTCTTACTGACTGGAAAATACCAAAATTAAAAGAGCCCAAAATAGGGGATATTGTCGTATTTAAAAATCCAGAAATGGACAACCCAAATTCAGAAATAAGATATAAAAATGCAATGGTAAGAATATTTCATCCATTTGTCTATATGCTTACATTATCATTAGTTGATATCGATAAAAAGAGTGATGGCTCTCCAAAAGAAAGATTTATTGTAAAAAGATTAATTGCCAAAGATAAAGAGAAGATATGTATCTTAAATGACAGGGTGTATAAAAAAACAAAAGATTCAAAATGGATACCGATGAAAGAGATCCCGGGGCAGAAAGAGTATGCAAATGTAGATATATATTATGAAAATCAGTTAAATTTAAAGAGCCAGAAAATAACTCCATATTTGAGAGAACTTTTAAATAAGGCAGAAAATATATTTGAAAAAGAGGATATAGCACAATTAAAGTCTTTGTTTGAGAATGAGAAAAATAAGTTTATAAAGAATATTAATTCTAAAAATAAAGAAAATCTTTTAAATAAACTCGAATATATATTAAACTCTAACTCGAATACAATAAATAGCCTAAAATTTGAGACTCTTCAAAATGAAGAAATTGTTTTTAACTTAAATAATAAGGCATTTATTAAAAGATTTTTGAATAAGGATAGATTATCTCAGGAAGAGATAAATTTTTTTGTAAATAATTTTAAAAAATCAATAGATCAATATATTATTGTTAATTATTACAATGCCATTGCTCAACTAAAAGATTTTTTAAAAGAGGCAAAAAATAGTAATAATACCAATTTTATAAGTGAAAATATCTCTTCTCAAATAATCATTAATGAAGATGATAGCCCATATACTCAATATATGAAAAAGGCAAATCTTGTTTATAAATTATATCTTCTTTCATTATTTAATGAGATACTCGACAATTCTGATAAGATAGAATCATATTTTGATTTTGAATTATTGAAAAAGTCTAACTTATTTAATACATTAAATAAATATCATCTTATTTCTATATATTTTGATGGATATGGAATGCCGGGATATAACTATTTTTCTGAGATTTTCTCGTTAAGAAATTTCAGTGACTATCCAGAAGAAGATGATAAATATCTTGATAAAGAATATTTTGTCATGGGGGACAATAGATATAACTCTCTTGATTCAAGATTTGGATATGAGACAAAAGAGATTTTAATTGACAAAGATGATAAGACATTCTTATCAAAAAAGGTAAAAACCAACTGGATGCCTCATACAATTAAAGAGAAACATCTACTTGGTAAGGCTATTGCAATATACTTTCCTTTTGATAGAATGGGATTTTTAAAATAGAGGGAGGGTTTAAATGAGCGATAATAAAAATAAAGATTTTATAAGAGAGATTATAGATAAAGATCTTGAAAGTGGAAGGTTTGATCGGGTTCATACAAGATTTCCACCAGAACCAAACGGTTATCTTCATATCGGACATGCCAAGGCGATATGTCTTAATTTTGGCATAGCAAAAGACTATAATGGTAAATGTAATTTAAGAATGGATGATACAAATCCAACAAAAGAGAGTATGGAATATGTTGAAGCAATTAAGAGAGATGTAAAGTGGCTTGGGTTTGATTGGGAAGATAGGTTATATTTTGCATCTGATAATTATGATAAGTTATACGAGCTTGCCGTGCAATTAATAAAGATGGGAAAGGCTTATGTATGCGATCTTTCACCGGATGAGATAAGAGAATATAGAGGGACATTGACTGAACCGGGTAAAAATTCTCCATATCGGGACAGAAGTATTGAGGAAAATCTGGAACTATTTGAAAAAATGAAGAATGGAGAATTTAAGGATGGAGAAAAAGTATTAAGAGCAAAAATAGATATGTCCTCCCCAAATCTAAATATGAGAGATCCGGTTATATATAGAATACTTAGATATGATCATTACAGAACAGGTAATAAATGGTGTATTTATCCTATGTATGACTGGACTCATGGATTTTGTGATTCATGGGAAGGAATTACTCATTCTATATGTACTCTTGAGTTTGAGGATCATAGACCATTATATGATTGGTTTCTTGATGTTTTTAATATGCATCATCCGAGACAGATAGAATTTGCAAGATTAAACCTCACATATACTGTTATGAGTAAGAGAAAATTATTACAACTTGTTAAAGAGGGATATGTGAATGGCTGGGATGATCCAAGAATGCCGACAATATGTGGATTAAGAAGAAGGGGATTTACCCCAGAGTCTATAAGAGATTTTTGTGCAAGAATTGGGGTATCAAAGGTGAATAGCACTATTGATTATGCCTTTTTGGAACACTGTTTAAGAGAGGATCTAAACAAAAGAGCACAGAGAGTAATGGTTGTGCTTAATCCATTAAAGGTTATTATTGATAATTATCCGGACGATCTTGTTGAATATGTTGATGCTGAAAACAATCCAGAAGATTCATCTGCTGGTTTTAGAAAATTACCATTTTCAAAGGTAATATATATAGAAAAAGATGACTTTATGATTGATCCACCAAAAAAATATTTTAGACTCTCGCCGGGTAAAGAGATTAGATTAAAATATGCTTACTATATAAAATGCGTTGACTACAAATTAGATGAGAATGGCGAAGTTGTTGAACTTCATTGCACTTATGATCCAGAGACAAAGGGCGGTTGGTCACAGGATGGTAGAATAGTAAAAGGGACAGCCCACTGGGTTTCTGCCTCACATGGTGTTAAAGTAGAGGTAAGGCTTTATGATAAACTTTTTACAAAAGAGAATCCAGAGGAGGTCGAGGAAGGCAAAACTTTTCTTGATTATATAAATAAAGACTCTCTCAAGATTATAAAAGATGCCATTGCTGAACCATCATTAGCAGAATGTAAACCTTATGATCTATTTCAATTTCTAAGAGTTGGATATTTTGTTGCAGATCCAGATTATACAAAAGAGCATCCAGTATTTAATAAAAGTGTAAGTTTAAAGGATAGCTGGTCAAAAATAGCACAAAAAGAGATAGAGAAGTAATGAAGAGATTATTTTCTGTTATTTTATTTTTATTTATTATTCAATTATTAAACAGCAGTGAAATTGATAATAGCGGTGATTCTTTTGATCAGACAGAAGATATATTTTATGATTATGTTTCTATTTCAAAAGATGAGAATATATATGATATTAAGATCGACTGGTATAAACCAGACATTCAGTATGTTAAGAATTTAAAATATAGAAACATTCTTCATACTGGTTATAAATATTTTGATGATAAAAATATTATTAAGAATAGCAATATTTTAGCATTTTTTCCTTTTGTGCTTGCTCCTATCTTTGATTATTCATTCAATAATGGTTTTGATACTGGATTTTTATTTTGTTTTGATAATATTAAAAATTTTGGTATAACTTCAGCTCTATCGTTTTCTCAAAATTGGTATGTTAATCTTTTTTTTGGTATTGAATATTATGGTTTTTTAAAAGAAAAAAGATTAAATCTTATAAATAATTTTTATTTTTATAGTTCTATTCCACAATATTACTCAAAATTTTATTACAATACTGATGTTAATTTCTTATACAATGCATTTAATAAAATCTGGAATACCTTAAAGGTTTCATTTAATAGTCTAAATAGTACTGGATTTTACTATATGATTGGGCTTGATTATAGAATCCCTTTTATTGAGATTAATATTCTAAGTAAACTCTTTTTATCTTATAGATACGATTATGCAATAATAATAAATGATAAAGAGAGTATTTTAAATGAGAATAATTTTTATATAAAAATATCTGAGGATATTATCTGGAATAAAACAAAAAAGAGTAAAACTGTTCTTGAAGGCAATTATTTAAAGGCGAGTTTTGACTTTTTTGTCCCAACAAACATTGGTAAATTTAGCAGTGATTTTAGATTTAAATTTAAAATTGAGGATAGATTTTACTATAAATTTTATAAAGAGTTTTATCTTAAAATAAGAGGACTTTTTTCTATAAACTATAATATAAGTGATGATTTTTCTGGAGATCCCTATGTAAGAGGATTTGCCACAGAAGAACTTACCGGTTTTCTCTCTTTTATTGGAAATATAGAGATATATATCCCATTGATTCACCTATCTCTTACAGATTCTGTCAATCAGGAAAAATTTAAAAAACCGGCAAGTTTTATAATGTATCTTACATTTTTTGTTGATGGTGGATTTACCATTGAAAATTTTTCTTATATTCTTGATAATAAATGGTATAGAAAAGAGCCAACATCAATAAAAAATTCTTTAACTGCGACAAATCTTGATATTCAATATATTGGTAGTAATAATTATATATTTCCAGCTCTTTCTCTTGGAGTTGGCTTAAAGGTTTATCCATATTTTCTTAGTTTTATCTTTAGGATCGATTTTGCAATGAATATGCTTAAAGCAATAATCTATCAGAAACCAGAAGAATCATTTCAGATAGTATTTTCACTATCAGATAGTTTTTAGCTATTCAAATATTTTTTGTATATCAAATAGTATCCTTGGATCAACGGCAATTCCATATATTCTTACTTCCCAATGTATATGAGGGCCTGTTGCAGCACCGGTTGCCCCCATTTTACCTATCTCTTCTCCTTTATGAATAAACTGGTTTTCTTGAACAGATATAGAATCAAGATGCATATAGCCAGAACATAATCCAAGCCCATGCTCTATAATGACCATATTACCAACATATTCACCATACTCTGCATATTTCACAATGCCACTGGCACAGGCATATACTGGTGTCCCTTTTAAATTAGCATAATCAAGACCTGCATGAGTATCTTTTGAATATAGTTTTCCATTATTTAATCTCCATTCTCTTATCAATCCAAAATCACTTGTCATATACGTTATATCTTTTACCGGATATACATACCCATCTTTAAAATAGACAATTGATGGATTTCTCTCCCATACTCTCCATCTTTTTTTTCTCTCCTCTTCAAATTTTTCTCTGTTTGCCTCTTTTAATTCTTTGGATTTTTTAGGACTGAATTTTATCACCTGTTTATTCCATTCTTTTGGTAAAATATCTTGCTGTAGTTTTATGATAGAATATAAGTTATTCTTTGAAAATATTTTAATATCTATATCAATACTCTTTATAGGATTAAATATGCTATATGGAATAAAAAATCCATAGTAAAATTTATTATTTTTTTTAAATAAATAGTGTAATTTTGGTTTTAATTGCCAGTTTTTATTTTCTTCATAAAAAGTGATGTTAACATCAGAGGATATATCTTTAATTATAGTAGAACTTTCAATCCTTAAAAATTGAGTTTCTCCCCATCTGTTATTAAAGAGTAGTTTATAGTTTATTTCATCGTTTTTATAGTTAGAGAATACAATTATCCCTTTTTGAAGAATAGGCTTACCTTTTTCATCGATCTCCACTATACTATTTTCCATCAGATTGAATTTTGTCAAGCCAACTTTAAAATGTTTTTTAAATTTTTTAGTCTCAATTGATTTTATTTTATTATTTTCAGAATATGTTAATATTAATTCACCATTATTAAGAATCTTTATATTAGAAAAAATAAAATTTATAGTAATAAATAAATAAATAAAATTGATACTTAACTTCATCTTAACTCTCTTGCTAAAATACATTTTTAATTACGGCAATTAATTAAGAATATTAATAATATTTTGAATAACTTTTAAATAAAATTTTTTAATTCAAAAAATATAACTAAACTTTTATATAATGTGGTTTAATAAAAAATATAATTATTTTTATGCAAAATATGAATAAAATTTTGAATTTCTTAAATAAGAAAATTCTTTTATAAAATTTTGAGTAACAAGATCCATATCAATCAGTCTTAAAATCTCATCACTATTAAAAAAAGAAACCTCATCAATCTCATCTTTTTGAAAATCTATTTCCCCATCATAAAGATAAATAAAAGAAAAAACAAACTCTTTTTCAATGTCTGATTCAAATATATATTTATTAAATGGAATTAATTTAGAAAAATCTATATTAATACCTAACTCCTCTTTTGACTCTCTCTCAATTGCTACTTCAAGACTCTCACCAAACGAGATATGTCCCCCGATTGCAGTGTCCCATTTACCTGGTTGAATATCTTTTGTAAGAGATCTTTTTTGTAACAAAAGTTTTCTCTCCTTATTAACTATATGAATATGTACCACAGGATGAAGGATCTTACTACCATTATGACATATAGACCTTGGAGACTTACCTACAACATTTCCCTCTTCATTAACAACTGGAAGCCACTCTTCATCCTTGTATTTTTCAAGGAATTTATATTTCTTATATTGAATCATCAAAACAATAAATACAACAACAAGCCCTATAAACAAGACAAAAAAAATTAAGAGAGGAAGAATTATTAATACAAAAACATCTTTAAGTGGAATATTCATAAGGATGGTATACTCTATTTTTAATAGTTTGTCAAAAATTATATAAGAAAAAATAAATTCTAAGGTGCGATTTTATTTTTAGGCAAAAATTTTTTAAATTTTTTAAAAAAAGTTGTAAAGGATTTTCTTAAAAATTTTGTGATTAATATATAGAAAATAATTTTTATAATAATTTAAAGGAGGATTTTTTATGAATAACATTAATACTATCTTAGAAAATTATAAGT